>CAMJPH010000130.1 GCA_946407715.1 uncultured Bacteroidales bacterium | reverse complement strand
CCGATAGCGGTCTGGGCGGCGCAGCGTTACTTGGAGGGCTTCATCGTCAGGCTGGAGCACTACGGCTGGATATTCCTCGTCGCCGTGGTCATCTCCCTTGCGATGGCCTTCCTCTCGGTGCTTTGGCAGACCCTCCGCGCCGCGAAGACGAACCCTGCGGTGGTGCTAAAAAAGGAATAAATGTGGGTCAGATAAAAACGTAAAACCAAACATCAATTATATGTTTCGAAAAAGTAATCTCCTAATCCAGATACTCTCCCTCGGGGTGGGTCTTGCAATCGGCATCGTGCTGATTGCCAAAGTGTGCTTCGAGTTGTCGTACGACAGTTTCTATAAAGACGTGGACCGTATATATTGTATCCGTTCTGGTTACGAAGTACAGGGCGAATCCAGAGATTTCCCTCAGGTGAGTGGTGCGGTAGCATTTGGCTTCAAGGCAGAGGTGCCGGGAGTGGAAGAAGCCACCCGAATGACTTTCTATTTCAATAGTGACCGTTATTTGGACGAGGATGGCAATGTCATCACCGGAAATCTCCGTTTAGCCGATTCATGCTTCTTCCGCGTTTTTGACCGTCCCATTCTGGCTGGCAATCCGGAGAAAGTGCTGTCAGAGCCGCTATGTTTGATGGTGTCGGAGTCGTTTGCCAAAAAAATGGGTGGCGTGGAGGAATGTATTGGCAAAATCATCTACAACGAGGATGTACCTTTGTTGAAAATGACTATTGAGGGCGTATTCAAGGATTTCCCTAAAAATGGTTCTATAGACGCCGACATTTTGCTGTCGATGGAGAGTTATTCAAAAAGCAGCACGGAGAACTGGGTCGGTAACGACCGCTATGTGGGATTTGTGAAATTGCAACAAGGTGTTGATCCGCAATCGCTTAACGATGCCATCCGTAGGATGCAGGAGGCTCATCAGCCTTTGCAGGAGTTTGAGAAGAACGGCATGAAGCTGTGGTATTATCTTGCACCATTTGGTAAAACCCACCTCAAAGAGCCTTCGGTGCATTCAATGGTAATACTGCTTTCCGTTATTGCAACAATGCTGATTGTCATCAGCTTACTCAACTATATCCTGATCACAATTTCGTCTATGGTACATCGAGCCAAAGAAATTGGGGTACGAAAGTGCTATGGTGCGAACGCTTTCAGTATTTATGGATTATTGGCTCGGGAGTCGATAATACATCTATTATTGGCACTCGTTTTGGCAGCTGCCATTATTTTTGCCACAAAAGGATTGATACAGAACTTGTTGGGTGTGCCATTTGGGACATTACTTGTTCCCCAAAGCATTTGGACTATTGTGGCTGTGCTGTTGCTTGTGCTGTTTGTTTCCGTTTTCGTTCCTGCGCAGCTTTACATGCGCATTCCCGTTTCGGTGGCCTTCCGCAATTATACGGAAAATTCGCGGCGATGGAAAATAGGACTGCTTGGCGTTCAGGTGTTTATCAATGTATTTGTCGTTTCGATGCTGATGGTCATCGCTTCGCAATATCATAAAATGATGAACGACGACCCGGGCTACAATTATGAGAATGTGTTGTTTGTGGACATGTACGACGGGAATCAAGAGGCTCAACAACGTGTGGTGAATGCTCTTGGCCAACTTTCTGAAGTGACACACATTGCAGCAAGCTATGGTCTTCCTTACATTTGGTCGAATGGCGACAACATATATCTTCCCGGTGATGATCGTGAATTGTTCAACGTGGCCGACCAATACGAGGCCACAGAGCAATTCTATGCTCTTTTCGGGATGGAGTTTGTTGACGGTCGCGCACCGGCCGATTCCAATGAAGTGGTGGTGAGCGAGAGTTTCGTGAAACGAATGAATGACTTCACGGACTGGAGCGATGGAGCGGTGGGGAAACAGATTATGATTACCGGACACGAAAACTCTTTGACAAATCTTAAATCATTCACGATCACAGGTGTTTACCGCGACTATCGTCTGGGTAGCCTCTTGGATATGGATACCCGACCGAGCGTGCGTTTCCACGGCAGTCTGGAGGACGGAGAGTCTTATATGCCGCATCTGGTTTTCAAAGTGAGTAAAATGGATGAAACCACGATTGGGAAGCTAAAGGAAGCCATTTCTAAGGCCCTTGATGGAAAAGATGTACAGTTGAAAGTATATGCGGACGAAATGCATTCAGCATACGAAGATAGTCGCAAGATGCGCAACACCGTTTTCATCGGTTCCATTTTTGCATTGATGATTGCCATGTTGGGCCTCATCGGTTTCATACGCGATGAGTCGAGTCGTCGGAGCAAAGAAATGGCCATCCGCAAAATTAACGGTGCTACAGAGAGAGATGTACTAAGTATTTTTGCTTGGGGTGTGTTGAAGCTATCTCTTGTCTTGTCGATTTTTGCGTGTGTTTTCGCCTATTTCGTTGCCGACAAATGGCTTGAACAGTTCGCCGAACACATCAGCCTCTCGCCGTTGTATTTCATCTTTGGCGCAACTGTGGTTCTTCTCATCGTAGCAGTCGTAGTCGTTATGAGTAGTGTCAGAATTGCGAGGAC
>CAMJPH010000129.1 GCA_946407715.1 uncultured Bacteroidales bacterium | reverse complement strand
TTCGATGACAATCTGCTTTTCACGTTCCGAACTTGTCACAACATCATTTATATCAACGAAGGTCTGCAAAAACAGCCCGCGTTTTTTGAGTTCCTGAAGGTAATCTTCTGCAAAATTCACGATGAGCGCAATTTGCTTGAGCCTATCGAGTTTTACACCACCTCGAAGGAAAGGAACTACAAAGACGGACAAGCGACGGTTTACAAAAGAATCTCCAAGATTTTTGAGAAAGTCAAGAAAAAGAATCCGCAAATCTTTGATGAGAATGACACCATCAAACTGACTCCAAGAACGTTGACGTTCCTTGTGGCTGAACTCCAGAAATATGCGCTACTCAACACGAATATTGACATCAAAGGCAAAGCATACGAGGAGATTGTGGGGGCCAACCTGCGCGGCGACAGAGGAGAGTTCTTCACACCGCGCAACGTGATGAAGATGGCGGTCGATATGATCAACCCGAAAGACGACGAGAAGGTGCTGGACAGCAGCTGCGGCACGGGCGGATTTGTGGTGACGGCCATGAACAAGGTGATAGAACGCTTGCAAGACCGTTTCAAAGAACAGTATGGTGACAAGGCTTCGTGGAGCAACGAAATATTGAGTGCCTATAACAATACCATCTCTGAAACGGCCAAAGAGAATTTCTTCGGTTTCGACATCAATCCCGACTTGGTGAAGGCAACCAAAATGAACATGGTGATGAACAACGACGGAAGTGGCAACATTATGCAGATGAACACTTTGCTTCCGCCGCAAGAATGGGATGCCAACACAAGGGCACACTTGGAGGATGCACTGGGTGTTAAGAGAAACACGATAAAAAACCACACCACGATAGGCTTTTTTGATGTGATTGTGACCAATCCACCGTTCGGTTCCAAGATCCCGATTCGCGACACGCAAGTGCTGGAACAATTTGATTTGGGCCACATCTGGCAGAAAGACGACAAGGGTAATTGGAGTATGACTTCGCGTTTGCAAAGCAGTGTTCCGCCCGAGCAGCTTTTCATAGAAAGGATTATGCAACTGTTGAAGGAGGGCGGAAGAGCCGCCATCGTGCTGCCCGACAGCATTCTCGGTTCACCCGGGTTGGAATATATCCGTCATTGGCTGATTAAAAAGACCCGCATCGTTGCCAGCGTGGATTTGCACGCCGATGCTTTCCAACCGCACAACGGAACGCAGTGTTCCATCCTGATTCTGCAGAAGAAAACGCAAAAAGAGATAGACGAGGAGGAAAAGAGCGGACAAATCATCGATTACGATATTTTTATGACGATGATTGACCATATCGGGCACGACAAACGCGGCAACATCATCTTCAAACGGGATGAGAAGGGGAATATCATCATGACGGAAAAGGAAGAAACGATTACAGAGCGTGACACCGAAGGCAATGTCATCTACCGCAAAGAGACGCACCAAGAGAAGGGAATAAACGACCAGACTGTTTTGGTGGCGGATGTGTTTGCCAAATGGAAAAGGGAGGAGGGCATCGCATGGTAACCGGTAATTTGGCCTACAAGCTACAAACCAAAGAGGTTGAAATTCCCAATCCTTTGGCTCCCGATCCGTTGAAATACACATCGGTCGGACTCTCGGAAGTGCTTTCCAACAACACCCGTTTAGAGGCCAGCGCATTCAACCTTGATGCCAAAGCCGCAAAATACAGGGTGGAGCATTGCAAATACGGATATATCCACCTTTGGGGTGAGGATGGTTTGGTTGGAAACGCTTACGTAAGAGGCAGATTCAAAAGAATTTATGTTGACAGAGCAGAAGGTATTCCATTTTATCAACCCGCATCAATAACCGATGTATATCCCCAACCGGCAAGATATATTTCGGAAAACACAGATGTTGACATAGATGCCTTGAAAGTGAAAAAGGGAATGCTCTTAATGACCGTTTCTGGCACTATCGGCAACTGTAGCATCGTTGGCAGAACACTGGACGGAAAAGTGTTTAGCCACGATATGTTACGTTTAACTGGTAAAAAGGAAATTGACACGGGCTATATTTATGCCTATTTCAAGACCCCTATTGGCCAACAGTTATTACAAAACAACAATTACGGTGCGGTTATCCAACATATTGAGCCCGAGCATCTGAAAAACATCATCATCCCTGATGCACCGGATTTGATTAAGAAGAAAATACACGATCTGGTTATGGAATCCTACGATTTGCGTGACCAGTCCAACGAACTGATGGACGAGGCAGAGCGAATTCTTTACCAGGAGCTGAATCTGCCACCCATAGAGGATTTGAAGCCGAAGTATTTCGATGAACACGTTGATTTGCGCAACTACACCACCAAGCTGAGCCGACTGGATTTGAGACTGGATTGTTCGTATCACACGCCAATATGTAATTCGATTTTGGAGTTGTTGAACGAAAATGCAGATTCTGTTGTTCATTGTGGTGACACTACTATCACAAAGGATATTCTTCTGCCCACTCGCTTTAAAAGAACTTACGTTGATGCCGATCATGGAATCAAGCTGATCGGAGGCAAACAGATAAATGAATTAAATCCAAGCACTGAAAAATATCTTGCCCATTCTTCGTTGGACGACGAATTGAAACTAAAAGCAAATAGCGTTCTCATTACTCGTAGTGGAACGATCGGAAAAACCTCTATTGTTCCAAAGCATTGGGAAGAATGGATTGGCAGTGACCATATAATCAGAATCATCCCCGCCAATAATGATATTGCGGGTTACCTGTATTGCTGGTTAAGTACCGAATACGCCCAACAGTT
>CAMJPH010000128.1 GCA_946407715.1 uncultured Bacteroidales bacterium | reverse complement strand
GGAAGAGAAACAGATTGTTCTGAACTACTGCATAAATGGACTGAAACCGTTCTCCACATTCCAGACCCCCGGCTACCTCACCTACTATTTTCCACTCGACCGAAACCATCTGATTTACAACTGCGTCTTCGATTCTCTCACCTATCTTGTTGACAATCATTCAGATGTAAAAGGAACGGTCAAAATGAATCTATGGACAGAGGACGGGGACAGTGTTGTCTTCACAAATTTCAGCTGTCACTACTACGTGCCGATCACTCCGGATTCGGGCTTACTATATTGCAGTACATTTCTGAAAAACATCTTCGACTATCGGCTTGACACGCGAATCAGGATGTTTTCACGTCCGATGTTCCATGTTTTTTCGTATAAAGACGGGCAGCTCAATCCGATTCGGGGCTTAGGCACTTATCCGGCCATCCACCGCAGCAAAGCCAATACACGCTACAACTACCACTTCACCTCCACCATGAACAAAGACACGGATTTGGTGGCGATATACACCTTCATCGATTCGCTGTACGTTATCCATCGCGACGGCACACAAGAGCAGCACTACATCCACAGTAAACACCAGCGGCATGTCCAGGAAGAATTTGACACGGCCAACACGTACAACTACACGGAATTAGCCCGCACGGAAAGTGCCAAAACCTCATACCTTGGCGTGGTTTATGACTCCTACCGGAACCTGTACTACATCACCGTTTCCAGACCAATGCCCTATGAGAACAGGGATGGTACACGCAACAACGTCCTCGACAAACCTTGGTCGCTGCTGGTGCTGGACTCCGCTTTCCGGCAGATTGCGGAGATGGACATGCCCGACTGTTTGAGCAAGCATGAGCTCATGGTGGTACCGAAGGGGATTGCCTTAGCCGACAAGCGGCTGTCCGACGAAGAGAAAACCTGTTTTGTGATATTAAGATACAATGAAAAAGACCTGTATAATACTGACATTGCTGTTGTTCGCAGGCATTCTCGCGGCGCAACCAAACGGAAATGACCTGAAACGGCACTCCCGTTTCTTCAAGGCCTACAGCCTATTCCCGTTGCAACCAAAGACCCATGATTGGATCCGATAAAAATATCTTTTTGTCTTCAATGACGATGAGATCCTTGTCCAATAGGGATTTCTTGATGATGTTGACGTTGGCGGATGATCCTAAATGGTAGTCTTGTATGATTTTGGCAGAAGACAAACCAGTGTGATTTCCATCTGCCACGGCCCGCAGGAAATTCATTTGATAGGCAGTCAGTTCGTCGGTTTTGGCTTCGAAAACATCATTGCATTGATCCACCAACTCTTGGAGTGCATCAGCAAGTATGTTTTCCGACACTTTTCGTGTGGTTCTCTGGAATACATACCAAGATAGCTGCTGTACGTACGAAGAGTTTCCATCAACGTGTTCCACAATCCACAACGCCTGGTTCTTTGAAATGACTTTTCCCTCCTGTTTGAATTTGTCTTTGATGTATTTCACCCAATAATTGGCTGGAATTCGTTGCAAATAGAGTATGTCTCCGAATTTGTAAAATGGCTTTGTGTTGTCATCAAAAAGGGCCTCCATCATGTGTTTCCTGCTCCCAAACAAGCAGTAGGAGGTTCTCTCGTGGTGCTGCCAAATCGAACGAAGTTCGGTCTGAAACTGCAACGAGTCAGGGTAGTTTCCAATTTGCTGAAACTCATCCACACATACCACGATTTGAATGTCTTTGCGTTGTGCTATCCTTTCCGGCAATTGGAGCAAATCGTCCATAGAATGATCTTGTGGCGAAAGCTGTAACTTGATGGTCATTTCACTCATCGGGTCTGCAGAAGCGTTCACACCAAAACTAAAACGACTGAGAAAGTTTTTGGCATTCTCCATCCATTCCTCCATCTTGTTGGCCGTTTGGGATAACACCGCGGAAGCAAGCTTTTCACAAAATTCCTCCCTGTTGCGACACTTCTGCACATCAACATACACAACTTTCAATGATTTATTCTCTGTCAACCCTTTCACTTTTTTCACCAAAGATGTTTTACCCCATCGGCGTGGAGATACAATGAAGGTGTTCACGCCATATTGAAAGTTAGAAACCAACTTGGTTGTTTCTTTCTCTCTGTCAGTAAATGTGTTACCACTAACAGTCTTCCCAAAAACGAACAATTTTTCCATATATTAAACTAATAAGGTTATAACTAATAAACGTATTAGTTATAAGATTATTGCATGAAAATCAAAACAATGCATAATATACTGACAATCAACAATTAAAGACATATTTACACTTGTCACCCGCTCCTTTCTATTGCCATCGCCCATAACCAATAAACCATAAACCAGCTTCAATAACCAATAACCCATAACCAATAACCATTAAAAATACTATCTTTGCCGCATCAAATTAAAACCTACCAACTATGGCAATCTTAGTAAAAAACATAAAACAATTAGTGCAGGCGGAGCCCAAATCCATCAAGTTCCGCGCCGGCAAGGAGATGCAGAACCTCCCCGTCATCGACAACGCCTACCTCCTCACCGAGGGCGACAAAATCAAGGAGTTCGGCAAGATGGAGGACTTCAACCCCGACATCCTGAAGAAAATCAAGGAGCCCATCGAGGAGATCGATGCCACGGGCAAGTTCGTGTTCCCCTCCTTCTGCGATTCGCACACGCACATCGTCTATGCGGGCAGCCGCGAGGTCGAGTACATCGACAAGATCAAGGGCTTGAGCTACGAGGAGATCTTCAAACGCGGCGGCGGCATCCTCAACTCCGCGAAACGGCTGCACGA
>CAMJPH010000127.1 GCA_946407715.1 uncultured Bacteroidales bacterium | reverse complement strand
TCCATCGTGATTCCCAGCAACCGCATATTCTTCAGAAACTCCGGCACCTCCTCCTTCATGAACTCCTTCTTCCGGATGGCGTGGATTTTCTCGGGGGCGTCCTCATTGACGAAGTAGCCAATGCCGCGTTTGTTGGTGATGATCTCCTGGTTCTGGAGGCGTTCGTAGGAGCGCATGACGGTGTTGGGGTTCACCTCGAAGGCGACAGCCAGCTCGCGCACGGACTTGGCTCGCTCACCCGGCTTCCACGCGCCCGACAAGATCTGCTCGAACACCCAGTTCTCGATCTGCCGGTAAATGGTTTGTGTGCTCTTGAAATCCATACTATGCCTCCGTTTCTCTCATTCTCAGAAAACTCATCGCGTAGAAATAGACAATTGACACACAGCAGGCAACATACGGGAACCATTCTTTGGATGTTGCAATGTAATGCTCTGTTTTATAATAGTTTCCGTTGCGAATCTCCGCCGGAACCACCGCCAAGGCATTCAGCCATTCAGTACCCACCATAAGGGCACCCAAAACCAATGAAACGACGAAACTCGTCAGCATAAGTTTCCAAAATGGACTTTTCTTGAAATAGATGGCGGCAAAGAACATGGTGGAAATACTGGTGAAGAATATCAGAATGTTTAACCCATGGGTGGGAATCTGAACTTTTATGAATTCACCTAAATTGTGGATTCCGTATGGCGCAAAAATACCCGGACTATACACATTCAGTATGCCATAACCCAAAACCTGTCCAATCAGCACAGACAAAACAATGCCTGCCACGAAATAGATGTTGGACAAAAACATACCTGTCACCACTTTTTCGGCGTTGGTCGCAGGTGTCATCAGATAGTGTATCCTGCTTGAAGGTTGGTGCAGCTTGGAAAAGAAGCGACATGGGTAATAGACCATAAACACAACTGCCGCTATTTTTATTTCCGTCAGATAGGGACTGCTGGACATAATCGTCATGAGTAGCGATAATGCCGCCATGATGCCAAATGAATAGATGACATCATTCCGCCAGTTTTCATAAAAATAGGCCTTGATTAATTTGATTATATTGTTGATATTCATAATTTTACGATTTTATTGGTGAGACGTTTCGGGTTGATTTTCGGATAAGGAATCGGCGTATGCCTCTATTTCATCCAGACCATTAAAGTTTAGCACATTCATCGAATCCTTTTCGATTTTCTCATATTTGATTCGGCCACTGCGGTAGCCGGTCTGGAAATCAATGGTATAACCGATGATTATGCCCAACACCAGAACAATGGCGGTGATGATTAAGATCTTATTCGTGTATTTTTTCATAATGCTCTGATTTTAAGGTTATTTGAATAATTCTGTGAATTCCTGCTTGTTTTGAACAGCGGCATTGAACAGCAGTTCCAAATCAAAGGCGGAATCAATGTGGTTGACATTTTCCTTTACCTGATAGATGCCACGCGGGGTCTCCTCGGTATAGAACACCTTGCCATCCTGTGCCTTCTGGTCATCGACATCGAAGAGCAGTTTGTCGGTAATAACATCGCTGGATGCGTTTAGAATCATACGGCCATTGTCAAGGATGGAAACCGCGTCGATGAGACTGTGAAGGTCGCGCACCTGATGCGTGGAGATAATCACGGTCTTCTGCTCGTCAGCGTAGGCGGCCATAATCTTGCGGAAGATGCTCTTGGTGGGGATGTCGAGACCGTTGGTGGGCTCGTCCATGATGAGCAGCGGCACGTTAGTGGCCAGTGCGAACGCAATCATCACTTTCTTCTTCTGCCCGTGCGAGAACTTGTCGATGAAGCCCAGCATGTTGTCCATCTCCATCTCCCTTAGGTATTCCATGAACTGTTCATGGCTGAAGTTGGGATAGAACGGCGCGAAAGCGGCCTCGAACTGTTTGATTTTCAGATGAGGAACGTAAATCTCCTCTTGGAGGAAATAAATGTCGCTCAATTGTTGTGCGGTGCGTTTGTGCGCGGGCTCGCCGTCGATAAGGGCATCACCTGCCTGCGGGAATAACAGACCGGTCATGATTTTCAGCAGGGTGGTTTTGCCGGCGCCGTTGCGGCCGAGCAACCCGTACAGGTGGCCGGGCTCCAACTGCCAGTTCACCCCGTTGAACAACTTGCGGTTTTTGTCGTACCCGAATTCTACATTACTTAACTGTATCATATCGTTATTTTTTAATTAGTGTATTAGTGAACTAAAACACCGCAAAAGTAATACACTAATCAATACGATGAACATTTTTTGAAAAATTTTTTCTTGCTGATATTCAAAATGTTACATTAACACGGGAAATAATCTGATGAAAAATGGTCAAAATTTTGGCAGAAAATCGGGCTTGAAGTGCAAAAATTAATTCATCGCAGAAAACAAAAAACGCCCGACATTTCTGCCAGGCGTTTTTTATGATTGATAGAGATATAAAATTTCGCGTCTCTACAAGGGATATTACTCCTCGTCCTTGTGCTCTTCTTCGTATTTCTTGATGATTTCGCTTTGAACATCGGCAGAAACCTGTTGGTATTCAGCGAACTTCATGCTGTAAGAAGCACGACCGGAAGTGATGGAGCTCAACGTGGTGGAGTACTTGTTCATCTCAGCCAACGGAATCTTGGCGTGGATCATCTGGAACGCGCCTTCGCTGTCCATACCCATCATGATACCGCGACGGCCCTGCATGTCGGTCATCACATCGCCCATACGGTCGGCGGGAACGAAAATGTCAACGTCATAGATAGGCTCCAGAATCTTCGGACCGGCGTTCTTGAAGGCTTCCTTGAAAGCGTTACGGCCAGCCAACTTGAATGCCAACTCGTTGGAGTCAACCGGGTGCATTTTACCGTCATAGATGTTCACCACGATGTCGCGGGCGTAAGAACCGGTGAGCGGACCCTCTTCCA
>CAMJPH010000126.1 GCA_946407715.1 uncultured Bacteroidales bacterium | reverse complement strand
GCGACAGCGGCGCGTCGGGCTTGATCCACAGCGGCAGATGGTCGCACTTGTCGAATTCGCCGTTGAGGTACGGCAGGTACTTGTCCATCTCGGCCTCGTCGCAGTGGTGGCGGAAGAAGCTCCACACGCGGGCGTCGGCGTAGCGCACGTTCTCGAAATCGATGGGGCAGTAAGCGTCGCGGAAGGAGAAGTCCGCATCCTTGCCGCTGAAGTAGCCCTTCTCGCGGGCGAACTCGATGACATCGGCGGCATAGACGCACTCAACTTCGGGACGGGTGATGTATTGGAGGTGTTTGCTGCTAAGAGATTTGTGGGATATTTTGGGCGAAAAATTTTTCGCCCCTACGGGTTCCTGCGGGAATTGCCTGATACGGCTCAAATTGGCATGGGCGCAGATGCAGTCGTCGGGGATACGCATGGCGACCCAGACGGCGCCTTTCCTATCCTTCCCCTTGCCGATGATCTCCATGATCCAGGCCTCATTGGGGTCGCAGATGGTGATGCTTTCGCCACTGCTGTTGTAGCCGTATTCCTCCGCCATCTCGGCCATGCACTTGATGGCCTCGCGGGCGTTGGCGGCGCGCTGCAGGGTGAACCGCATCAGGGAGAAATAGTCGAGCAGCCCTTCGCGGTTCTGAAGTTCCAAACGTCCGTCGAAGGTGGTCTCCACGATGGTCAGCTGCTTCTCGTTCATCAAACCGACGACGTTGTAGGTATATTCCACCTGCTTCACGAACTGTCCTTCGTGCGCGGGTCCCCAGCCGTGGATGGCGATTTGCTCGCTGGGATCGTGCCGTCCGGCTGGACTGTGGAACAGCGACCCGGAGAATCCGAAGCCGTCGCAGTTGTAGGTGCACATCACGCTGCCGTCAGTAGAAGCTTTCTTGCCGACGATCAGGTTGGTGCAGGCCGTAGCGGGGAGGAGGGCTACGGCGAGGAGGAGGAGGGTTGTGAGGAGGTTTTTCATGTTGGATTAGGGGTTAAGGGTTATGGTTTAGGGGGGTATGGCCCCACACTGCGCCTTCGGCTTGTGTGGGGTAAATTGCGCTTCGTGCGTCTTGCCCCTCCGGGGCTCCCTCGCAACCCCACACTGCGCCTTCGGCTTGTGTGGGGTTATTAGCGCTTTGCGCGTTTTGCCCCTCCGGGGCTGCTTAAGGAATATTTTTTAATATTATTACATCCTCAATTATTACATCCTCAAAATGCACGCTAAGAACTTCACGTCTTTGCCGCTGTGGTTGGCGATGCTGTGGCGGCCGCCGTTGCCGGTGAACATCACGTCGCCGGCGTGCATGACGGCGGTTTGACCGTTGTCGGTGACCTCGGCCTCGCCTTCCAAGATGTAGTAGATTTCGGCATCCTCAATGTGCGGATGCTCCTTGATCCGGCTGCCCGATGGCAGGGTGATGATGTTGAACATTGACGCCCGTTCCAGCATCTCCGCCGGCGTGAGGACGATGTTCTTGCTGATACGGCCTTCAATGTTGCCGCTGTTTTCCACGGTTTCAACGCGGATGTCTTGGCTGTTTTTGATCATTATGGTATGGTTTGGTGGTTGTTTCTATAATTATTTATTTCACCTGGAATGTTATTTCATCTGGAACGTCACCGGAATCTGCGAATAGGATCTGACAGGCACACCTTTATTCCTTGCGGGGATCCACTTTGGCATAGAGGAGATGACTCGCAAGACCTCCTCGTCGCACGGAGGGAACAATGGGGTTTTGATTGTCGCATTGCTGATGCTCCCGTCTCTCTCTACCACAAACTCCACTACAACAGTCCCGCTCACGCCGTGTGACTTTGCCACTTCCGGGTACTTCACTTCTTTGGCCAAATAGGCATTCAATGCTTCCTGCCCTCCTGGGAATTCAGACATTTGTTCAGCAAAATCAACAAGATTTTCATCATCGTTGGCTGTTTCCTCTGTTTCTTCATCACGAATGACAACCGTAAAGCCTTTCAGCACGCGCGTGCCCACAACTGATGCGACTACCACATTGTCAAAAACGACCGTGGAATGTCCCGGCAAATCACGGATAAGTGCTTGCAATTTTTCCGTCAGCATATCGCCATAACAGACCTCATTGGCAACCACTTTCCCGTCACGTATCACGATTGCACGGAAATTGATGACTTCCCATTTGATGTCATACGGGAAATTTTCCTCCATAGTGGCCCGAATTTTCGGGTAAAACAAGAGATCGCCACGATTTTGATAGCCGCCTCTCACACGGGGGCCAAGAACGAGATGTGGATCGGGTACTTTATGAACATAAAAGGTGGAACTTCCTATCTCCGCTTCTGTTTTCGAAGATTTTTTCATAACGGAAATCTTGACTTTTTTTCCGACCATTGAATCCGAGACGGTCAAGTAGGAGTCTTTGATGACACCAACTGATGCGGCAAGTGAAACGTCCTCAGGTTTGCCATCGGTTATGATGTTCAAGGGCACAGGGACTCCAGCATAGACGCCCGTTTGCTTCTTAGTCTGAACAAACCCATAATGCTGGGCCTCGGCAGATCCGAATCCGAGCATAACGATAAATGAAATCAAAAAAAAGGTCACAAACGGGATAGCATTTTTTCTCATAAAAGTCCTCTTGTCTATTTTTACAATTTTTACGATGGTCTCCAAAACATTCTTTTTCGTATTGCCGTTACCATAATGCAAAGTTCGTAAAACACTATGGCAGAACAGCGCTGCAAAAATAACAAAATATTAATTATATGCATCTGCACAGATATATCCGCGATTTTCGCGTATCCAGAGAAAAAAATGTTCACTGATCACTTTCACATTTCACTAAAAAATGCAAATGTAATTTTTTTCTGTCAACTATATTGTTGACATTTTTTGTATTTTTGCACGTTCGTTATTATAATTACTGTTTTGAAACAAAGTGCAGGGCAATATATCAGCAAATTGATGGTCAGAGACC
>CAMJPH010000125.1 GCA_946407715.1 uncultured Bacteroidales bacterium | reverse complement strand
AGAATGTGGCAGTTTAGTATTTAAAGATTGTCTTTTCAACCGTACAGGTCGAAAAGTTTTCACATGAAAAATACAGCCTTGTTTCTCCTCGCCCTTTTGCTATCGGTTGTCGTGCTAGCGCAACAGCGCGACTGGCTGGCGACTCTGCAAACCGGTGACCTCTTGTTCCTGAATGAGAACAGTTCGGATATGGAGAAGGCCATCACCGCCAGCACAGGGGAATACACTCACGTTGCATTGGTGGAATGCGACAGTATGGATGAGGTGTGGGTCATTGAGGCCTATCCGGAGAATGGTGTGCGGCGAATGTCCTATGAGCAATACGAAAGAGAACATCTGCTATGTTTTTCCAAGGGGATCTGCGACTTCTACCGCCTCACCGTGCCTTTCGACACCGCCGAGGTCATTGCCCGTGCCAAAAGTCTCATTGGGAAACCCTACGACTACGCTTTCCTGCCCCACAACGTCGCCTACTACAGTTCGGAACTCATCGGGGTGGCCTATGGTGGACTTTTTCCTCCAAAACCCATGAACTGGCGCGATGCCGACGGCAACCTGCCCGAGTTCTGGCAGAAGCACTTTGAGAAACTTGGCGTGACCGTGCCCGAAGGCGTTCCCGGCACCAATCCCACCGACCTGAGTCGGTCGCCGATACTGAAAAAGTTGTAGAGTGACGCCGATTAGGAATGTGTTTTTATTTTGAAAAGATGTATCTTTCCTCTGAAAATGTAGAGATGTTTCATGAAACGTCTCTACAGCGTCAATTTCATCTGTCTGCGTATATTCGTAATTTATGTACATTTGCGGCCTTAAAAAAGACAGAAATGAAAAACATCACCTTTATCTTCGCCGCGTGCTGCCTGATGATGGCCGCGTGCGCTCAGTCGCCCAAAAGCGCTGACAATCAAAATAATTCGCAAACAAATCAGAAAGAGATGAAAAAGACTTTGATCGTTTATTTCTCGGCCACCGGCAACACCAAGGCCGCCGCACAGAAACTCGCCAAGGAGTTTAACGCCGACCTTTATGAGATTACCCCTGAACAACCTTACACCGCCGCCGACCTCGACTGGCGCGACAAGAAGTCCCGCTCCACGCTGGAGATGCAGGACAAGAGCTCGCGTCCGGCCATCAAGGGCAAATGCGAGAACATCGCCGACTACGACACGGTGTGGATCGGTTTCCCCGTGTGGTGGTACACCGCCCCCACCATCGTCAACACCTTCATCGAGGCCCACGACCTCAGCGGCAAGGTGCTCAACGTGTTCGCCACCAGCGGCGGCAGTGGGGTAGAGGGCTCTGCCGGCGACCTAAAGAAAGCTTACCCGCAGTACAAATGGGGTGAGAGCAGACTGATGAATCGCTAAAACTCCAGCACGGAATAAAAGAGCTGCGTTGCCTTATGTGAGCGTCGGTTTCTTACAACAGTGCCAGCTCTTTCCGTGATGTTCATTGCTTCCAACATCTTTGATGCCAAGCAACTGACCAATCCGTCTTGAAAACTGCCTACGAGATTGCCTTCCTTCCGGCAGTCATATTCTTTGTCAACAGTATCAGAAAAGTTGAGGGGTCCGATGTCACGGACACGGTTGAGAGTCATCCTGTTTTCAAGTTCTAAACAGCTCTTGACTTTTACCCAATTTCTATTTCTTACCGGTAAGTATCGCCGAGCCTCTGCATAACATCCAAGTTGCCTCCCATGGGGTCATGAACATCCCGTTTGTGGTGTCAATCATTTCCACTTTTTCATAGCCCATATCCTTCAATTTTTGCATGAAAGCATTCATATCGCCGTATAAAGCGCGGGCAAATATGTCATGAATGGCAAACGTGCCTCCCTTTTTCAGCACGCGAAGTGTTTCCAGAAGAATGGCTTGCCGATTGCGGCTGGGAATGTTGTGATAGACATAGTTGCTGCACACAGCATCAAAGGTGCCGTTGTCAAAATCCAGCTTCAAGGCGTTGCCTTTGATGAAAATAGTGTTGCCTACACCTTCCGCAGCTGCGTTTTTTTCGCAGAGAGCCCGACTGTAGGAGGCGTATTCACCTCCCCAACGGTCAATACCGACCATCAGGGTTTTGGGGTTGCGTTTGGCCACGGCAATGGTCAGGGCACCGCTGCCACATCCCACGTCAAGCCCCTTTCCGTGTTCAGGTATGGTGACGTATGCGGAAACGCCCTCGATGATTTGTTTCGACATCTGCCGCGTGCCGTTATAGGAGAAAGCCCTGTGCAACAGCCATAACCAAATGGAAACCAAAGCCAACGCAATGCAAAGGACGAGGAAGACGATTTTCAAAACGGCTTTCAATGTGCCAACCGACGGCATCTCAATCCTATTGAAAACGAAAAAGAGAATCAAGCAGGCCACTGAACCGATGAGGGCAAGGAGCACCATTCCTGTGGGCATCCAATTCTTGTAATTAGGCTGCATAGTCAGGCTGAGTATTCGGTTCCTGTTTCAGAACTTGTATCGAGAACACAAATAGATACACGCCTATGACGGCCATCACGGGATGAATGAGCAGTTGTACGGGACTGAACTCCGTGAACAGTTCACCGGCGTGGATGACGTTGAAAAGCATCATCACCACGGCCAAGACAAGATTGACGACACGCATGGCCTTACTTTTGTGGTACTGCATGCAAAACAGACCACACATGGGGATAAAGAAAGAGACCGCAGTCATTAATATAAGCATACCTGTCGGGGCTTCGCCGGTACTACCGTCAATGGCGATGTTGGCACCCCAGAAAGCGGGGAGGAGTTCAGCAACGGTGTGAGCCATAAAGCCCACCATGACAATCACCCACAAAAGGGCGATTTTTGAAACATTTTTTTTCATAATGTCTAATTTTTAATTGTTTGATTTCAAATAAATAAACAGGATCCTTTTTCCAACAGCAAAAATAACGCCTTCCCGCATCCCAAAATATCCTTATTTGAGGTGAATCTCAAGGTGTTTTATAACAATTAATAGTGAAATTGCCCTAAAGCCTCCATTTCTTTTTTTTGAAGAAATGGAGAGGAAACACAAATCAGCAACCCGAATAACGACACGTTGTACAGGAAAGTACGAGAACATCTATGTTCCGATATGCGCCATGGGATTCACTACGACTTCCTCTCCCGGTACTCCCTTGGCGAGATTCCCTTCAGGCGCGAGAAGAACTTGCTGAACGAGGGCAGGTCGGC
>CAMJPH010000124.1 GCA_946407715.1 uncultured Bacteroidales bacterium | reverse complement strand
CGAGTGAACGGATATCATCGGAATTGGTGAACGGGTATCGCCGGAATACGCAGTTTCAAAACAAGTGCAAAAAACGGCCGATATCCACCCACCCAAAACGGGGATATCCGTTCACTTTTTCTGACTCGCTTATCCTAATGGCACTGCAAAAATAATCATTTTTCCTTGTCCGCGTTTTCTTTGCCCGTTTTTTTCCTCCGCATGCTGTTACCCTTGAGCTCGACACGCACCGCCGTGTGCACGAGCCTGTCGAGTATCGCGTCGGCAGCGGTGGTGTTTTTCTGGAGGATGTCGTGCCAGTCCGAGACCGGGAGTTGCGAGACTATGACAGTGGCTTTCCTTCCGTGCCGGTCCTCGATAATCTCCATAAAGTCAAGTAATTGCTGGCTGTCGAGGACCTTCATGCCGAAGTCGTCGAGTATGAGCAGGTCGGTTTGCGCCAGCCTGTCGAAGAAGCGGTGCAGGCCGCTCGACACCCGCGCCAGGGTTATCTCCTCGAAGAGCCGGTAGAGGTTGAAGTAGGCCACCTTCAGGCCGTCCATGCAGGCCTGGTGCCCGAGGGCGTATGCGAGCTAGCTCTTGCCGGTGCCGGCGGCACCGGTGATGATGACCGCGACGCCGTGCCGGATGTAGTCGCAGGTGGCCAGGTTGAGCACCGTCTGGCGGTCCGGACCGCAGGCGGGGTCGAAGATGAGCTGGTCGACGGAGGCCTGGTAGCGGAAGCGGGCCCTCTTCAGGAGCCTCGCATTGCGGCTCATCGTGCGGTTGTCAAGCTCGGCCTGTATCATCATCTGCAGGCCGTCCTTCAGGGAGAGCTCGTCGTGGCGGCGGGTTTCCTGTAGGGTTTGCCAGAAGTGTGCCATCCCGGGCATCTTCAGGCTTCTGAGGTTGGTTGAGATTTCGCCCATAATGTTACTTTTTTGGGTGGATGAATAATAAAAAAGTTGATTGATTGTCTGTCAGGAGAACTGCTCCGGACCCCGTATGTTGGCGTGGTCTGGAGGGCACTGCGGATCCTGCTGGCGCAGCCCCTCGCACCGGCTCTTGACGAGTTGGAGCACGAAGTGGTAGTTGTACTTGCCGAACCGGACTGCCGTCAGGCAGGCCGCTCTGAAGAGGTCAGGGTCAGTGTGCCGCTGCAGGGCCAGCAGGCCGTCGCAGGTCTTGTAGTGCATCTCCGGTGGCATCCTTGATGTCATGAACATCTGCTTGAACAGTTCGCCGAGTTCTGGCAGCACCCGCCCGCCGCGCTCCACGTACCTGTCAGGACTCAGGTTCCTGTATTCGAGCGAGTGGCTGGCAAGATGTTCGTTCACGACGGTGTATTTCTCCGGGGTGCTGTCCCGCCCGTGCGTGGCCACCAGTTCGCCCTCCGAGTACACTTTCACCAGCGTGCGCGTGTATTCCACATGCACCTGCCGGCCGACAAGTCTGAAGGGGACGCTGTAATAGTGCTGGTCACGGCCAAGGTATATGCAGCAGTTCGGGGAGACCTTCAGGTCGATTCTCTGACGCAAAGGTAGGAAAACGAGTCGGAAGTGAACGGATTTGCTCCGTTTTTTTTGATGCCGGCGGCTGGCTTTCAAGAGGTTGTGGTTTTGACGGGTGAACGGACATGCTCCGTTTTTTCCAGATTCGGAACGGCAGGCTTTCCCCGTGAGGGGATGCCTCTCTGTAGCCGTAGATGGTCCGATGCGTAGCCCGAATCCCCCGCGAGGGGATTCATGGGTTTCCGCGGATCGCGCGAATCACACGGATCTCCGCGGAGAGGGTCTGCGGGAATTGGCGAAAGCGGCAGGGAATATGGTTGGCGACGGACCATTGGTGAATATTTGAGGGGGCAATAAGTACAAAAATAACGACAAATAGTATAGCGCTTTACTTTTCATCGGCTATAGATAATTACATTTTTCTTACTCGTATAACGTTTGGGATATATGGCATGAACTCTTTGGAATGCCTTCTTGCGGTTGCCGAAACGTTTGTCATATTCATATTTTTTCACCCAAAGGCCTCCTGAATAATCAACATAGTATATGGTCTTCTTTCTGTCAAATGTGGTAACACTTATGAGAACGTTCCCACTCAATAGAACTTCTTTCCACATATCACATTTAAATTCATACGTCTTCTTGTGGGGTGGTCCTTCATACCATTCGGTGTAAATCATTGTGATATTTAAAGCTGCCGTATCAGGGAGGTTTTGCAATTTCTGATAGGTTAGACTTTCTATTTGAAAATGACTTCTGAAATAGGAGAAAGACAGTGTATCGCCAGAACTAGTAACACACGTGAAACCTATAGATTCAGGAAGCATTCCATCAACGACAAATATTGCGGGAACTATCTTCTGTGCCAAAACCATATTGGCAAACATAACCACAAAAACAAACAAACTTAACTTTTTCACGTCAAAAACTAGAAATATTTGATTTTTCTCAAATTATTTATACTTATTTCCCCAACTTTATTCTTTCCCGAATCGTAAATCACGGCGGTTCCAAATCTCTTTTCATACACAGTTCCTGTACTGAAATTTGGCACCGATTGATAACTGTTTCCGACAACAACGTTATAGTTGTAATTTGGGAAAACGGCTTTGTCTTTATCAGACAAATTGTATGGTGTCTGGACACAAGTTCCTGTACCATCAGGACAATCGAAATAATTCAGTTTATGGGAGTGTATGGACATATATCCTTTAGAATCTATTTCAATTTCTCCATTATCACCCCCTGTTGGATAAAATTTAGGCAGCCTACATTCTCCAGGAAAAGTAGCGGCTTCTTCACGATTTCCGCCATTGTTCAGGGTCATATCATATACGGATAAAATTGTTTGTGTCACTATTTTGTTTGTTTCCCAATCAACTTTTACATCGGAACGATTGGTTGTTTTACCTGAAACGTCATTGTTTCTTATTGTATTGATACTTTCCTCATCTGAAACAAAAAAAACGTTAAGATCATCATTTCCATCGGTCCCCAATAAATTACCATTCCAATCCCTATATTCCCCTATCTCCTCCCCGTTCGGATCCACCAACCTCACCGGGTTATCCGCGCAATAAACATACGGACTCAGCGACGGATATTTCGAAGCCATCGGGTCCACACTCAGCCACACACTCAAGTCGGAACTGTAATACCGTGAGCCGAAGTAGCTTAGGCCGGTTTCGGAGTCGCGTTCTTTGGCGGAGAAGGTGTAAGGCCAATGTAGAATGAAGAATGTTGAATGCTGA
>CAMJPH010000123.1 GCA_946407715.1 uncultured Bacteroidales bacterium | reverse complement strand
TCCTGGAGGCGTACGGCAACCACGCGACCCTGCAGGTGGTGGAGGGCGAGAACCACACCATCACGCGCCACCGGAAAGAGGTGGTGGCGAGCACAGTGGCGTTTTTCAAGAGGGTTTTCGGGAAATGAAATTATAGTATCTTTGCCGCAAATTCATAGATAATGAACGAGATCACAGCTTCTCAAACAACCCATTGGCTGAACCGTTTCCGTATGGCTTTAGTGGTTCTGTTGCCGCTTTCCGCATTACTGACGCCCAAGGATCCTTCAGTTTATCTGTCAAAATGGGGTGTTGCCGCCGTGACATTATACACGTTGGGCTGTTTGAGCATCCTTTGCGGAGACTTTTTGCGAACAAAATGGAAAATAGTTGACGACAACGATATCAAAGAAAACAATATAGCGAACTGGTTGTTTGCAACGGGAATTATCGGGTACCTTGTTGTATGCAGTTTAGTGAAAGACCATTATTTGTCACAGATGGTGCTTGGGGAAACTTGGTGGGAAGGTGGAGTGGCTTTTGCTTTCATATTGCTCATCCGGTTTATTACGCGAGCCATCTGTGAAACACGTTGGGGAAAATTCACTGGAATACATACCGTGCTGAACAAAATAGCCGGTTGCTCCTTACTGTTTTACATTCCTCTTAAAACATTAGCAATACAAGCATTCCGGATCAACAACTCCACCTCATTCGAGAATTGGTTTCAATATTCAATAGATATGGGCCTTATCGGCACCTATTGGCTCATCTACCTTGTCGCGTCCGTCGAGGAGCTGATTATCGCTGTCATTATGAAAGAGCGGTTCAATCCGTTCCGGAAAAGTATATTCATCAAAAGCTAGCGGTAACCTGTAAAAGAAACAGGTTACCGCAGACTTTCATTTCCGATAAATCATTGATAATCTGAAAATTGACATCCTGTCAATACGTGATATAAATCACATTCTTATCCCGCCTTTCCGCCTCAAGGGGTTCCAGCCCGATGTCGGCGCGGTGACGATTGATCTCCGCCGTGTCCGCAGGAGTCAAGTCGTCCGAACAACCATATTGGCCATAATAGCTCTTCCCCTTGCCGGTGCGCACCAGGTAGAAGTCGTAGGTGTGCGCGTACGATTCCGGACTGCCCTGTCCGCTCTCCAAAAGCTTGCGTGAACGCGGATATTCCACCTCGAACCAGTAATCCGGGTCGGCCGAATAGAGGTGGCGGCCCAAGAGAAATTTGGCGAAAAAGTCCAAGGAAAGCACGTCCTCTATTTCCGGATAGTCCGCTCGAAGCTGCGCGATGGAGGCTTTCAGTATGGAATCCTTGAAAACCAGCATCCGGACCTCAAACTCGTGGTCAAGTCCTGGCATATCCGACAGCTTGATGGCCATCTGGTCCATCTGCTGCAGTTCCCACAGCTTTCTGCGCACCTGCCACTCGTTGTATGAATACAGACCGCACTCCGCTTGCTGGTATTCGGCCAGCTTGCGCTGGTGTAGCAGCGTGTCGCCTGCAAAATAGGCCCGACGGTAAGGAAGGTTGAAGTCGTAAGCCTCCATTTGGCGATGGTAGAACGCCGTATCGTAAAAGGCGACCGCTTCCGCATAACGGCCGAATACAGCGAGCATATCAGCATAGTTGCGCGCATCCCAGGAAGGGCGGAAATACTCGGGAAATTGCTGCAACCGCTGCCTGTTCTCCTCGTAACGGGCAAGAATCTCCCGCATGGCTACCGTGTCCTTCGTCCGATTTCCTGCCCAACTGAACTCACTGTAAAGATTGTTCATCTCCATCTTGATACGGTAATACTCTTTCAACCTCGGTGAAAGAACGGGTTCCTGTGCCTGAACAACCAAGCACAAAATTGTGATAACCAGAATGTTTGTAATCTTTTTCATTACTTTGGGTTTTAATGATACTTTCGTTATATAATGATTTTTTCGTTATAATATAGGACGTGAGACGTAAGACGTAAGACTTTGGGGAAATTCGATACTATGGAAAATTACGGAAAGATTATGGTGTTTCGGAAACGCTGACCTGATAGATTTGCGGCGCATCGCCCGTCACAATTACATTGTAATGCTCCTCCTGCTTTGTGTCGGGTGCTTCGTCATAGAACTCCACGGGATCGCCATATTGAGTGGAGAGCCAGGACTGGGACTCCAGCGCTTCCAATTGGGAAATATTTTCCTCCCGCTTCTGCAGGGATTTTGCTTGACGGACAACTCTCTTTACCTTGACGGTTTCCGTTGGAATAGTCTCCGCTTTATCAGAATATTCGGAAAGCGACTGCGAAACCGCAGCGGGAACCACCACATTTTCCATAAACGAAGGAACGTTTTTAGAGGAGGCGAGCAGCGAATTGCCCGCAACAAGCAATGCCGACATCGGAATCACGGAAAGATAACGCATCCAACGGTGGCGACCGTGAACAGTTGCCATCATCATGCGAATGCGACTTTTGACAGCGGTGGCGCTGAACGAATGGACGGGAGCCAGACGGTTTTGATGGCGAATCTGTTTCAAAATCAGATCGAAATAGTCATTTCGGGGAACATTCGAATGGATGACAGCCGCGTCGGCCGCATACTCATGCTGAGACTTGAGCGCGGACTTATACGCCCACACGAAAGGGTTGAACCAGCAAATCACTCCGAGAAGTTCAACAAAAAGAATATCCAACGTGTGCCACTGTTGGGCGTGAGCCGCCTCGTGACGCAGCACCAAATCCAGCTCATCGAGTTCAAATGTGGTAGAATCTACCACAACATAATGGAAAAAGGAAAAGGGCACTTTCTGTTCAGGATTATCAATAACTTTCAAACCATTCATTTCAATGTAATGCTTTCCAATGATCTGCCTAAAGACCTTAAACAATCTCAAAAAGAACAAGATAAAGAAAAGCGCAGCCCCTGCCACATACAATATCATCCCAAAAGGAATGGCTGGAGCTTCCGTAACCGTTGTCAGAAAGGATTGAGTATTCGGTATTAGGTGTTGTACAGAAACAGTGAACTTTATAAAAGGAAGCAACGAAGAAAACACCAAAGAAAACAGCAAATAGAAACGGTTAAGCTGATGATACTTCTCTTTACGCAGAAACAGCATATAACAGAGCAGCAAAAAACCGCTCGACAACACTATAATTCCGAAATCAATTAGCTTAATCATATTTCGCAACCTGAGTTTTAGCTTTTTGTCAATGCCAATAGCCAACAGCTAATAGCTTTTTCGTTTCGCTTCCTCCACCAAACGCTCCAGTTCCTCAAGCTCTTCTTCTGATATAGGATGGTC
>CAMJPH010000122.1 GCA_946407715.1 uncultured Bacteroidales bacterium | reverse complement strand
CAAAACCGACGCATCGCAACGACAGAAGAAAAATTTGGTGCGGTTGCCGTGAATATTTCCCATATCACGTTCCAGATGTAAAGGAAATTTTGTACCTTTGCGCTCGGAAAAGAATAAAAGAGAATAAAGAAGAATAAAAGAGAATAAAGGAAAGTAAAGGAGGATAAAGATGAGCAAACAAGACAATAGTCACCACCTGTTTCAGCCGACGTTTGGCAACAGACCAGAGCAACTTATAGGTCGAGACGGCATAATTGAGCAGTTTATGGAAGGTTTGACAGAGCCTATCGGGTCGCGCAACCGCTGCACTCTATTTCTCGGGCAACGTGGTATGGGTAAAACAGCCCTACTGCTTGAACTTAGTGACCGTGCTTCCAAAGCAGGATATGTGGTAGCCCGCGTGACGGCACACGAAGGGATGCCGAAAGCCATTGTTGAGCAATTCCAACTTAATGGTTCCCAATATTTCAATGATGATAGGCGAAAGGTGTCGGGCGTGACAGCCGGAGTGCTTGGATTCTCGTTCGGACTTACTTTTACCGAGGCGGCGGAGCGGCAGTATGGTTTTCGCTCAAAGATGTCGCTCCTATGTGATAAACTTGCTGAAAAAAACAAAGGTGCGTTGATTCTCGTTGACGAAGTACGAACCTCGGCTGCTATGCGCGAAGTTGCCGCTGCCTATCAGGAACTCGTGGGCGACCGAAAAAACATAGCAATAGCGATGGCGGGATTGCCCCATGCGGTTTCCAGCGTCTTGAACGACAGCGTACTTACTTTCTTGAACCGTGCGACCAAAGTGGAGTTGGGAACAATATCCATTAATCTCATCAGAGCATACTATGAACGTTCTTTCAAGTCGGTTGGAATCAATGTGGCGGACGAAATCCTTGACCGTGCGGCATTATCGACACGCGGTTTCCCATATCTTATGCAACTAATCGGGTACTATGTGATTCAATACACGCCAGAGAAAGGCACGGTGACCGATGCCATTATGGACAAGGCGGAGAAGGCTGCCTTGGGGGATATGGAAGACAATGTGTTCAAGCCCATAATGGCTCCCTTGTCCGACAATGATAAGATCTTTTTGAAAGCCCTCGCGAAGTGCGGAGGGACAGTAACCACTGCCGATTTACAAGCCACGTTAGGTAAAAAAGGTCCGGCCATCCAGCCTTATCGTAAACGTCTCATTGAGGCGGGTGTTATTGAAGCTCCAAGGCGGGGCGAGTTGGTGTTTGCAGTACCTTACTTGTCGGAATACTTACTGAAGATTCGCGATAATGGCCTCATGGAATAAAGAATTGTTACCCAAGGAAAATGGTGAACGGATCTGGATGCAGGTGCCGGAAATTGTCTCTGCCAGCCGAAGCACCGACATCCCCGCGTTCTATGCCGACTGGTTCTTCCATCGGCTGAAGGTCGGCTATTCCGCCTGGACCAATCCGTTTAACGGCACCAAGAGTTACGTATCCTATAAGAACACCCGATTTATCGTGTTTTGGTCGAAGAACCCGAAGCCGTTGCTGGAGCACCTCGACGAGCTGAAAGACAGGGACATCGGCTGTTATCTCCAATACACGCTGAACGATTACGAGAAAGAGGGTTTGGAGAAAGGCGTTCCGCCATTGGAGGAACGGATTGACACTTTCAAGAGGCTGGTTGACAAGTTAGGCAAAGGCCGGGTGATCTGGCGTTTCGACCCTATGATTCTGACCGACCAAATCGATTTGGACGACTTGCTCCGGAAAGTGGAAAATATCGGTGAACGACTGCAGGGCTACACGGAGAAACTCGTTTTCAGTTACGCCGACATCGCTACATACAAGAAGGTGAAATCCAATCTGGAGAAGAGTCGCATAAACTATCAGGAGTGGACGGAGCCACAGATGGAGGAGTTCGCCCGAAGTTTTTCGGAACTCAACCGGAAATGGCATTGCCAGTTGGCCACCTGCGGCGAGAAGATTGATATAGAACGATACGGCATACAGCACAACCGCTGCGTGGATGACGAGCTGATGATTCGTTTTGCGCACCACGACAAGGCTTTGATGGACTTCCTCGGCGTGGAGATAAAGACGGTGGAAAACTCCTTGTTTGACACGGAGCCGGTCCCCGCCAACGCCATCAGGTTGAGCGAAACGCAATACGCCCTCAAAAAGAGGGACAACCGCGACAAAGGCCAGCGCCAGTTCTGCGGCTGCATCCTAAGCAAGGACATCGGCGAATACAACACCTGCCCGCACTTGTGCGAGTACTGCTACGCGAACGCGAGCAAGGAGGTGGCGGTGAGGAACTATAAGGAGCATCAAGGAAATCCATTTGGAGAAACAATCACGGGAAAATGATTATGATGATAGAACAAAACAGCAATTACGCGTACAAGGTGATTTTCGTGAATGAAGTTTGCTGTATTTCACAATCCTGAACTTTAATATTCCACGAAATGCAATTCAGTGCGCCGCCATTGCGTACGGCTTCCAATGCCGGTACGCCAACGACTTTGCACATCGGCAACGCCTCATCAATCTGTTGCAATGCTTGTTCATCCTCAGGGATTCCCAGCTGCGGGACGAGCACCAGATTGCCAACCTGCAAATAGTTGATGTATGCCCAACTGTTTTTGTCTTTTTTCTCTACGTTGTATTTCAGCGTTTTAACATCGAAATGCTTTTCCAAGATCCGCAGGAAATCCTGTGCGAAAGTTTTGTCGAAATCGTTGTAGTTGGTCATCAGCACGCGGTTGTCCCCCAAGTAATGGATGATGCCGTCGCTGTGCCCGTATATCTCTTCCTCGTCCCACGGAAGGAAAACGATTTCGCATTGGAAAGCCTCTTCCAGAAGCCGTTGTACCTCGTTGCGCGACTTCTCTTTGTTTTCCACAAACACTTTCTCCGTCATCACCATCTTGTTGCCGCATTTCACCACGTTGCCGCCGTCGAGCACCAAGTCCAAAGACACCACTTCTGCCTGATGCAGGAAATCCACGTTCCCCACATCCTTAACATCTGTGATATAGTGCTCTTTATGTTCTTTCACCAGATAGTCGGGATAGTATTTGTAAGACACAAAACGCTTTTCATCCGTTTGTATGGGCATGTAGTCGCGACACCAGATGTCGTTGGTGTTGCTCAAAATCCGACAATCCACGGTATTGTCCCGAAGTGCCTTCGTAAGACTCTGATATAGTTCAGGGCACTCCTTCGAAAGCCAGTCGGAGAGGAAAACGGTGTTAGTAAGGTGGTCGGTGATCATAATGATTTTATTTTAGATGGAATATAGTTTAATTTTACTTTTGCGTATTTCCTGGCTTCATCACTCGTC
>CAMJPH010000121.1 GCA_946407715.1 uncultured Bacteroidales bacterium | reverse complement strand
TTTTGTGTATTACCGCTACACTTTTCCTAACTTTCGGCTGCAAAAATACAAAAAAATTCATTCACTCTACCACACAAGCGGAATCACTTTGTAGCGAACTTTCTGTTTATACTCCGTGTACCCTTCAAGTCCCTGCTCCAAGACGGTCTCCTCGTTGCGGATGCGCTTGACGATGATGGGGATGTAGAGCAGCATAATCAAAAACGACCACGGGGAAGCCAGTACCAAAGGCATAGCGAGGAAGAGGACCAGCGTGGCGGCGTACATCGGATGCCGCACAATGCCGTACAGCCCCGTGTCCACTACTTTCTGATGCTCCTGCACCTCGATGGTGCGCGACAGCCAGACGTTCTCGCGCAGCACCTCGACGTAGAGTGCGTAGCCGATCAGGAATACTACGGAGGCGACATACACCGCCCAATCCGGCAGCAAGCACCATTGGAAACGGTAGTTGAGGCCGGCCACCACGAACATTGCGAGGAACATCAGACCGCTTAACGCGACCACCCACTTCTGTTCCCCTTCTTTCTCTTTGGCATCCAACCGTTTACGCAACAGTTCGGGCTGGCGGAGCAACAGCACCACGCCCGCAATGAACATCGGCCCGAACAGCAGCGCGATGAAAAGCCATCCCTGCCAGTAGGCGAAGGTGCCCGCCGGCAAAAACAGCAACACCCCCACCAGCACTAATCCGGCGAAGAATTTTGTCAGGGCTTGGAAAAAGAGTTTTGTGGTCATATCCTTTATGTTTTGTTTTTTCTCATAGATTTCGCGGATTCCCACATCTTATAATTTCAAATTGAAGTAATACTCATAGAAACATAGCCATATATAGCGGCAAGTAGCGAATACCATTAGCCAGCATCACATTGGAGTTGCAAAGCACTGTGGCCTCGGATATTATAGAATGTGAATGCGCCAAAGCGTAATCCAGGGATGCGTGATGACGGAAATTGCTTCCGGATTTCACCTCCACGATCTGAATGCCCTCCTCTGCGGGCAAAACAAAATCAAGTTCGTGTTTGCTTTTTTTGTCAAAATAATGCAACGGATAACCTTTTTTCACTAATTCAGCGGCCACAAAGTTTTCTGTCATAGCACCTTCATTCAAGTCGAGGTCACCGTTCAAAATAGCAAAATGTTGCCGTGGCAGGCTCATATTGCATAAAAGCCCATTATCCAACAGATACAATTTGTAAAGTCGGCGGTTCTCCACGTTAGACAGCGGAAGTGACAAGGCATTGGTTTGTATGGCATAATAAGCCATTCCGGCATCTATCAACCACTGCGTGGGATCGGCATACTTGCGGCGGCTTGCCCCGTGTTCCAGATCCGCCAGTACAAAACGCTTGTCCGGTTTTGCCAATTGAGCCGGGATAGAGTCAAACACCCGCTTCACCAACACTTTGTCTTTACCTGCATATTTGGAAATGTCTCTTCTATAACCAGCCAAAAGATTATTCTGCATGTTAAGGACTACGGAGAAATCACGGTTTTCCATAAAACCAGCGACTACTTCTGGTAATCCCCCCACAGCCATATATTGTGCGTATCGGCGCATGATCTGGTCGTGGACAAACTCTGGGACGGTCTTGTTCGTGGAGAAAGCATTCTTCAATATGTCAATGACATCCTCGGCAATACCTGCCGCCCAGAGAAACTCCTCGAAATCAAAAGGATACATCTCCACGGTTTCTTCTGATCCAACGGGTATGGAAGGGATTTCCTCAACCTCATCCTCAGAGTCTTCCTCTCCTTTATAGTGAATCCCAAGCAGGGAACCCGATTCCACATAGTCGAATGCACCATCCTCCACGAGAAATTTGATAGCAGCCCGAGCGTTGGGGCACTCTTGAATCTCATCGAAAAAAATCAAGGTCTCACCCGGGACAAAAGGGCCTAATCCCATCGCTGAAAGGTTAAGAATAATGGTGTTGGCATCCAGATCACCGCCAAAAGCCTTTTTCACGGACGGGGCTTTGATGAAATTGATTTCAATGAAATGCTTGTAATGCCGGCGGGCAAGTTCCCTAATGGAAGTGGTTTTTCCCACCTGTCTGGCACCCTCCACAAAAAGTGCTTTCTTTTTGTTGTTAACTACCCAATTATCAAATACTTTGTCAATTTTTCTACGCAGCATAATGCAACTTTTTTCCAGGATTCAGACTGCAAAAATACAACTTTTTTCCAATCTGTCGGAATGCATACTGCAACTTTTTTCCGACGGGCGATATTCCTTTCTCCCGCAGATCTCGCAGACTGATGCAGATCTTTTTTCTGCGAAAATCAGCGAGTTCTGCGGGAAAGCCACTCGGTTAATCCTCTTTCACAATCGGGTACAGTTCCACGAATTCGCCCTGGTGGCTCTGACCGTCGTTGATGAGCTCGGCCATCTTCTCACCTACCGTGTCAATGTCGTGGAAGCCGGGGAGACTCATGTTGCCGTTGAGGTCGGTGGTGGTGGGACCCGGGTGCACCGAGAAAATCTCCAACGGGGTGTTGTGCTGCTGGAACTCGATGGCCATCACGCCCATCATGGCGTTTTGGGCGGCCTTGCTCGTCACGTAGGCTAACGGATGCCAGTAGGGACTGATTTCCGACGGCACGGTGACATTGACAATCCGGCCGTGGTTCTTCGCAAGCAGAGGCATCAGCAGCTTGGTGAGCGCGAAAGTGCCGACGAAGTTCACGTCGAGGGTCTCCCGAATGTCGCTGAGTTCCGTATGGAGGCTGTCCACGCCCATGTCGCCCGGGATGCCGGCGTTGTTCACCAACAGCGCAAGTTCAGGGTATTTGTCGTTCAGCTCGCGGGCGGCGTTTTCCACGCTCGCAAGGTCGGCCAGTTCCACGCATACCCATCCGGGCACGTCGATGCCCAAGGCGGTGAGCTCGCGGATGGCCTTCTCCGCACGTTCCTGATTTCGCGCCCCGATGATGATTCTCCAGCCGCTCAGGCCGAGATGTTTCGCTATGCCAAATCCGATTCCTTTGTTGGCGCCCGTGATGAATGCAGTCTTTTCTTTCATTTTTTAAGGTTCAGAAATTTATTTGATAAGAGTCTGCAAAAATACATTTTTATTGGTTCTCCCGCAGAATTCGCAGACTGACGCAGGCTTTTTCCTGCGGCAATCGGCGCGACTATGTGCATCCTATGGCTTGCTACTTTTCCTTTTTTGCCAAGGCAACCAAGCGCTGTCCCAACTCGTAAGCGTTTTGCAGGTCGGTGGCGAAGTGCTCGTCGCGGTAACGGCGTTTGTCCTCCTCGGAGAAATACGTGAAGGCGTAGCGCGAGTAGTCGTTGAACTGGTAGGTGTTGCAGGCGTAAA
>CAMJPH010000120.1 GCA_946407715.1 uncultured Bacteroidales bacterium | reverse complement strand
ATTTTGTGTATTTCGGTCGCGTGAATTGAAAAATGCGTAATTTTGCAATCCGTTTCTTGGATGAGATTATTTTACCAACAACAGTCAAAAGAATACATTATGGAATTAAAAGGATCCCAAACCGAAAAGAATCTGCAGACCGCTTTCGCCGGCGAGTCGCAGGCTAGAAACAAATATTCCTATTACGCTTCCAAAGCAAAAAAGGATGGCTACAACCAAATTGCCGCCATTTTCGAGGAGACGGCTGCCAATGAGAAGGAGCACGCCAAAATCTGGTTCAAACTTTTGCACGACGGCAAAGTGCCCGACACGGTGACCAATCTGAAAGACGCTGCGGCGGGTGAAAACTACGAGTGGACCGATATGTATGCCGGTTTCGCTAAAACTGCCAAGGAAGAAGGTTTCGACCACATTGCCGCACTGTTCAAGATGGTTGGTGAGATCGAGAGACATCACGAGGAGCGTTACAAAAAACTGCTCGCCAACATTGAGGGCGGTCTTGTTTTCTCCCGCGACAACGATATGGTTTGGCAATGCTCCAACTGTGGCCACATCGTCATCGGCAAAAAAGCCCCTGAAATCTGCCCGGTTTGCGACCATCCGCAATCCTATTTCCAAATCAAAGCCGAAAATTTCTAACCCATTTTTTAATCAACAACAAATCAAACCATTATGAAGAAAAAATTCGTATGTACCGTGTGTGGTTATGTACACGAAGGTGATACCCCTCCGGAGAGATGTCCGCAGTGCAAGCAGCCCGCTTCCAAGTTCAAAGAGCTGGTTGAGGATGGTGCTCTGTCATTTGTCACCGAGCACGTTTTGGGCGTGGCCAAGGACAGCGACGAGGAGATGATCAAAGACCTCAACGCGCATTTCATGGGCGAAGCCACGGAAGTGGGCATGTATTTGGCCATGAGCCGTCAGGCCGACCGCGAGGGTTATCCCGAAGTGGCTGAGGCGTTCAAACGCTATGCCTTCGAGGAAGCCGAGCATTGCGCCAAATTCGCCGAGTTATTGGGCGAGGTGGTCTGGGATACCAAGACCAACCTTGAAAAGCGTATGATGGCCGAAAGCGGCGCTTGTGCGGACAAAATGCGCATCGCCAAACGAGCCAAGGAGATGAACTGGGATGCCATCCACGACACGGTTCACGAGATGGCCAAAGACGAGGCCCGTCACGGACAGGGTTTCGAGGGTCTTTTCAACCGCTATTTCAAGAAATAAGCGCGTTATTTCCGAAAAAAGAAACGGAGTCATCGTGTGGTGACTCCGTTTTTGTATCCTTTGACAAGGCGGGAAACAGCATTCTACTGTCTGTCTGTATCCGTTTCTGTCTCGGTGTTCGCTGCGGATGGGGGTGTCGCTCGGTAACCGCCACTGCGCTTGTTGCCGACGTGTTGGATGAGCTGCTGTTTGCGAAGCTCGGCGATGCAGCGTTCGACAGTGCTCAATGAAAAGGCTGTTTTGGCGGTGATGTCCGTCGCGTTGCAGTCGGGATTCGCCTGGATGCAGGAAAGGACAGCGTCGATTTTTTCCTGCGGGGGGACGGCGGGTTTGCGCTTCGGTTTGGACCTTTTTTGCGATTTTGGGTTGTTTTTGACCTGTCTTTCGGCGTTGCTTTCACGAAGGTATCCTATAATCCATTCTGCGACTGGCTCGTCTTTTATGGGATCCAGAATGAAAGAAATCGGTTCCTTCGTCCATGGCATCTTTTTAAGGAACACCTCGCTGCCGTTGCACGACCAGATGTACTGATACGGAATCAAAACGCTGGGCGAAATGCGGACAAAATCTTCTTTCCCAAACAGTTGCACAAGATGTTTCATAGAGCCGAGCCGCGTAAACCAACGGTCATCCACCGTATAGATGCGGGTGAAGTTCCCCTCCTGAACACAATAGTAGATGTCGTCTTTGGGAATCATTAAGAGGTTGCTCTCGTGGTCAACGACATCCACCATCTGAGTGTCGCGATAGACCACTTGCACTTCCGCCTCCAGAGCCTTTCGCTGTTCCTGCCGCTCCCGGAACATAAACGGGAAGAAGGTGAAGGCCAAGTCACGTGCAGTAACGATTATTAAGTGATGTAAAAACAACCTAAAAGAGCCGAATAACTCCACAGCAGCAGCATTACAACGTTTAAAAAACGGCCAGGCGATAGCCATCTCAATCAGTCCAGCCATAAAGCAAACGAAAACCACCACCACCCAATAGACAACGGGATGCTTTTTATGAATCAGAGGGTAAAGCAGGAAATAGTTGGCATAAAGGGTAGCCAGCAGCAGCAGCCCTGCGAGCACCTCTTTGACAGCACTTCCCGCGTATGGACGAAGTTGGGAGTAATTGGCAAAGAAGTAGAGCACTATGGCACAGAACAAGACGTTCAGCAAAATGGCGAGAAAGATGTTCAGATGTTTCATATATGTTTCGATATTTTGATTCGGCAAAGATAATGAAATAATTCACAAGGGTCTTGAAAATCGTCCAATTCCCTCACATATAATCCGTCTAATTCCCTCACAAAGGATTCAAAACAATCCATATTTTCAATATATTGATAATCAATATTTTATTATATGATTTAAATCCTTTTGAAGTGTATGGTCTGTCATATTTCAGGCGTGAATGAAAATATTTTCGGGTGTGAGGGATATAAAAGTGTTGCAGAAGATTGTATTTTTGCCGTCAGAAACAGATATTAAATAATGATTCTCTATGAAAAAGTCTTGTATAATATGGTGCTTGGTTTTAATGGCTACATTGTCTCTGCCGACAAAGAAGTTGGAGGCGCAATCCCCTTGTCCTCCGGTAAGTGGCATCACATTGTCGTCAGTGACTGAGCACACGGCCGAAATCACGTGGACAGCCAGTGGAAGTGAAACACAGTGGCTCTATCTGGTTGTGGAAGGAGATTCCACCAGTCCGTCGGTTTCGGATGACGCGTGGGTGCTGACCACATCCGACACGCTTCATCTTGATTCGCTTTCCGAAGGTCGCTTTTACAGGATTTGGATCAAAGCGGATTGTGGAAACGGCCTCAAGAGCAATGCCAATCATGTTGATTTATGGACAAACTGTCAGGACCTATCTTCTTTTCCATACGTGGAAAATTTCAACAATCCAGAGCCAGGGTATTATCATGTCATGCCGAGTGTAGGACCGCTTCCGCACTGTTGGGTTGAACGAGATCATGCGGTACACCTCGGCAGTAACGGGATACTGAGGTTTCACACTTTCCAAAATCAATTGGAGATTTCCATTCTTCCACGGTTAGCGGACAATGTACCAATCTCACACCTCAAAATGACATTTTCCTACCGCAATCCATATAATGACGTGCCTTCTACCCTATTTATTGGTGTTATGGATGATCCTTTCGACATCTCCACGTTTGTGCCCTTGGACTCGGCTA
>CAMJPH010000119.1 GCA_946407715.1 uncultured Bacteroidales bacterium | reverse complement strand
TGACGTTTTTGAAATGTTTTAGAATCAATAATACTCTTCAATATATTTCAAATTCTCACCGCTGAGTTTAGCTAAGAAGCTGTAAACCTGCTGGATGTCATTCCCAGCAACGTTGGTAAAGTGGGCTTTGAATCCTTGGTCGGTCATCCGCTCCATCACCCATTGCGCACCGTCAAGCATCATTACATACTTACTGCGCGGGAGTTCGTCGAGACGCACCGCTTCCATATATTGCAACAATTTCTCATACTGCGCAGCGGTCATTTTCCGATGCCCCGTATTCACGGTTGTGGAAATTTCTTTCCAAGTATTCGGATCGTATTTTGTAAGAAGAATTTTCCAATACAGTGTTACCTCACCCTTGTTTTTCACAACACGGAACGCCACAGGCGGGTGAAAAGAGGGAAAGAAGGAGAAGCGGAAAATGGTCTCATCTTCCTGCAACTGGTTGTTATAGAGGACCGGTTCCTGCATTTTCGTCAAATCCTTGGAAAAAGCGTCCACCCAAAAGAATGAACTTGAGGTTTCACCCAAGTAGTCTGTGCTGTTGTCGAAAACGCCGTTTTCGGGTCTGTTCACGAAATAGGAATAGGGGAAATGAACCCCCTCGACGGTGTCGTAGGGAAGCTCTGCCAAAGAGTTATGCGTTTTTTTCAGGTTATATTCCAATTGCAGAATCGGCAGATATAGGTTAATCAAGGTTTTTGTATCAGGATTCCATTGCAAAGCTTGATAAAAATACTTCAGGGCGCTGTCACCGGGATGCGAGACCACCGGGGTCCGGTCATGGAAAGCAGACCAATCATCTTCGCTAATCATAGCCCCTTGATAGAACATCGAATCCGTCGCATCGAGTTCGGTTACAGGAGTGTTTTCCAGCAAAAATTCCATGTAATAAGTACATCCCATACGTACCACCGCCCCTTTGTCGCTCGAATCAAGCAGCAATTTGCGATGGCATTCCTCAATTCTCTCCCACACAACTTTGTCGCGCTGCGTTTCCAGAATAGGATTCCCGTATTTGGGGCGTATCTTTTCAGGAAGGGTGAACTTGTGGGTGATATGGGTGTAACATCTCACCGTATCTCCTTTGCGGATAGCGGGTTCCCATTTCGGCATTGCTTTCACCACGCGAATCAATTCGTCGGAAAAACCATACGGGGATTTCGGCCAGGAAACATCCCGCACGTAGCCGACAGAGCCATCTTTCTCAATAATCACATCAACACTGGCGGTGAATTCCTCCATATCACGCAAGGCATCATCGGGATAGCGGACAAGTGTCTCGACAAACTGCTTGCAAACAGCCTCTCCGCCAGGATACTGGGGTTTGATAATTCCATTTTTCTTATTGACAGAATATACCACCATATCCTCGTATTGTGGATCCACGAGCGATACCATCAGTTTTGCCAGACGGTCCTCTTTCGCTTCGTCCGGGCACTCCGTATAGTGTGCAACGGTTTTCTTCTGATCCGCATACTCCAAAAGGAATGGGGTGCGGAACCCCCAACATCCGTTTACGTGTTTGTAATGAACAAAATCAATGTCCGTCAGGATTTGCTGAATGTTGTCCCACTCCTCCCGGGTCAATTCTCTGCCGCCCGAGTCCAAAATCCCTTTCTCCCAAGAATTTCCGTAATATTGTTTCTCTGTCGCATCCACGTATCCCGTATCACTCGGTTCCATGTACATGGAATATGTAATATGACCTCTGGTAGCAGCCCCCTTTTGCCATTCCAAGCGGATTTGGCCATGATGACGACGCACTTGGATAAAGAGAGGGTGCGCAAACTCCGGGATATAGTTCAGCCGCAGCAACGTATCCTCCACTCCCTGTTTTTCTTCAAACAAAGGCGTGATATCGGCGAGGCGCATATAATAAATGACCTCCCCGACATGAACATGCTGGCGGTAATCAGTAGGGTCTTTCGAGAAATAATCATTCGGGAAGTAGTCGTCGTATTTCCAACGGTCCCAGCTGTTTTGGGCCGTCAGGGAGGTGGCTGCTAAAACTATCAGTAACGCACATGTTGTTGCGAAAAGGATTTTATTCATCTTGAGGTTTTAAACGAACTAATTACGATGCAAAAGTAATATCTTTAAGAGGTCTGTTTTTTATTTCTTTGCGCTGTCGCCGACCTTGGTGCGAAGTCCGTTAAACATCAAGATAAGCAAACAACGCTGCAAAACTAATTCTTTTATCTATTCATAGAACACAAAAAATCCAAAAGGTTGCAGTTTGTTGAAAAAAAGTATTTTTGCCGCCTGAAATCAACAAACCTATGGATCAACGCATCATCAACATCCTGCTTTGCGACACGTTCCCCGGACTGCTGCCGGAGAGCATCCCGAGCCACGAATATCTGTTCGAAAAGCGGTTCCATTCCGTGAACCCAAACATCATCCTCAAGGTGTTTCGCACGCTGGACGGCGAACTGCCGGAACATCCCGTTCCTGATGAAATTCACCTCATCACGGGGTCCAACAACGCCGCCTACGACGACCTGCCGTGGATCTTATCTTTGCAGGAGTGGATTCGGAAGGCCGCGGGGCAGCAAATCCCCCTTGTCGGCATCTGCTTCGGGCATCAGGTCATCGCGCAGGCGTTGGGCGGACGGGTGGAGCGCTTCCCCGGCGGCTGGGGCGTGGGCATCCGCGAGATGGAGGTTCTGAGCGAGGACTTGCTCCCCTGGTTCCCCGACAGGAAGATGCGCCTTATCGTCAACCACCACGATCAGGTGACGCGCCTGCCGGAAGGTGCCGTCCCCCTCGCCACCAGCGACTTCTGCCGTTACGAGGGGTTCCGCATCGGCCGCCACATCCTCACCTTCCAGGGGCATCCCGAATTCACGGTGGATTACGAACGTCACCTTATCCTCAACCATGCGGAGAATGAGGACGATGCGGTGAAGCAACGGGCATTGGATACATTGGAGACGATGCAGCCGCAAGGAGATGTTGTGGCGGAGTTTTTGATGGGGATGCTGTAGGAGGTGACGCTTCTCAGCGTCGCGAACTCACGACGCTGGGAAGAAATTCGCGACGCTGGGAAGCGTCGGCTCCTATTGCACTTTCACCCGGATTCCCGCCGAGTGCGACTGGAACTCCGGCGCGTACATGCACTCGATGTGCGTGATGCCGTTGCTGAAGTCGCCCGACTGCGTGGCGAAGAGGGTGTATTCGAAAACGTACTTGCCTTTCGGCATCCAGTCGATGAAGAAGTGGGTGGCCGCGTCTTTGGTGGCCTCATAGTACCACAACCCGTCCTGGTATTTGTACTGCGAGAAGACGTTGACCGGCTCGAAAGTGGCGGCCCGCATGTCCTTGAGGTGCACGAACTCCATGTCGCGGTCGGCGGTGATGACCACCCGCACGCGCACCTTGTCGCCCTTCTGCAGCGACTGATTCTCCGAGATGGCCTTCAGCACTTCGCCCTTGTCGGTGTTCTCCACCTTG
>CAMJPH010000118.1 GCA_946407715.1 uncultured Bacteroidales bacterium | reverse complement strand
CACCGGGATCCACATCCAACAAAGTCACGCCTTCCGCCTGACGAATCACGTCGGCTACTTGGTTGATAATCTCTTGATTTCTTCCCTCACTGAAGTTGGGAACGCATTCGATTAACTGTTTCATTTTATAAAATGTTGATTATTAATATTTTTGATTATTCAGAATAAGTTTGCAAATGTACATAATTTACGAATACCGCCATAAAAAAAGGCGGTCGTTTTAGACCGCCTATATATAATATTGTAAGTGTCGGGATTATCTGACCACGATTTTTTGAACTGATTGGCCGTTCTCGCTGTCCAGATGGAGGAAGTAAACACCTTTGGAAAGGTTGTTCACATTAATCTTGTACATGCCTGTACCGCCGTCATGGTTGAATTGGTCAACGTAAACGGTTTTGCCCATCATATCCACCATACTTGCACTGAACTGTTGAGCTTTGTCGGAAGTTACTTCAACATTTATGAAAGAAGTGGCAGGATTAGGATAGACGTTGATTTCGGTTTCGTCGAATTGATTGATACCATTGGTAATACCGTAATATTCAAACTCAAAACCACTTCCTTGAAGCATATTGTCGGAGGCGAAACGGATTATGAATTTAGAGGAAGGAGCACCTGCTATGTTGAAGAGCGGAGCATCATAGGTGTACACAGATGTCGGAGGATTGTTCATATCATAGTGGGCGACCAATTCTTTAGTAGATGCGTTGGGGGTCTTTTGATTATAGATGTCCACGAAGTCGCCTTGTTTGAGGTCAAATTTATTGAATACATAGACTAATTGGTCGGTGAACTTCAAATTCAGGGTGTATTCGCAGACATTGGAAGCGCGGTAGGTGTCGTCACTTATGGCATTGTTGGGCTTGTCGGTCAGAACAAGATGTTGGTCCGTATAGGATTTGTCGTTGCATGCGTCTTTGCTGAAGCTTTTCACAGCATAGTCAAGGACAAAGCCATAGTCTGTTTCCGAGTTAGCTGTGGAGGTGAAGACGACCAGCACGCTGTCAGCGTTGACGGTGATGGCGGCGGGAAGGGGTTGGCCCTCGTAGTCACCGTGTTCGCAGTCTGAAATGCTGCCAGAATAATCATTACAGGCGGCCATTAGGTAGTTTCCGCTGTATTGCTGCTTGATACCGGAAGCTTCAGTGCCACCGTTATAGATGATGACTTTGTCTCCGTTTTTCACTTTGAGTTTGGAGAATTTGAGTTCGTAAGAGGTGGCTTCAGGGCAAGCCAACACCCAGCGGCGGTTGGAGTTAGGAGCATATTTCATATTGCCGGCGCCATCGCTGATGGTACCGAAGCTGGCGATGACTCTGGTATCGCTTTCAGCGGGTTTAACGATGAGAGCGCTATCGGGCATAAGTTTAATCATCATGGAGTTTGATCCAGGTGCGTTAAAAGTACCAGAACCAGCCGTTGACTGCTTGTTGATCAGATAATAGCCGTTGCTGTTGCCGGCCCAACCCCAGTTGACATGGAAATAGGTAGCGTTGCCGATGGTGGTATAGCCGTCCACAATCCATGCGTGGCCGCCGACACCCTCAATGTTACTTGTACCAGAGAAGAACAACGGCCTGTATTGGTCTAATTCCGCTTTTGCCTTGTTTTCCCAAAGATACATCAGCGAGTCATTGGGGACAATATCGCTGACATTTTGGAATTGGGCATTTTCGGAGAAGAAATAGTGGTTCTGTAAAGCGCTTAATGCATATTGGGACTGGGAGCCGGAACCGTTATAGCCGTAACCCATAAGAACGGACACACCGGAATGGTAGAGCAATTTTGCCAATTCTCCGTCGTATGCATTCAGTGAATTGGCAATGGCATTGTAATCGTAGTGCGCCTGTCCATAATTGACGGTTTGTGCAGGGTATGTGTAAGTGACCTCATGAGTGGCATTATCCACTTCACGAGGAATGTAGGAGACTGTGCCATAACCATGATCCGGGAAACGGTAATAGTACAGGATGTTAGCCATTGTTAATGCCACACATCCGACAGGGGTGTGGTAGTCATCGTTGTAGGAGTTGCGGGGATTGTAAGGGCACATGGTGTTATAGAACTGTTCTTGGGTCCAGCGGGTGGTGACTAAAGGTTCCACACAGGGATTGCCCTTGGTAGCATAAGGTTTGAAATCGGCAGCCAGATAGTGGTTCCAGGAATTGCGGACACTTAATGCGGATGACGGGTTGTCAATCAGATAGGATAACTCTTTTTTGTAATTATCCATATAAATGTCAGCTCCTGTGCCTTCTTGGAAATTGCTCTCAAGGGAGTATGCCAACACGGGATTGGCCAAATCTGTGGCGGAAACAACAATAAAACCATGGTCTCCGACACTGAAACGATAGGTGACGGGAACACCTTCTGACGAATATTCCGTGTTCACCAGAACCAGTTCCAATTGACCGGCCTTGGTGGCGCCAACGCGCTCGGAAAGGAAGTTTTTGGACGCTCTCATAGCATCCTCAACGGGAACAACGTTCACCGCATAGCTCATGGCTACAAACATCAATAACGATGCTAACAGGGTAAATTTCTTCATACTTATTAGAGTTTTATTTATAATTATTCCAATTAATATTATAGCCCGCAAAAATACAAAAAAAATAAATAAACCCGAATTTCAAATCAGATTTTAAATTTTATTCAGATAACGTGGTTTTTTGTATTTTTGCACTTCGGTTTTTTTACCACCCAAATGTTTTATAAGACAATTAGTTATATTTAATTATGAATACGTCAAGAAAAATTTCAAACGATTTGTGGTATGTCGGCGCATCCGACAGAAGACTTGCCCTTTTTGAGAACATGATGCCCATTCCGAGCGGCACTTCTTACAATTCTTATGTGTTGACTGACGAGAAGACTGTTCTTTTGGACACGGTTGACCAAGCTGTGAGCGCACAGTTCATCGAGAATCTGAATGCAGTGCTGGCAGGCAAACCGTTAGACTACATTGTCATCCATCATGTGGAGCCCGACCATTTGGCCTCCCTGACGGAAGTGTTGGTTCGTTGGCCGAATGCCGTCATCGTTTGCAGCCTGCAGGCCTCCCGCTTCATGAAACAATTCATGGATATTCCAGAACAGGTTCAATTCCAGATTGTTAAGGAAGGTGATTCGTTGAATACGGGCAAGCATACGCTCAATTTTGTGGGGGCGCAGATGGTGCACTGGCCGGAAGTGCTGGTCTCTTACGATACCACCGACAAAGTCCTTTTCTCCGCCGATGCGTTTGGTACGTTTGGTGCGTTGAACGGCAATCTCTATGCCGATGAGGTCAATTTTGACCGCGAATGGATGTACGAAGCCCGCCGTTATTATACTAATATAGTAGGCAAATATGGGATGCAGGTGCAGAATCTCCTGAAAAAGGCTGCCACGCTCGATATCGCCATGATTTGTCCGCTCCATGGCCCCATTTGGCGCAAGGATTTCGGAAAGTTTATCGAAAAATACGACAAATGGAGCCGTTACGAACCCGAAGACAAGGAAG
>CAMJPH010000117.1 GCA_946407715.1 uncultured Bacteroidales bacterium | reverse complement strand
CAGAAGCCATGTCAGGGCGTAACCAAAATAAGGTCTATGATAGTGTGGACGACTTATTAGATGAATAATATCATCCAGCTCGTCAGATTGGGGAGTCATGCGGAATTGTTTGGACAATAATTTCCCCGCAGAACTCGCAGATTAACGCAGAAGATACTGGTTAGATATCATTTAATTGCCAGTTAAAAAAAAACAGCGGGAATGCTAATTTAGCACGAGTCACTTTCCGATCAGCAGAATCTCCGACACACAAAGGTCATCATATTTCAATCCTTTTTCCGTAGCTGAGATTACGATTCGGATTTCGGTGTAGTGGGTGTCATAGAAGGGGGCGAAACTGAGGTTCAACTGCATGGCGTTGTCCACAAGTGATTGCCAATCGAAGGTTTTCGGCATCTTCCCGGGAATTTTGGCAGCAGCGGGAACAAAATCCGTATATTTGACTATCCAATGGTCAACATTACCTAATAGCATGATGTTTTTGTCCGGGGAGGTGGTGTGCTTCTTTTCACCATCGTCAAATACATCAAAACGGTCAGCAAACACCAACAAGCTGTCTATCCGAGAGTTGTTTCTGTACGTTTCTGCGCTTTTGGTGTAGCCGTTTAGCAGCAGCAACCCTTCCAGCACCGTTGGATTCTTGAAACGGATGATAATGTACAGTGAGTCGTTCTTGTCAGGACGCAACACACAGGCCGTGGCCGGGTCAAGGTCGCTGAGGTTGCTGACAGGATACTTGCCGTCGGCTCCGCTGACCTCGACGGTGTAGGCCGAAGGATCGATGCGGTGATTGAGGATGCGGTCAAGCGGCTGGTTGGGAAGACGGGGAAGGGTATAAAACACGGTAAAGGGTTTGGCCGAAGCCAAATCGAAACGACGTGTCTCGTATTGCCACAGCTTCCCCTTTTGCTGTAGCGGAATCCCGCTGAATCCGTTCTTGAAATTATAATACGTTTTAGCAAAAGAAAAATCCCCCTCTACGAGGTTGATTTCTGAAGCATCAAGTATAACTGAAAAATGGTCGGCATAGCCGTCACCCCAATAGGCTGCGGGCGTGAAGTCGTATTGGAACGACAAATCATAAATATGATCAATGAAATTGTTGTTCCGAGGATATAAAGTGCCCTCCTGAACGCACTCCACCGCGTAACGCACCTCAAGCGTGACGAAACTGTTTGCCGGAATGCTCAAGTATGTGTAGAACCAGCGGCGCGAAACAGGCTTGTTATAGTAGTAAATCTCTTCCCCATAAAGTGCATACAGACTGTCAACTATCCGTTTGCTGTAACCGCCAGCACTGTCAGGCTCTATGTCAAGAAAGGCATCGAAAGCATATTCCTTACTTTCTGGCATGATGATGCTGTCGCGGGAACACTGCCACGAGAGCTGTCGCCCGTTCATAGTGAAACAGACATTATGGATATAGTCATCGCGCCAGCCCACCTCCTGCTCCGATTCAGACATGTCGTCAAGTGACTCCCAACGGGCTTCTCCGCTACCGAAATAGTCGATGGGGAAACCATAGGGCAGCTTGTCGAAGGAACGTGCGGATATGTTATGGAATAGGTAGCGGACTGTCACCTCCATGTAGCGGTCGCGTGGCACGAAGGAGACCACTTCGTCCACCAGTTGCACCTCGGGCACATGTACCGCCACGGGCGTGGGCGAAAGGGTGATGGCGGAACGTACCGACACAGGGTCTCCATTGGCGCAGGCCATCTGCACCGAAGCCCCGAACAGCAGCGCCCCCAACAGGATGCTAAAGATTCTCTTTGACATAGTGAGTCGTTTTTTCATTATCTAATGTTATGACGCAAAAAATCCCAATGGTTGCAGCATGTTCAAAAATATTTCGTAAATCATTGAAATTCGGACGTATGCGATACGTCCCTACAATGTTTTATTCATCATTCAGCATTCGGAAAACGGTACTGTCCTTTCCCCTTCGTGGCCTTCCCGTACTGGATGGCGTGTTGCGGGCAGTGGTGGTAGCAGGCGTCGCAGGTGGTGCAGTGGTCGTGCCATTTCGGGCGGCCGTTCTCCAACGTGATGTTCTGCAACGGGCAGACTTTCACGCACTTGCCGCAGGAGATGCAGGCATCTGTGCTGAAGAACGGCTCGTCGGAGACCCACTTGTGGAAGCTCTTCCCGATGACGTTGGTCTTGAACCTCGGGAAGATGCCACGCCGCATCTCCGAGGCACTCTTTCGTTCGGTAATGCTCTGGATAACAGTGGGAAGGTGCGCCTTTGCGTTCTCGATTTTGCGGGCCGCTTTCTCGGGCTTGTCGATGCTCATGCCCGCCATGTTAACGTAGGTATTCGGCATCTGGAAGCAGAAGTCGGCTTGCAGTGGCAGACCGATTTCCTCCAACTGCTGCCGGAACACGCGGTCGGCATATCCGCCGTTGTCGCCGCAGGTCACCGCCATCCACACGTAGGAGGGTTGCCGGTCGAAGTGCAGCTTTTTCACGAAATCCAGCACCAACTGCGGAGGACACCAGGAGTAGATGGGGAAGACGAAACCTAATCGTTCCCCGTCGCCCAACTCATAGTCAAAGTTGCCGTTGCGTTCCTCCTCTGGAATAAACAACAGTCTTTCATCCAATTCCTTAGCGATGCTCTCGGCGACAAACCGGCTGTTCCCGCAGCCCGAAAAGTAGAAGATCATAGTGGTTCGTTTTTTTTGGGGGCAAAAATATAATTTTCCCGCAAAACTCGCAGATTTGAGCTGAAAAAGGTCTGCGAGAACTGCGGGAAAATTCTTTTTCCCTTGATGCTTTCGATTGTCAAAAGTTGTATCTTTGCCCCGAAATTCATAGAAAAAACAACGAAACAAAAACCGTTTACTATGTGTAAACTATCATACTCCCCTAATTCCAACTATGTCGAGATTACTTTTGACAAAGATGGACTGTTTCGGTTTATGGAATTGTTGCGGAGCAAAAAGGGGAAATTGAGTTTCCCGCTGTCAAATACCACATCGGGTATGATAAGTGTCCGTTGTTTGGAGGTGAAACCTGTCCAAAAGGAGACCTTTTCAGGTACTGATTACCACATTATGTGCTTGTGTGACCTGGAATCATCCACTGTACAATTTCATTTTGATGAGGATGGTTTCTCGGAGATGCAGTATATCCTGAACTTCATCCATGAAACGGGTGACCACTTCCACATGTTTGCCGACTTCAACTTATATGTTGGCAAAGAGGAATCGGAGGAGATTCCGGTCATTAAGGCAGTGACAATCTATCTGCAAGAAGAACCGGTTTGTCAATTATCTCGATAGGTGATATGAATTTCAGGGGAAGCGTCATATCCTACATTGTGCAAGACACACATTGAGGCCCGTGCTTTTCAGCATCAATCTGTGAGATCTACTGGAGAAGTTGTTCCCGCAGAACTCGCTGACTTGCGCAGAAAAAAAGTCTGCGTTAATCTGCGAGTTCTGCGGGAAACCAAATATCAATATCTTCCGATGAAATCCCGCACTAACCGGAACAGCGGCTCGTACGTGTCAAACACCGCGTGCTCCCAGTCGTCGTTGACGGTGTGGTAGTACTGGAACGCGTCGC
>CAMJPH010000116.1 GCA_946407715.1 uncultured Bacteroidales bacterium | reverse complement strand
GGCGGCGTTTTGGTTTTTCCGCACGCCGTAGGTGTGCGGGGATTATGGAAAACGGGGAGGAATTCGATGTATGCCCGCAGACCTATCGGCCTGCGAAAACACGTACCGCACACGCCGATGCTACCGAGCCCGGCAGACCTGACGGCCTGCCAACCTTCGCGACCGTCTCCTTTGTCTATGACAACCCCACAGCATAGGTCTATACCGGCGTGATGAACACCCTCATCGGATGCTCCACCAACCTTGGCGACCCCGTGACGCTTTAACCCAAAATCGCATTTTCGGTTGTTTGATCAGTTTTTGAAAGCCGTTGCAGTTTATAGCGGTTTTTTTTGTAGTTTTGCCGCGAATTTCGTTGTATGTAAAAAAATAATCATAAATGAAAAAGACACTGATTTTCGGAGCACTTGTCGCTATATTTGTTTTCGGAAGCTGTTCCAAGAGCAAGGAGTGCCATTGTACCGTCAAGGAAACCGCATATGAACCTATGTTTGATCAATGGTACATCCGTTCCTACGACACAACCCAAACGATTGTAGTAGGTTTTTGCGAAGACTTAAACTCCTACACGATAGATAGTATCCAGACAGATGATTATAGTCCTAATTATACTATAACCCGAGTAGTTGAATGTTGAGAGCAAGGTAGTGGTGGTAGTAGTGGAGGCAGTGATGTTCAGACAGAATACGTTAATTTAGGACTTCCGAGTGGTACAAAATGGAAATCTTCCAACGAAACATCAGGTTATGCGCGTGTATTTTACACGTACGATGAGGCTGTTTTATTTGGCGATAGATTACCAACAAAGGAGCAATTTGAAGAATTGCGGAGATATTGTTCATGGGAATGGCAAAGTAGTAATGAAGGCTTTAAAGTTACTGGTTCCAATGGTAATTTTATATTTTTGCCTGCTGCTGGCAAACGCTTTTGTAGTGGTGATGTGACCTACATTGGCGAGGCCGGCTATTATTGGTCGTCCACACCCACCAGCAATTCTTCTGCTTGTTGCCTTTATTTCCGTCCGAACTCCATGAGTATGGAAAACGAAAGTCGTTGCAACGGTTTTGCCGTTCGTCTCGTCCAAAATTTCCAATATTAGTGATTGTGCACTCAATAGCTCAATCCAAACGCATAAATGTTTGTCTGCTTGGGATTGCCAAACAAAAATTATTAAGAAGAAGCGAAATAGTTAAAAAACAGATATGAATGGCAAGAATGATTCTTTTCAAGAATCTCAATTGTTTTCTTTAGGGCGACCGGGCACGCTTTCCGCTCAAATTTCGTCCTTGCGTCCTCATAACCGCAATCGTTGTCGCGGAATTAAAGTAAACAAAAACGCGGTCAAACAGCACGACCGCGTTTTTCTTTGTCTTATGTTTTCCGTTTATAAACGCCTGTCTTTGCCCCAAAAGACGAAGTTATGGACGATATACTACAATGGCTCACCAACGGAAAAGACTACCAAACAAGCATCACGCTGCTTGAGAAACACCAGCGCAACCGTATGCTGGTGCAGCACTTCCGGCACTCAACACCGAAATTCGCCGCCGCCAAACTGGAGTACGAGCTGCGCAAACTCCTCAAAGGCAAAACCGTTGCGACTGTAAAGTACAAAAAGATTGCATTTTGCAAAGTGATATTTTACTATCTTTGCAAACTCAAAAAACAAGCGATATGAATAAGGTGTTAACATTCACTCATCAACATGAAATAACCAACATGAAATAACTAACATGAAATAACTAACACGAAGTAACCAACACGAAGTAACCAACCTTCACTTATGGAAGAACAAAACATCCTTGACATACGGTCCCGGAACGAGTTTCGCCAATGGCTTGAAACCCACCACACGACAGAAAAAGCGTGCTGGGTGTGTGTGAAGCGCGGTCGCCCCACTGAGGATGATACCTTCTGGTATCTCGACGCGGTGGAGGAGGCGCTCTGCTTCGGGTGGATCGACAGCCGCCAGAAACCCATCAACGGGGTGCTGATGCAGTGCTTCACGCCACGAAAGCGCAACAGTCCTTGGTCGGAGCTGAACAAGGAGCGTGTGCGGCGGTTGGAGAAGTTGGGACGGATGACCGATGCCGGGCGACGGGTGCTGCCCCCGATGGGCGCGCGCAGCTTCCGCATCGACGAGGACGTGGAAGCGGCATTGAAGGCGGCGCGAGCGTGGACAAAGTTCAAGTCCTTCCCGTCCCTGTACCAGCGCATCCGCGCCTACAACGTGGCCTTCTACAAGAAGAGGGACGCTCAGATGTACCAGCAAGCCCTCGCCCACCTCGTCGAAGAGACGAAAAAGGGAAAGATGTTCGGCGATTGGAACGATTACGGCCGGCTGTTGGACTACTGATTTTCAATTACGCAAACGAACAAAACGACAATAAAACAAGTTCAAGATATGAAATACTACATCGTTGACGCTTTCACCGACCAGCCTTTCGGCGGCACTGCGGCAGTGGTGACAGAGGGAGAAATGCTGACAGAACAACAAAAACGGTAATTAATCAAAAATACAAGCAAATGGAAATCAAAGCAGTAAAATTCAGAAAAGAGGGTTTCTACACCCAGCCTTTCGTCATGGGCGGCGAAGAAGGCCCTGACAAATTCGACCGCAACATCCGCTATCGCGGCAGCTTGCAAAACTACCTTATTGACACCGGCAGCGAGGTGATTCTAGTGGATACAGGACTTCCCGCCGGCACGCCCGAGGAGGCTCCCGATGAAAATTCATTGGCCTTCACCGGCAAGGACATCTGCAGCTACATGGAGGCCTTCGCGGCCCTCGGCTACAAGCCCGAGCAGGTGACCAAGATCCTGCTCACCCACAAACACGCCGACCACAGCGGCGAGCTGAAAAGCTTCCCCAACGCCAAGGTCTATGTCAATGCCGACGAGATGGACGCTGCCGATCTCCAGGGACTTGCGAATCTCGTCCCCGTCCCCTTCACCGACGGCCCGTATTACAACTTTCCCGAGAGCCAGAAAATCCACGACGGCATCTATCTTATCAAAGCCAAAGGGCACACCAAGGGCAACAGCATCATCGTGGTGGAAAACGACGGATTGTTCTACATGATTCACGGCGACATCACCTACGTCGATGAAGCCCTCTACGAGGACAAGCTCTCGGTGGTGTATGACGACCTGCCCGCCGCCCGCGAGACGCAGGACCGCATTCGCGAGTTCGTGCGCAACCATCCCACCGTCTATTGCGGCACCCACACTCCGCAGGGCTATGAGAACTTGGAGACCAAGCGCGTGATGGACCTCAACCACCCCGTGCCGACCGTCCTGGCCGAAGTGGATTTCTCCAAGCAGGAGGCCTCCGGCAAGTACGTCTGCTCCATCTGCGGCTACGTCTATGACCCCGCCGAGCACGACGGCGTGGCCTTCGAGGACCTGCCCGAAGATTGGAAGTGCCCGAGGTGCAGGCAGGGGAAGGAGAAGTTCAACAGGGCGTAAAGTGTGTTTTTAATGTGTGTATTTGAGAAAATTTCTCAAATACACACATTGCATTGATTTTATTTGTATATTTGCATCTCAGGATATAGAATCTTCAATTTAACATAAATAATTATGCTACACGAATTTACAGTAGGAAACCATCGCTCGTTTTACGACAGGAGGACGCTGGAACTGCAATCCCGCAAATTGAGCGAAGAGGCCAAAGACAATGTGGCCCAGGAGT
>CAMJPH010000115.1 GCA_946407715.1 uncultured Bacteroidales bacterium | reverse complement strand
CGGCCACCGGCACCGCCAACGCCTCCTTGACCCATTATCTCCAGCGGAACGGGTGCATCCCCCCGACGGGCGATTTCTCCTTCCTGCAAGGCGAGGCGATGGGACGGCCTTCGGTGGTTGCCACGCGCGTCACTGCCGACGGCACAATCTATGTCGGAGGCACTGCGGCGGTGGTGGCGGAGGGGGAAACTGCTATTCTGATAGCTATGACTGTATTCGCTTTTATAAATGCTGGCAAGTTACGGCAACATGCCCAAAAGGATATTATGAAACGCAAAGTATAATGCGGCTCGATTTGTCAATAACTATGTCGGAAATGGGCGGGCGACTGTCCTTTCAGGCGCTTGAACCATTTGCCGAAAGCAGACGGGTCTTCAAAGCCCAAACGAACAGATATTGTTTTGATTGACAACCGCTTCTGTCGGAGCAAACGGATGGTATCACGCATCAGGTAGTGGTCTATCCACCAGCCTGCAGTATGTCCCGTGGCACGCTTGGCACATTCGCTCAGGTACTTGGGAGCCACACACAGTTCGCCGGCATACCAAGCGACACGGTGTTCTCGTAGATAATGCCGGTCCAGCAGTTGCGTGAACCGCATCATCATCATTTCATGGCGTGCAGATTCCACATTCACCATGTTCGCCTCCTCAACACGCCCCCAAAACAACATTCGGAAGCCAAAGCTGAGCAGCATGGCATTGAAGTCGATCAAACTATTGGCCTTAGGGTGCAGCAGCGCGTCACGCTGCAGTATGGCAATATCCTCCACAATACGCATTTCCTCAGGACTATAGTGGCGCACGGGATTCCTGTTCAGATTCGAATAGACAGTGTACTCGTTCTGCACTAAAAGCTTAGAAGCGAATTCGCTTGACAAGAGCCAGACAATGCTGTTGATGTTCTCATCCAACACTTCGGTCACCACATGCTGCCGCGGCAAAATGGCCAACGACGAATTGGTTGGCACTTGATACTGCGTGCCATCTATGAGGGCATTGATCTGACCGTTACGCACCACGATGAACGAATAGTAGTCGGGCTGCATGAAATCTAACCGACAATCTTTCATCTTCGGGTGCAGAAACAAAAAGAAATCCTCGCCGCTGCGATAGATTTCCGTCGTGTCGGCAAACTTGGGGAACAGGCTTCGCACGCTATTATCATTCATACGCTTTTAATAGTCAAAATTTTCGCAAAAATAGCACTTTTTTCCATTGCGTAGAAACATCTTGTCACAATGGAAAAAACGGCCAGTCTTACGGAAAAATCGTCCTGTATTGCAAACTCTAAATAGACTATTTTTGCCGCGATTAATTTAGATTTTCCGATTATGAAAAGATTATTCGCTTTCGCATTGTTATCCGCAGTATGCTTTTGCACTATAGCACAGACCGTTACCTTTACGGGGCGTGACACCGAAGGTCGCTATGTCAAGCTGGACCGCGTGATCGTCACCAACCTTACCACAGGGTGGCAGACGACCCTCTTCTGGCCCGACACCACTTTAAAGATGGAAAACATCAACCAGGGAGCCCTTCTTTCTGAAAAGAGCGCGTTGACCTTGTCGCAAAACAACCCTAACCCGTTCAATGGCTCCACCGAGGTGGAACTCATAACAGCCAATACCGGAGTTGTGACATTGGTGATTGCCGATATGAACGGTCGAGTGGTAGAGACGATGAGCACAGCGTCTTTACAAGCAGGAACGTACCAATTCCGAATCACCCTTGAACACAATGGGATTTATGTGATGTCGGCCCAACAGAACGGTCTTTCGTCATCTATCAAGATGGTGTGTAACGAGGGTGGCGGCGTCAACCGCGTTGAACTTAAATCAAGTCATGCCGAGACGCGCCAAGGCACGTCTCACGCACGCACCACCGACCAGATAGAATTTACGGGTTACGCAATCCTTGACGATGTTGAGGTGAAAACCACACCCATCCGAGAGAACTTCAGCAAGTCACAGACCATCACATTGCCTTTTGCGAGAGTCTATAAAGGGACAAAAGCGGTTTCCGAGAAAAAATCCGACGAATTCCGCGTGGCTCTTTCTCTGAGTCCCTTTTCGCTCAATCAGTTTGAGAAAGGATACTCTTTTGTGATCGGCGACAGAACCGCCACGACTCCGGAGGAGCTTCAGCAGATCTATCGTGAACTTGGTTCCACCGAGATGTACGTGCGGATTGCCACAAAACGGCATGTGACCGCCGAGGATGTCACCGACGGAGAACCTGACGAGAATGCCAACGTCCACACATTCGACCAAGGGATACGCCTGTGCCAGATTGCAGCGGAATTGAACATCCCCATCAATCCGGAAATCATGTGCGCTTACACCTATATGGACATGGACAAGCAGCAGGCACCGCGTTTCGATGAGTACCCGGAATTCAACTACCTGATGAACGGCAAAAAATGGGAGGATCTGACTCTTGATGAGATCTGCACGGTGTTGGAGGCATACGGGGAGTTTGTGGCTGAGGCCATTCTCGGCACCGGTTGCACAGTCAACAATTGGAATCTCGGCAACGAGGCCAATTTCGGTTTCGCCGGCATCAGCATGGGGCTGAAAACCGCCGTGGATCCCAAATTAGCAAAGGCCGGAACCCTTAAGAAATACACGGCGCCGGTGTTTGCACGCGGCTGGCTGAAAAAACACGTGTGGAAGCATAACGCCAAAGCATACGCAGCCGTGAAAAACGGGATTTTGAACGCATACGCAAAATCAGGCATTGACGCTTCAAATGTAAAGTTCTCCACGCACATCGCCACTGTGGTCTTCCCGGCTGGCTGCAGCGCCAAGTTTTTCAACTTCATGAAGGACAATGGCTACGAAATGGAGACCGCCGGCATCAGCTACTATCCCAGCGCACCTTCCATGGCGTTGAACAAGAAGAGTTTGTTGAAGAAAACCGTCAAGAAAATCAACAAGAAATGCGGGCTCCCCGTTTTCATCGGCGAGTTTTCTTACCCTTCGGGGAAAATGGACGGTCCTTTCGCCGGCTGGAACAAAAAAGTAAAGGGTTACAAACACGACCAGCAGGGACAAGCCAACATCTATGCCGACGTGGTGAGGTGGGGTAAAGCGAACGGTATGGCGGGCATCCGTTACTGGGCTCCGGATTATGAGGGCTGGTACGCCATGTCCATGTTTGTTTTTTCCAACAAGAAAGGTACGGCCAAAACCATCTTGAGGAATCACAAAACCATCGTGGAATAAGGAAGCTATCCATAAAATGTAATTCTTGCCGTCTGCTTTTTTTGGTTAAAAGTAGCAGGTGCGGAATTTTCTGTGCACGTTTGAGAAAAATTTATTCTTTCTTCTTCAATTGTGCTTTGATCAGTTTCGGCATGTCGCTGTAGTGCAGCCCACCGACCATCGCCATTAACGTACGTTGCATGCAGGCGAAACAGGCCAGGAAAATGAAGGGACCGCACACATAATCATACCACGCACCTATTTGATTGACAGCTAAGTACACGATGAGCGCAATGGCAATCACAGCTTGTATCTCTGCCGTCACCATGCCAGGGGTGTAGAACTTCTTCATCCGGAAAATACGGATTCCGAAGATGTGGATAAAGCCTTCAAAGAGGGAGAAAGTCGCCATCGCGACCACAAACATCGGAATGGCGTCACCAAAAAAGAACGGCACCACCGTCATTGTCAACAGAAACACTCCCGTTGTCAAGCGGCTGCCTCGTTTGGTTTCGTCATCAATGTCGCGTTGCAGCATCTGCGTGATAAGGTCCAGGAAGCCCCCCGGGTAATGACCTTCTTCCCACTCGTGCAGGATGTAAATGAATGACAGTATGACAACAAACTTCTGAATAACAGTTAGTTCTGGCATATAAACCGCTACCAGCACAATCAACAGCATGGCAATCACGGTGTAGATTTCCAATGCATAATGTTTCATGAATTTCCACATAATCGTTGTTTTTGAATTTGACGATGCAAAACAACATCTTTTTCATCATACAGAAAAGAGTAATATGTCGCTATTCACGGCAACCGCACCAAATTTTTCTTCTGTCGTTGCGATGCGTCGGTTTTG
>CAMJPH010000114.1 GCA_946407715.1 uncultured Bacteroidales bacterium | reverse complement strand
CATTCTTCACGCACTTGTTTTTCCTCTTTTTCTAACATGCGAAACTTGAATATATAACAGGCTAAACCGTTTGTTTTTTCTTCGGGGGAAAGAGCACGGACAACAGGATGCTGAGCGTCAAGATAGAGATGATGACCACCAGGGAGGCGACAATGCCAACCTCAACACCGATAAGCGGCAAGAACATCTTCACACCAATGAAGGTCAGCAACACTGACAGGCCGATGCGCAGGTAGGCGAACTTGTCCATGATGCTCTCCAACATGAAGAACATGGAACGAAGGCCGAGAATCGCGAAAATATTGGAGAAGAACACGATATGCGGATCATGCGTGACGGAGAAAATGGCGGGAATGGAGTCGAAGGCGAAGATGATGTCCGAAAACTCAATGATCATCAGCACCACAAACAACGGCGTGCAGAGCCACCGACCATCCACTTTCGTGAAAAAATTGTGCCCATCGAAAGAAGAAGTGCTTAACTTTCTCTTTGTCAGGAATTTCACCACAGGATGATGTTCCACATCAATTGACTCGTCTTTGTTCCGGTCGAGGAACATCTTGATACCCGAATAAATCAGGAACGCACCGAATATGAGCAGCAGCCAATGGAACCGCTGGATGAGGGCACCCGCCGCGAAGATGAAGACGAACCTGAGCACTATCGCCCCGAGGATGCCGTAAAACAACACCCTGTGATAATATTGCTTCGCCACCCCGAACGACAGGAAGATCATGATCATCACAAAGACGTTGTCGATGGAAAGCGACAATTCAATCAGATAACCGGTGATATACTCCAACGAAAGCTGTCTTTTGTAATGCTTGATATTCTCGTCCCAAGAAAGGGCGTCGTCATACGTCACTTGATGGTCATACAGTTGGTTCTGCGCCACAAACTGCTCTTTGTCATGCACATCCACCACCATGTCGCCCTGCAAACGCAGAAACACGAAAAACAACAGCGACAACGTCACCCAAATGGCAGTCCAAGTGGCAGACTCTTTGAATGTAACAACATGGTCTTTCTTGTGCAGGATTCCCAGATCCAGAAACAGGAGAAAGGCGATTACTACTATAAAAATCAGGAGGAATAGATTTTCGGTCATTTCTTTAATGGTTATTGGTTATAGGTTATTGGTTATTGAAGTTTATTGTTTATTGTTTATTGATGTTTATTGTGATGTTTGTTGTGATGTTTGTTGTGATGTTTGTTGTGATGTTTGTTGTCTAAATAAGTCTAAGTAAATCGACAGCCAAAAGCCGATAGCTAATAGCCGATTTTCAAATAATCGATATATGGTTCAATTTCATTCACAAGTAAATCCTTCTTGATGACCACCTTGTCTTTGTCGAGGAGGAACATGTAGGGGATGGTGCGGGTGTCGAAGAGGTCGTTGTCATCGATAGTTTGGTCGTAATTCCATCCTTGCAGGTAATTCGGGTTAGCTTCTTTAGATTTGATGTAATTGCTCCAAACCTGAGGGTCATCCTCGAAATAGACCATCACGACTTTCAGTTTCCCCGAGGCGATGGCTTTGTTGAGTTTTTCGAAATCCTTCATGCGGTTGCGCACCTGATGACAAGTCGGACAGGTGGGATGCTGGAGATAGAGCAGCGTGTATTCGCTTTGGATGTCGTACATGGACGTAGTATCGCCGTTCGCCAATACCATGTTGAAGTTCGGGATAGTGTCGCCGGCATGGTTCTTGTCAATAAACCCCAATTCTCTTTTGTAACGACGTTCACGATTTTCATCCAACTTCGGATATTTCAGGGCATCCTTCAGCATCGCTATATACGTGTGCTCAACCTTGTAGGGGGAAATATTGCTGCCGAGGACATGCTCCAGCGCATCAAAGAGATACTCGTAGGAGGTCTGATTGACTTTGGCGCGATTCAGCGCATCCACCACCAGACTGTCGTACTCTGGGTTGTCAATCTGATAGATCATATTGCAGTATTCCTTGAGTTTGTTGGCAACAACCGGCGTGTTGAAAATGCGCGGGTCGTTCCAGGCGAAATTGTCGAAAAAATGCTCCAGATAGTACTTTTGGAACTTTCTACGGTCGTTGACAACCTCTTGCGGCGGGTCTTCAAGATACGTGGAGGTGGCGATGACAGAACCGAGCAACGAACCCGCATTGGCCGCAGCCGTGCGTTTCTGGAACTCCCGCATCTCATTGTTGATTCGACGAGCGGAGGCCGAAAGGGAATCCACAAACACCTTCAGCATGTACTGCGGCATACTCTTCTGTGCGTCCTGGAACAGCGCGTTAAGTGAATCCATCCGCTTGGTAAACACAGCCATGTCATTGGCATAGTTGATGTAACCCGTGTTCTCTTTGGAATTGGAAAACGTGACGTTCTCCCCGTCAATCTTCAGCGAGAATTTCTGGTTCTTTTCCGACGGGACCAGAATCACACCCAACAACGTGCTGTCGCCTAAAATCTCGTACATGCCCGGCTTCAGCGACTCCTTGTCCTGCAAAGTCACCGAGGGGGCGAACGCCGCCCTCAACATCTGCTTGGTCTGCAATTTGGCTTCGCTTTTCACGAAAATGGAATCGTATGACTTGTCGCCTTTTATTTCCATCTGGATGCTCACCTGGGCCATCACGGCGGTTGCAAGCATCAGCATCATCACTGTGGTAATGGTTTGCTTTATCATATTTTTCATCGTTTGTTCATCGTTCATTCATCGTCAGTATCGCCTCGGAGAAAAACCGTGGCAAGTCGGAGGCGATAAGAGTGCTGGCGGCATGGTCCTCCACGTATGCGTCGCCAGCGGCACCGTGGAGATAGACTCCCAGGACAGCCGCGTGTTTAGGATCGTATCCTTGGGCAAGCAGGGCGAGCAGTAATCCGGTGAGCACGTCACCGCTGCCGGCCGTGGCCATGCCCGAATTGCCCGTGGTGTTGAAGAATTGCCGACCGTCAGGGAACGTGACCACCGTGTGATGCCCTTTGAGGACAAGGATCACCGAGTAGCGTTGTGCAAACTTCTTGGCACGTTCCAACCGGTCGAAATCATCGGAAGGTTTTCCCGCAAGGCGTTCAAATTCAGCGAAATGCGGGGTAAGGATGCTATACGGCGGGAGAAACGCCAACCAAGTCTTGTTCTCGGCCAACATGTTCAGCCCGTCGGCATCGATGACGAGCGGCAGCTTCACCGTGTCGAGGATGTCCTTCATGGCCGAAACCGTCTGCTTTGCCGTGCCAAGTCCTGGGCCGAAGGCCACCGCCGAGATATTCTCCGGCAGCTTATTCCAGTTGATGTGGCTGACATACTGTTCGTTTTCGTCAATGTCGTGAATCGCTTCCGGCAGGGTGACGGCGAGGATGTCGCGGACTGACCTCACCGTGTGGACGGTGAGTTTCCCGATGCCGCCACGCATGGCCGCCGTGGACGCTAACACCGCCGCGCCCGGCATCCTGTCACAACCTGCCACCAACAGTCCGTGTCCAAACGTGCCCTTGTGCGCGTATGGGTTCCGCAGGTGCAACACGTGGCGCAAATCCTCAGCCAACAGCAGATGACAATCCGAGTCCAGATTATCCGGGGCTTCCATCCCGATATCCACCACCTCGACTTCCCCGACGAATGGATGATTTTCGGGCAGGAGAAAAGCGGTTTTCATAAACTGGATGCTGAGAGTTCTGTCGGCAATCACCACCGAACTGTCGTCAGGGGTGTGTTGGTCAACAAAAAGCCCAGACGGTACATCGATGGAAATGGTATAGGCATCGGAGGCATTGATATGACGGATGACTTCAGCGTAGAAGCCGGTCACAGGCTTGTTCAGCCCGATGCCGAACAGGGCATCCACAATCAAATCGCCCTTAGTCGGTTTGGGCTGGTTTTCAACAGAATAGTATATCAATTTAGCATTACCATGATGCTTTACGATATCATTCCACCGTTTCAACTGATGTTGCATCTCCTCGCTGTAGCGGGCGTTTTCCGACGCACACACCACCACACATATATGATTGTATGCGAACGACTCTTCAACGAAGTGTGCAGCAATGACAACTCCATCTCCACCGTTGTTACCAGCCCCCACGTAAACATACACATTCTCGTACCCTCCAAACCATGCGTTTGAAACGACCGCATCAGCGCAAGCCGCGCCCGCCCATTCCATTAACCCCAAGGACGAGACATGCTCTTTCTCCATAGTAAACCGCTCACACTCACGGATTTCCTGCACATCAAACAGTTTGTTATCGTTCACGATTCCAGTTTTAATTTAAGGGCGCAAATGTACACATTTTTTGTATTTTACGTACCTATATTATATACTATGGAACGATGTTGAAAAAAACTTATCTAAAATAAATCACATAACTAAAAAAATAGTATCTTTGCAGCGTGAATTTTTGTGCGATAAAAGAATTGAAATT
>CAMJPH010000113.1 GCA_946407715.1 uncultured Bacteroidales bacterium | reverse complement strand
AAAAACATTAATCACCAATAATATTTTTCGTGTCCACTTTTTGGAGCTGGTACAGAAGGAGTAGTTTCATCCAGATATTCCCTCATAAAAATGCGATTTTCTTATAACATTCCCTCATAAAAATGTTGTTTTATCTTGACATACCCTCATAAAAGTGTATCTTTGTAGCTGGAAAATTATTGCGTTTTGTTATGAAAAGAACTGTATATCAAAAACTTATTGAATGGAAAGAGTCGCTAGTTCGGAAACCTCTGGTACTTTTGGGTGCGCGCCAGGTGGGAAAGACTTATATTCTCAAAGAGTTTGGCCAACGCGAATTCCAGAATATCGTCTATATTAATTGCGACAACAACTCCTTTGCCGCCAATCTCTTCAGCGATTTTGACATACCGCGTATTATCCGCGCCATTGAGGTCAAATATGAGGTGAAAATCGAAATCGGTAAAACGCTTCTCTTTTTCGACGAAATTCAGGAAGTGACAGGCGGTGTCGCTTCCCTTAAATATTTCTGCGAAGATATGCGCTCTTTACATATTGTGGCGGCAGGTTCGCTCTTGAGGCTGGCACTGCGCGAGGACGAGAGTTTCCCTGTAGGCAAGGTCAACACCATCAAGATGTTCCCCATGACCTTTACAGAGTTTCTCCTCGCCATGGGGCGGAGTCAGCTATGCGATGCGATTCTGTCTGCCGACTGGGAATTGTTACGCCACCTCCACGACCTCCTCACCGAGATGCTCAGGCAGTATTATTTTGTTGGAGGTATGCCCGAGGCTGTGGCACAATGGGTTGCAACCACCGATTCCAAGGCCGTCCGCAAAGCTCAGAAAGACATCCTCCAGACTTATTACCTCGACTTTGGTAAGCGCGGCAAGACCATGGTGCATCGCATACGTCAGGTTTGGGACGCCATCCCCGCTCAGCTTGCCAAGGAAAACAAGAAGTTCATTTTCGGTGCCGTCAAAAAAGGTGCCCGTTCCGCCGACTTCGAAGCCGCCATCCAATGGCTTGTTGATGCAGGGCTCATTTACAAAATCTGCCGCGTTTCGGCACCCAAGTACCCCCTCAAGTTCTATAAGGATGACGATGCCTTTAAAATCTATTTGCTTGATTGCGGTCTCCTCGCCTATCTGTCCGAGTCACGTCCGCAGGATATGCTCATAGGAGACAATGCATTCACGGAGTTCAAATGGGCATTCACCGAAAACTATTTTCTACAGGAACTTGTCGGCATAGGAGGCATACCGGCTTATTACTACAGCAAAGACAACTCCACGCTTGAAATAGATTTTCTTGTCCAATATGACGGTCAGGTGTTCCCGTGCGAAGTCAAAGCCGAGCAGAATGTGAAATCCAAGTCGTTGCGCACCTTTGTCACCCATGAGTTTCCCGAACAGAATCTTCATGCCCTCCGTTTCAGTATGCTTCCATATATTGACCAAGTGTGGATGGAGAACTATCCTTTGGCGGGTGTTGAGGGCCTTTTCCAACCGAAGGAGGAAGAATGAGATAAGACCATCATTCCGCCAATGCCAAGTCATTGACATAGCGGTGGCAAGCGCCGATCATCCGTCCGATGTTGGCCGCATACATCCGTTCCCAAAATGCCGCGTTCTCCATTTTTCCTTGTTCATGATGATGACGAAAAAATAGCAAAAGGTAACACTCGCGGAGAAAAATTTTGACCGCAAATCCTTAAATTCTTGGTTTTCAAGTTGGAAGATGTATCCTTTCGGAAATTTCTCGGGATTGTTCCTCACCGCTTGGTTGATTTCCTTGTTTTTTAATATGTATTCGTGTGGAGACGAGTCGTGCTGAAAGCACGAAATCCTAATAACCCCACATAAGCAACGAAGTTGCGCAGTGTGGGGTGGTGATGCTCGATGCGAGGGCGGCGTGCTGAAAGCACGCTACTAATCGTCTTTCAAAAAGTAACGCTCATCAATAACAATACCGTTTTCTACAAGGAATGTTCGGTACTCCTCTGCGAATGTAATCCGTTTGTGATGTTCCTTCTGTCGCATGATATAACGGATTATAGTATCTTTCTCACTGACACTTTTGCTAAAACCGACATATTCGCGCGCCCATCCTTGAAAATACGGGAAGTTCGGATTCGACTTTAGCCATTTGCTGCTGTCGGTCTTCACTCTTTGCACAAAGGTGGCCACTGGCATTGTGGGTGGAAGTGATACGAATATGTGAACATGGTCAGGCATTCCACCGATTCGGAAGGTCTGGCATCGAAGGTTTTTTGCTATGCCATAAATATAAGCGTATAGCTCTCGATCGTGCTCTACGGGGATTGTCGGTTCGCTACAGTATGTGCGGAAGACGATGTGGTAATAGGATTGTGTATAACTCATGGTTTGTAAATTTAGTTTTTTTGTTGCGTGTTTTTAACACGCTGACTACGCGGGTGTCACCGCACCTTCCCCCACACTGCGCTCCACTTCGTTTTGCTGATGTGGGGTTATTAGGATAGCGTACTTCCAGCACACCAACTCCCGTCTGCAAATATACAACGAAAACGAGCCCTTATCAAGGGTTTTGTGAAATTTTTTTGTCCTTGACAATTAAGATATTGAAAAATAATTTTAACTATTCGATTTTGATTAGTTAGTTTTTCAGGTCGGATTTCGCAGGATTTCGGGAAGAGATTGCGAGGACAATATCTTCCCGAATCGCAGGGATCACAAGAAAATATCTCATACGACACGCGGGTGATACGCCGCTGAGCACTAAAAAAGACCGTAATACAGGATCAGTCGATACCGGCAGGCCACAGGACGACCGTTTTTCGCGGCAGGATTCCAACGGGGCATCTCATTGACAATGCGGAACGCCTGCTCGTCCAAGGCGGGGAACAGAGGGGAAGTCAGTTCCGGTTTGCTGACCTGACCGAAAGCGTCGATATCGAATTCCACCACAACCGATCCCACGACATCGTTTTGGCCAACCACAGAGTAATCCATACGGTCATAAAGGTACTTGAAAAAGGCAGCAGACCCACCGGGAAAGGAGGGTGCCATGTCCACTGCATCAATAGGATGCGACGTGAACACGGACTTCTGCGCCATCGTGTGGAGGGGCTTTGGTTGAATCAGCTCCACAATCACGCACTCCCGAAGATAAAAAGCGGCTCGACCCTTGTATATTCGGTTGCTGCTGTCCGGCTGAACATTCTTGAACAATGGGTTGTATGTGCCGTGCGGAATGATCCCGTTGAGACAATTTCTTTCAAAAAGAGTGTCCTCGTATGTAAAATATTCGCCCAGCCTCTTGGCTTGATACGTTGTGAAAGCGAGGTTTTTTTCCTCATTCGATTCAACCCCGTACAAGTGGATGTTGCACTTGTAGCCCGGGTGTTCTGTCAAAAATTGTTTTAGCGGTTCCAAATAGCGCGGCATTTTACCCTCATCCAGCCGTCCGTTGAGATCCCACGGCAGCATGTCGAGCACTATTCTTGCGGAATCCTTCACATTCGCTTCGTGAAGCGGAACCCCGATGTAATAGTCCCGCTGCGCAAAAGCGCCCACGACTGCCGTCAATATGCAAATTGCAAGTATGAAACGTTTCATGTTCTTCCGGGGCTTCCATTCTTGACTAATTTTCCGTTGCTGCTTACCGTGACGCGAAACCCAAGAACGTCAGATTCAGCAAACAACGCCGCAAAGATATTCAATTTCTGGATATAGGAGACACATTTTTCCCTCATGAGACCGATATAATATTCTCCGCGTATCTCCCGTATCAGCGTGTAGAATAGTCGAACTACCGAGAACTGAAAATGGTATTCGTTTGTCGTGGTTTCAGTTCTCTCCTTGCTCCAATTTCTCAATCCGTTCCTTCAACGCGCGGATTTCTTCGTCATTCTCCCGTTTCACCAAATGTTTGAACTTGAACATCGCCAAGTTCAACTCAAAGGAGGTCTCGCTGCTTCGAACCGGTAACACGTCCGTCAAAAGATCCTCCACCAGCTGACCGCCGCGCTGCAGCAACGTCTTCTGCTCCACGGAGTTCTCCTCTTGCTGCGGAATTTGCGTCATCACCCGCGACAGCTCCTTCAGCTTTGCGTATGCCTCCACAATGGCGATGGTAGTCTCCACGGCCTGCGGACTTTTCAGAATAGTGGCCAACATATAGAGGCCTTTTTCGGTGAAGGCTTTGGGTTTTGACGGCGAATAACGGACATTTCCGAGGTTATCAAAAATTTTGACAACCTCATTTCTCTCGGACTGGTCGAGTTCAAAGACGTACCCTTCGGGGAACTTCTCAGGGTTATTCTTTATTGCTTGATTCACCTCGCGTGTCTCTACGCCATAAAGTTCTGCCACATGATTTGCCAATATCACCCGCTGGTCTCTGAGGGTGATAATCTTGTTTTCAACTTCTATAATGTTCGTCATAACACTTTATTTTGATGATTGAATAATGATATTTCCGTCTGCAAATATACAATGGAAACGAGCTTTTGTCAAGGGTTTTGTGAATTTTTTTTTTATCCTTGAAAATCAATAAATTGAAAAATAATTTTAACTATCCCATCTTGATTAGTTAATTTTTCAAGCCGGATTTCGCGGGATTTCGGGGAGAGATCGCGAGAACTGTATCTCTGCGGATCACGGGGATCACGAGGAAATAGATATGCGAATGCTTTAAATATTTCCTTTTCAGGCGTTTTCAGCTAACATATATTCCCCATTCAGCTTTTATTTCTTTGGATTCAATCAATTGCTTCAGCTTTTCTTTGTTTCGCATTTTATGCTTATCTGCTTCGACCATTGTTGCTCATTATTATATGATTGACCAAATAATTTCGACCTGTACGGTTGAAAAGACAATCTTTAAATACTAAACTGCC
>CAMJPH010000112.1 GCA_946407715.1 uncultured Bacteroidales bacterium | reverse complement strand
TAAACAAGGATATTGATACTATTTCGAGGAAAAACGGCCTTCGTATCGACCTTTGCAGGTTCATTATCGAAAAACTTTACACTTTGCCGACCACGGAATCCGAAGACTTCTCCAACGAATTCAAATTGGTACAATTCTCGGTCACGGAAATCCAAAAGGAGTTTGCCGAGCAAATCAGGATAAGCACTTCCGAAAAACCATGTACCATCGGCGATGTGGAGGAAGCGCTGCTCTATCTCAGCAAAATAGGGGCACTCAAATTGGAAGGCGGTTTTATGGTGATATACAATGCCATGCAGATCCACCGCCTGACCGACATGAAATACAAATACAAAAAAGAGGATTACCGGCTGTTGGACGAGTTTTACAAACAAAAAATCAGGCAGATACACATCGTAGGGGAATATGCCAACCTCATGGTCAAGGACTACGGGGCAGCTTTGCAGTTTGTACAGGATTATTTCCTGTTAGACCACAAAAAATTTGTAAGCCAATATTTCAAAGGGGACAGAGCGAAGGACATCGAAAAGAATATCACAATGGAGAAATACCGGCAGCTGTTTGGCGAACTCTCTGAAAGACAGCGGGAAATCATTCAAGACAAGCAGTCAAAGTGCATTGTGGTGGCGGCTGGACCAGGAAGCGGCAAGACAAGGGTGCTCGTACACAAATTGGCCTCCTTGCTGTTGATGGAAGACGTGAAACACGAACAGTTGCTGATGCTGACTTTCTCCCGCGCCGCAGCCATCGAGTTCAAACAACGGTTAATCAAGCTGATTGGAGGCGCCGCACATTTCGTGGACATCAAGACTTTCCACTCTTTCAGTTTCGACCTGATCGGGAAAACCGGGAATCTGGAAGAGGCCGACCAAGTGGTTCGAATGGCCGCCGAAATGGTGGAGAACGGTGAGGTAGAGCCCACCAAAATCGGGAAAACCGTGTTGGTGATTGACGAGGCGCAGGACATGGACGCTGACGAGTACGCGCTCGTGAGTGCGCTGATGCGCCAAAACGAGGAAATGCGCGTGATTGCTGTCGGTGATGACGACCAGAACATCTACCAGTTCCGTGGTTCAGACTCCAAATACATGCAGTCATTCATCTCTGATTTCCAAGCTGTTAAGTATGAAATGACCGACAACTACCGCAGCTGCCGGGACATCGTCCAGTTTTCCGACCGTTTCATCCATCGTTTAGATGGCCGTATGAAAAACCAGGGTTGCACGGCGATAAGCCAGGAGAACGGGCTGGTTTTTCTGACCAAACACAATAGCAGCAACCTATACACGCCCATCATCAATCAGCTGAAACACAATGGGATAGAAGGAACAGTTTGCGTGATGACCAACACAAACGACGAGGCGGTGCAAATGTCGGGACTTTTGCTCAAGGAGGGATTCCGCACCAAAGTGATTCAGTCGGGAGGATCGTTTCGGTTAGCAGACTTGGCGGAAATCCGCTATTTCATGAAACAGATTGACAAACGGACCTCCACCCCAATCATTTCGGACGAAGCCTGGAAAGGGGCAAAGGAGAAAACACTCCTCACATACGCACAAAGCGACCTCCAGGAGTATTTGCAGAGCTTTTTCCATGCTTTCGAAAGCACCAACAAAGTGAAATACCGCAGCGATTTAGGGGATTTCGTATTCGAGTCCAATATCGAAGACTTCTGTTTCGCCGACAAGAAAACAGTATTGGTTTCCACCATCCATAAGACCAAAGGCCGCGAGTTCGACACCGTATATATGATGCTGGCGCGGAACGAGGATGAGACAGCGGAGAACATCCGCAAACTGTATGTGGGCATGACCCGCGCACGAAAATCACTATACATTCACACCTGCACCGCCATTTTCGACGGAATCCAACATAAAGACATAGAATACGAGGAAGACCACACCTCATACAGTGTACCCAACGATATCTCCCTGCAATTGACCCATAGGGATGTCTATCTGGACTTTTTCAAAGACAAGAAGGAAAAGATTCTCTCGTTGCGGAGCGGCCAGCCATTATGGTTCAAGGACAACGGTTTCTATTCGGCGGCGGGCGACTGCGTGGCAGTGCTGTCCGCAAAAAAGCGCAACGAACTGCAGGAGTTCCATCGGCAAGGATTCTCGGTCTATGCAGCGGAGGTGGCCTTCATCGCAGCCTGGCGCGGCGAGAACGACACCGAGGAGTCGGCGGTGATGCTGCCGAAGATACATCTGCGGCGGTGAACACTTCTCCACGTATCGCACGGATCTGCACGGATTCCACTTCGTAATTTTGTATTCTGTGGCCAACTGTTAACAAAAAAAGTATCTTTGCCGCATCAAAATTCCTCAAAATGGACAGCACACCTTACAAAGACGAATATCCTGTCACCTCTGAAATCAGCAACTACGTTGAGGCGCACATCATCCCGCTGTACGACGGGTTCGACAAGGCGCACCAGCGCGATCACGTGTGGATGGTGATTTCGCAGAGCATGGACTTGGCAGCGCGGCTGGACGTGGATGCGGAGATGGTGTATGTCATCGCCGCCTACCACGACATCGGGCTGTGCGAGGGACGGGAACACCACCACGAAGTGTCGGCGCAGATGCTGCTCGCCGACAACGAATTGCGGAAGTGGTTCACGGAAAGCCAGTTGCAGACAATGGCGGAGGCCGTGGAGGACCACCGTGCCTCCTCAGATCACGCACCGCGCAGTCTCTACGGGCGCATCGTGGCCGAAGCCGACCGCTTCATCGCCCCCGACACCATCATCCGCCGCACCGTGCAATACGGCATGGAACACTACCCCGAATTGGACAAGGAAGGACATTATGGACGGATGGTGCAGCACCTGCGCGAGAAGTACGGTCGCTGCGGCTACCTGCACCTCTGGTTCGACCACTCCCCCAACGCCGAACGGCTGGAGGCCCTGCGCAAAACCATCGATGACGAGGCCGCGCTGAGACGGAAGTTTGAGGAATCTTACGGACAGGAGCGGGCGGCCCGACGGATGGAATTCGACGCGGTGATCATCAAAAACGAGAACATGGATGCCGCCTACGTGAAAGTCCCCTTTGACATCAAAGCCCTGTACGGCAAAGGCCGCCTTTCGGTCCACGCCACCTTCGACGGCGTGCCCTACGACGGCCAGATCGTCAAGATGGGGACGCCCTGCTTCATCATCGGTGTCCGCAAAGACATCCGCAAGCAAATCGGGAAAAGTTTCGGCGACGAGGTACACGTCACGTTTGAGGAGTCGTTGAAATAATGTTAGCACAAGACATAATTTTGGGATTTCGTGCATGCTGCACGGAACTAAAAAGTTATGGCATCATTAGTATTCCTCTTAAAATCAAACTTACGAAACTGAATAAGTTTTTTTTGTACTTTTGCCGTCAGAATGATATAAACAGTGAGCTTTGTTTGCTTTGATACTAATTCAAAAAAATGAAAAAAATTTTATCAACAATTTTGCTTGTGGCTTTGTCCGTTATCAGCTTCGCACAAGACATCATTGTCACTAATGATGCGAGAAAAATTGAAGCCAAAATTTTGGAAGTTTCTGGAACAGAAGTTAAATATAAGGAAACTGACAATCCTGAAGGACCAACATTCATTATTTCCACTAATGATATAAATTCCATCATTTATGCAAACGGAAAAGTTTCTCTTTTTCAGCAATCATCCACAGAAGAAAAGGATCAAAACAGTATAGCGTCTGAGCCAAGTTACTTGACACGTTTAGGAGACAATTACACATATAAAGGATATGTGATGAAAGGTGATGCTTATGCCAATTTTCTAAGAAACAACTGTCTGAAAGCTTATCAAATTTATCACAAAGGTTATGTCATAACATACGCAGGTGTATTATTCCTTTCTGTTGGTGTCGGACTTGAGGTTGGAACATTATTAGGCGGTGCTATAAATGGAGGCTATTTCAATAAGCCCTTAATATATTGCGGTTTAGGTTGCGTAGCAGCAAGTATTCCTTTATTGATTATCGGGTTTGACAAAATGCATAGTAGCGTTGATGTTTTTAATCAAGAATGTGCGCTAACTGCTAATCGCACACAAAGTTTCTGGAGCCTAAATGCTAATCAATATGGTTTTGGATTTGCATATAATTTCTAAAAAAACTTTAGCGTGGATAATACTCATACTTGCATTGGCCGGGTGTTCACCCCAGCCAAATTCACTGGACCGCAAAGTGTTCAAAGCTTATCGCCAGTGTGAGCGACAAAGCAATTACGTGATAGATTTTGCCACCTTACTTCCGTACGATTGGGACACACTCTACTACTTTTCAGGAAAATGGGAGTTAGACGATATTATTGACACTCTCGGAATCCCGTTAACCGCAGTCAGCTATTCCGATGTCGGGCCGAAAGTGTTCTTCATGCGGCAAGGACACGTGGTTTACCAAACTGGCTGGTTCCCCTATCCTCCAGAGCGATGCCCAAAACATATCTACTTCGACACTCCAGACGAGGTTTTTGTCGTGGTAAAATTCGATGCTAAATTCAACGTGACAAAGAATGGCGACGCTTACGGTTTGAGGCCGTTGTTTTGAAGCGACATACACATTTCTTCACAGACTCTCCGACCCGCAGGGCCAGAAGAACTCGAAACCGAGACCAACCGCGTCAGCGGTTGCATGTCTGTAGCCGGATGCAGGCGATGTTCCCATTTATTTGAGAGAAGGTCCGGACGCGGAGTTCGCGGCGCGGGAAAAAGGTACGGGCGAGGGAATTGGATGGTTCGCCGCGAAACGGGGAGATGTCGCGGACGGGCGCGCGAGAGGGATTGAAGCGGAAATGTTTTTTGGCGGGGGGGGGGCGTATGCGATACGCCCGTACGGTGACGGATGCCAAAAAACATTGTAGCCTTTAGTTTTGCACCATGTTTTTATTTGTATCTAAAAGAAGGGGAT
>CAMJPH010000111.1 GCA_946407715.1 uncultured Bacteroidales bacterium | reverse complement strand
CTATCCCTTTCGCGGTGAATCGTGAGAGGAATAATGGTATTGGATTTTTTTGCCCGCAGACCTGGGGGGGCTGTTTCGCGAACGAGCGAGTTTCCCTTGGAATCCGCTGACATCTTGTGCAGCAATTCTATTTGCATGAGTTTCTGCTCCCGCGAGCAGGGATGCAACAACATGTGCAGGACCTCCCGCTGCGCAGCCATGCTGTTCCGCCGGTGAAAATCGTTGATATACAAGCCTTCCTGTGACAAATTGTTCCGCATATTCATCCAATTTCTGAAGACCTTCGGGAGTGAAGCCTTCCACTATGACGGCATTTACCGATTCCCAAAAGTCCTTGTTGTTCATAATTCAGTTGTCCTTTTTTTCAATCCCGTAAAATTACAAAATAATCCGATACACTGCTGTCCCGTTAAAAACAAGGATTACATAAAAAACTAATTGACTTACAATATTTTATAGCAAAAATCAGAGTCAACGGATTTGAATTGTTTAATATTCTGAACCACAAGAGATTGTCTAAAAAATGCTCTCTTTTTAAGGCGATGCTGATACTCTCGTTCGCATACTAATTCCAGTCACGGCACGCCGTGCCAGCGCGGGCAAATTCCCCTTCTATTTTAGAACTACTCTTTATACACATTTTTGGACCTTGCGAAAGCTATGATTTCAAGGTGTTGGTTAAACCTGTCAAGGCCAATCTTCATGGTAATGTAGCCAGGTTTTCCATGCGCTTTGACATAACCGCTCCACCCCCCAAGTCGTGCGATAATCCATGCAGCCCACGCCAGCGAATGTTCGCGGAAAGGGTTTCGCCCATCCAGTGCCTTGGGCGAATGGCGGTGAATACGTTCCATCTCCACCTCCAGCAGTTCCCGTTCCGTCTCGTCAAACAGTCGACTTGTCGGAACACGTTCGTCCTGCTCGTCGTAGGCCCGCTTCAGTGTCACGCACCGCAATGCCGCGTACATGGTCAGCACTATCAGTTTCTTCACGGCCGAGCCGCTCTCCAACTGTACCGACTCGATGCGGAAGCCTTCAGACTTACTGACCCTGAACAACTCTTCGACGAACCAGCGGCACTTGTACCATTCCACGCACTGCACGGCATGTTCCACCGTGTCCACCACGTGCGACGTCAGCAACCGCCACTCTATCGGCGCCTCACTGGCAGGGACACTCGAAGGGTCTTCTATTGCATAGACACAGTAGCAGGTCAGTTCCTCCGGCACGTCGTCCAAACACTTGCGTCTCTTGTGTATGGTGACTTTGGCGTAACGGAGCGTCATTCTCGCTGTGCGAGAGCTCCTGCCCTTGTGACCGCGCAGGTACAGGTCGTAGGTGTAGGATACAGGAAGGCTTTCCATGTATTCCTTCATCCCCAGTCTTCCATCCTCCACGTCGCAGTCCACGGGACGGTCGTGGATGGAGCGGATCAGGAAGTCGCAGCCTGCGGCGAGGTCCTTGCACATGACCGAATAGATATCGCTCTCCCTGTCGCCCACCATCGTCTTTCGCACCTTCTTGGGAAGCGCGGCGGCGCTCTCCGAGGCGGCCTCGGCCCAGCGGAAGGACTCCTTCTGCTCCAGTTTCAACAAGCTGCGCTGCGTTGCCTTCTTTCTGCCCTGTGTACGGTCGCGGCTCCACACCTTTATGTGGCTGAAACCGACGGGCATCCTGCTGTCGGCATCCACCACCATGCACGGGTGGGCGAAGATGCTGTACTGGTCGAGCTCGCTCGTGCCGTAGCCGAAATCCCTGTCCTTAACAGACAGGCGGCCTGAATGGCGGAACACGACCTCTGTCGTGTCCTGTATGCACAGCACGTGTGAGAGGTCGGAACACCCCTTCGAACAGCCTTTTGCCAAATACTCGACCATTTCTTCCATCGTGAGCTTCTTGTTGTTGATTAAACGGTACGCTGCCATACGCTCGGTGTTGTTCTCGCAGCAGCTGTTGATGATGCTGGTTCCCTTGGCCACCATCTTGTCGGAAAGCCATCCTAGACGCTTCCCGATTCGGACATCGTTCCCGATTCCTTGAAATATTTCAAAACACGGGCAAAGATACAAAACCTCTCTGAGTTATATAGAGGATTGGAGAAATGTTATTAAGAGAAAAATGTGTATAAAGAGTAGTATTTTAGAAGGGGTGCCCGAAGGCCGGGGTAGTAATATGGATATCAGAATTCCTAAGGGGAATTGTCCTTCGGCCGCAGCTGTCCGCTGTGGCCAGAACTTTCTTCACATTTTTGTTTTTTCTTCTTGTTTTTATTAACATACGAAACTTCAATCCGTATATTATCAGATTTTAACGGGACACTAATGCCTTCGGGAGTTGTCCTATAGGTCCTATAAGACATAAGACCCATAAGACCTATAGGCCACCCTTCTCTTACCTCTAATATTTCCGATAATTCCTCCTTGCTTGACTCATCCTCTCACGCAACCCACCAAACTTGACGAAATCCCGCTCCAACCTCCTGATTTGCCTGTCCAAGAGGAAGTTGCACTGGTTCACGAGACAAATCATAATGTTGGCGCAGACGATGCCGTCCCGCGTTTCCAAGAACTCGCGGTAGGTTTCGAACGACTCGTCCTTCCGGTAAGCCAACCGCCTGACGAACAAGGCCTCTTTGCTGTCTTTTTCCCAAATGACACCCCGGTTGTTGCGGATGTAGTCCTTGTAATCTTCCAACAGCTCCTCTTGACTTGCCCTTGCCACGTTGGTCAGTTTGATTTCGGTTTCTTTTGACGTGGCTGAAGCCATTGAGCCTTCGATGATGTTCTGTTTGCCGGAACGTGCCGCCTGCACCATCTGGTCAACGGTGCGGTCGCGCTTGTTTAGGAAGCGTTCGCAGAAAAGCACCGTGCCGGAATAGACGATAAGCGATTTCTTGTAAGAGAGCAACTCAGTGTAGTTGCCGTGAGACGGGATAAATCCTGTTTCTGTTGTCATAGTTTCTTGTTTTATAAATAATTTGTATTCAGTTAAATAGACGGATAATCTGCCATCTGTTATAACATGGCAAATATATAATTTTTGTTTATATATTCATTGCAAATTGTGAATGAAATATAAAAAAAGCGTATCAGGCAATTTCTGCCAGTGCGTCCCTGTAATATCATGAAACGATGAACAAATCAATTCGGCCTTAAGTCCAACCTCGGCCAACGATAAGGTTTGAACTGTGAGAAAAGGCGACACAGCTGTTCTTGGTTTACAGCCTCAGCCCAGCCCGTCAGCTCGTTCTGGATGCCGATACGGTTCTGTTCAATGACGATGTTGGTCATCAGCTTCAATGTGTCGTGGCTGTACACCCAAAGTTCGCTTTCCGCAGTGCACATATCCCCGCCGCTGATCTCAAACGAGAAAACGTCCTTTAGTTGTTGCAGCACCTCCGCATCCTTGCAGACGAGCACACGACGCGCGGGCATTCCTTCCGGAAGTTCACTCCAATCTTCGAGGGAGAGGATCAAAAACGCTTTGGCATCGTTCATATCAACGTCTTTCAAAGGGTTGATTACGGTTTCATCTGCCTGCACCACAGGGAAACACATCACGGTCGTGCGATGTGCCAACTTCGGGAACCCGCCGATGTATAGCCAAAGGATTGTTAACAAAAGAGCGATAAGAACCAGGTATTTCTTCATCGGGGTTATTCTATCAACATAATTTTTCCGCCGCGAAACTACAAAATAATCCGATATGAAAAACCGGGCGCGGGCGCGATGTTTGAACCTTGTTTCATTCCCCGTCATTTTTGCCACGGTACATACCATAGTCTACTATTTAGAACTGGTACAACTGAAGAGTAAAAAAGTGAGGATTTGGAATATTTGGCAGTAATAAATTATGAGATTTTGGAATATATGTTTTGGAATAAAGCCAACTGCCATATCAAATTTTCGCCCAATGGGTGAATGAGACAGAAAATGTTGTAAAAAACGCTGCTGAGAAGGTCTCCTATGCAGCTGGCGGGTGTTTGTGACACAATAAAAAAAATAATACAAATCTATACACGAAAAACCGGGCGCGACCGCAATAGGTCAGCGTCTGGTTTGGGGGTTGTAGAGATGAATAATTATTCTCGGAACCGCACCTCCGTCGTCAGTTCCCTCACGCCCCCGCAACGCAGTTCAGGTGTGTTGATGCGAATGTCGCAGTCCACCACGAAGATGTTTCCCCCTTCGGAACGGATCACATTCTCGTCATGGAGGTCGCTGAGGTATATTTCCGGAGTGGCGTATGTCCAGTTTTTGGGATTTATCTGCTTGAGTCCCATGTTTTGGGCGAAGATGGCAATCTCGTCGTCAGACATTTGCATTCCCTTAATATACGGCTGTTCCGCAATTACTTGGAATGATTCGTCTTCAAGTCGTCCGAAACCGAGCACATGCAATTCGGTTTCGGGGAAAAGAGCATTGTGAAGGCTTATACGGTCAAGCGCAAGAACAGGTTGGATATAATAGTCTAACCCAATGGATTTCATAAGGTTATAGCCGTGTTGGAACACTCTTGCTTCGCCACCTTGGGCAATTTGTTTCCCAAGCACTTTTGGAATATTCACATCCACTTTGTCAAACCAGCAATTTACTTTTTTTGCCCACGTTTCAATTATGATTTCCTGCGCCTTTCCTCGTTCGCACTCTTCTTTGAAGCTGAATGGTTCTGAAACGAGGCGATTTGCTGCAACATTTGCTCCCGCGAGCAAGGTTGCAACAACATGCGCAGGACCTCCCGCTGCGCAGCCATGCTGTTCCGCCGGTGAAAATCGTTGATATACAAGCCTTCCTGTGACAAATTGTTCCGCATATTCATCCAATTTCTGAAGACCTTCGGGAGTGAAGCCCTCCACTATGATGGCGTTTACCGAATCCCAAAAGTCCTTATTATTCATAATTCAGTTGTCCTTTTTTTCAATCCCGCAAAATTACAAAATAATCCGATATGAAAAACCGGACACCGACCGCAATGGGTCAACGTCCGGCTTGGGGGTTGTAGAGACGTGCCATGGCGCGTCTCTACAGGGGTTTCGTACATATCTATCAATGTTTGAGGTCTG
>CAMJPH010000110.1 GCA_946407715.1 uncultured Bacteroidales bacterium | reverse complement strand
ACGCTGCCGCCGTTGCCCTGGGCATCGCCGCCCACCGGCACGATGGCGGATTGGGCGTACACACCCGCCACCATCATGCAAAGAAAACTGATAAGAAATAATCGTTTTTGCATAAGTTTTTATATTTTAAATTTGATACTTTTTGAAAGGGCAAAAATACAAAAAAAAACCTATCTTTGCCGCTGAAAAAAAAAGAGCTTATGGCAACAACAACTATTTTGTATGCAGCTATAACAGTGGGACTTACGGGTCTCATTGCCGCTGTGATTTTATTTTTCGTATCGAAATTTTTCCATGTGGAAGAGGATCCGCGCATTGACTTGGTGCAGGCGTGCCTTCCGAACGCTAACTGCGGAGGCTGTGGTTTTGCGGGGTGCCGCGCCATGGCAGAGGCCATCGTGAAGAACAATGACCTCAACGTGGCCTACTGCCCCGGCAGCGACACGGGCAAAATCGCTGAAATAATGCATCTTAACGCCGTGCTGCACGAGCCACAGGTCTCGGTGGTGCGCTGCAACGGCACCTGCGAACACGCACCCATGAAGTCGTTCTACGACTCCGCGCTCACCTGCGCCTTCGCCAACACCCTGTTCGCCGGCGAGAAGGCCTGCCCCTACGGCTGCCTCGGCTGCGGCGACTGCGTGGCGGCCTGCCAGTTCGACGCCATACACCTCAACCCCGAGACACACCTGCCCGAGGTCATCGAGGAGCTCTGCGTCGGATGCAAGGCCTGCGCCAACGCCTGCCCGCGCAAAGTGCTCGAAATCCGCGACAAAGGCAAGAACCACCGCCGCGTCTATGTGGCCTGCAACAACAAGGAGAAAGGCGCCGTGGCCAAGAAGAACTGCTCTTCTGCCTGTATCGGCTGCGGCAAGTGCGCCAAAGTATGCCCGTTCGAGGCCATCACCGTGGAGAACAACCTCGCCTACATCGACTACCACAAGTGCAAAGCATGCCGCAAATGCGTCGATGAGTGCCCGTCCGGCGCCATCCTCACCGTCGGTTTCCCGCCAAAAAAGGAGGCTCCGAAACCCGAAGCCGTGGCCGAGCCCGCCCAAGCATAACATAACCCAATTCCAATAAGGGCTGAAAGCCCGACCTGTGTCAACCCTGGGTGAACGAAGTGAGCCCCGGGAACAAAAATCGAAAATCCAAGACAAATGAGTGAAAATACAGTCGCAACCCTCGAACAGAGAATCGAAGACAATATCAAAGAAAGCGCCAAGCAGATCAAGAAGCTGAGCCGCAAGACTTTCCACATGGGCGGTGTACACCCCGACGCCAATAAGTTCGCCCACTCCGCACCTGTGGAGACTTTCCCGCTGCCCGATGAGGCGGTCGTCTATATGACGCAACACCTCGGTGCCCCCGCCACCCCCGTCGTCCAGAAAGGCGACAAGGTGAAAGTTGGACAGCTCATCGGCAAGGCGGAATCGTTCGTCTGCGCCAACATCCACGCGCCCATCTCCGGCACCGTTGTCAAAATCGACCAGGTGGCCGACATCACGGGCTACAAGAAACCCGCGGTGGTCATCAAGCGCGAAGGCGACGAATGGGACGAGAGCATCGACACTTCTTTGGATATCATCCACGACATCAAGCTGAAAACCAAGGAAGAAATCATCGAACGGATGAAAGACCGCGGTATCGTCGGTTTGGGCGGAGCCTGCTTCCCGACACATATTAAATATATGTTGAAGCCGGAACAGAAATGCGAATACCTGATCGTCAACGCCGCCGAGTGCGAACCTTACATCTCCACCGACAACCGTGTGATTCTGGAGCGTTGCGAACAGTGTATGATCGGCATCGAGATTGCGCTTATCGCTTCGGGCGCACCCAAAGCCATCATCGGCATCGAGGAGAACAAGCCGCGCGCCATCGCCAAACTGATGGAAACCGCCAAGCGTTATCCGAACATTGAGGTGCAACCGCTGAACATCAAATATCCGCAAGGGGCTGAGAAACAGCTCATCAAGGCCATCACCGGCAGAAGCGTTCCCAATGGCGCCCTGCCGATTTCCGTGGGCTGCATCGTCAACAACATCACCACGATGTACACGATTTATCTGGCCGTACAGAAAAACAAACCAATCGTGCAGACTTACACGACGGTTTCCGGCCGTTCCCTGCGCCCCGACCAATGCAAGAACTACCGTCTGCGCATCGGCACCCCGATTCTGAGTGTGCTGCAGTCCGTGGGCATTCCTGAAGACACCGGCAAGATCATCTCCGGCGGCCCGATGATGGGCAAGGCCATCGCCAACCTGGGAGCTTACACTGCCAAGGGCATGTCGAGCCTGCTCTTCATGAACGACGCAGAGAGCGTTCGCGGTGAAGTACATCCGTGTCTGCGCTGCGGCAAGTGCGTGAGCGTCTGTCCCATGGGACTGGAACCCTACATGTTGCAGACTTTCACCGAGCTGAAACGCTGGGACGACACCGAGAAATACGGCATCATGAACTGCATCGAATGCGGTTCCTGCTCGTTCATCTGCCCCTCCAACCGTCCGATTCTGGACATGATCCGTGTCGGCAAGGCCAAGACCGGCGGCATCATCCGGGCTCGCAGCGCAAAGTAACTTATCCGACAAAAGACGTTTTAAGCCTAAGACTAAGTCCTAAAATCCATGAACGGCAAGGTAGTCATCGTTTCCGCACCTTCGGGGGCCGGCAAGACCTCCATCGTGAAGCATGTGCTGGAGTTTCTCCCCGAGCTGCGGTTCTCCACCTCCGCGACCACACGCGCCAAACGTGAAGGCGAGGTCAACGGAAAGGACTACCATTTTCTTTCGGTCGATGACTTCAAGAAGGGCATCCGCCACGATGCGTTTTTGGAATGGGAAGAGGTCTATGCCAACCAGTTTTACGGCACCCTCAAGAGCGAAATCCAGCGTATATGGGACGAAGGCAAGGTCGTGATTTTCGACGTGGATGTGAAGGGTGGATTGAACATTAAGAAGTTCTTCGGCGACAAGGCGTTAGCCATCTTCGTGGAACCGCCGACAGTGCAAGAGTTGGAAAACCGGTTACGCAAACGCGGCACCGAAACCGAAGAGTCCTTGCGCAAGCGCGTGGAGAAAGCCGAGTACGAGCTCTCCTTCGCCCCGCAGTTCGACAAAATCATCCTCAACGACAACCTGGACGATGCCCGTGAGGAAATGCTCCAAACCATCCGCGAATTCCTCGACAAAGAATGAGTGGCAAGCCCAGACATATCGCCATTATCGGGGCGGGGGCTTCGGGACTTTTTCTAACCAGAATGCTTTCGGAGCATCCGCAATTCCAGGTGACAGTGTTCGAGAAAAACCGCCAGGTGGGTGCAAAACTGCGTGCCTCCGGCGGCGGAAAAGCCAACATCTTCAACCGTGACATTCGCCCCGAACATTACAACCAACCGGAATTTGTCGCAGAACTGCTACAGCTTTATTCTCCGGAACAGCTTGAAAACCAGTTCGCTGAATGGGGCTTAGTGACGATTAGCGATGAGGAAGGCCGCGTCTATCCCGCCTCGCAGTTTTCCCAAACCGTGGTCGATATTTTGACCCAATATTCGCATGAAAATGTCCGATTAGAAACAAATTTCGACATCCAGCATATTGATTATAAGAACTATAAGTGGGTTGTCAATGACTACCCCACCCCATTTGACGTTTTGGTTCTGGCATCAGGATCTCCTGCAGGCATGATTCCGAAAAACCAACGGAATTACAATCACTATTTGCAGGATTTAGCACTGAAAATCAACCTTTTAGAATCTTCTTTGTCGGGTTTTATCCTAAAAGATTATCCAAAGTCACTATCGGGCTGTAGAACGAAGGCTATCGTCTCGCTGTATCAAAACAAAAAACTGATACATAAGGAGTCCGGGGAAATCACGTTCAAGGATGACGGGGTGTCGGGCATTGTCATCATGAACCTGTCGGCCTACTATAGGCGTCTTTCATCGCAGAAAAACTGCCGTTTGGAAATCAACCTCACCTACTGGGACGAAAATTTCGACACAGACGCTTATTTACGCGACAATCGCAATACCACCGGACTTTTGCATCCGAAATTGGCCGCCCTATATCAGCAGAAGCCCTTCGACATCCATCGCCTCGCCTTCCAAATCGAAGACACCTATCCGTTAGAAGGGGCGCAAGTGTGCCACGGCGGCATCGACCTGTCAGAAATTGAAGGGAACTTTGCCGCAAAAAGATTCAAAAGCCTCTACATTCTCGGCGAAATGCTGGATGTGGACGGCGTTTGTGGAGGGTACAATCTGTTTTTCGCGTTCGCCTCGGCGGGGGTGGCGGGAAAAACAATCACACAAACGCATCAACAAAAAAAATAATTTTTTGTTTGCAGTTTCAAAATAAATTGTATTTTTGCAAACTTGAAATCTTAAAACCATGTCACCAAAAAAAGTAACAAAAAAAGAGCCGAAGACGGCGGAAAATCCAAGACGAAAAACGAGAAGACTTTATGGTTGTCTCAAAGGAAAAATCCATTACAAGGACGATTCTATTTTCAATTTGGGCAAATGAAACGATATTTGTTAGACACTTGTGCTCTTATCTGGTTCTTGACGGAAGACAAAAGGATGGAGTCAATTGCTTATGATATAGATTATTATCTATGTGATTGTGCTGTTTCCGTAGAATCCATCAAAGAATTGCTATATCTGATTCAAAGTGGAAAAATGGAAATGGATATTTCATTTTCTGAATTGATAAAACTACTTTTATCCATGCATATCACAATATATTTGGTGAAATTAGATACTCTTAAAGTTCTCTCCGAGTTACCATTCTTCAGAAAACATCCAGATCCATCAGACAGAGTAATCATCGCTCATGCCATATCAGAAAACCGTATTCTGGTTTCTGGCGATATGAATTTAAATTTTATCCTGAACTTCAACTATTAGCTGTTTGAAATAAGGGATACCGTTGGAATCAGCATCAGAACGATATAAATCCTAACAGCATCCCTTAATTCTGACTTCTTAATTCAACATTAATATTTCGGCTCCACCCCCATGTTAAAGAACATGAACGAGTAGATATCCACAATTTCATCGACGGCTTTGTCAAGGGGTTTGCCGGCACCGTGACCCGCATTGCTCTCAATGCGGATAAGGTGCGGTTTGTCCCCGATGTCGCTGTTCTGCAGAG
>CAMJPH010000109.1 GCA_946407715.1 uncultured Bacteroidales bacterium | reverse complement strand
GATGAAAAGGGTGGCGAGGGTGGCCACGAAAAGGGGGAGTTGTTTTTTCATGTTGATCTTCACGAGGTATGTGCCGGAGGGATAGAAGGGCGTGTCATGTTGCAGGTTGCAACAAAGCCAACAACTGATTGTATGTCAATATCGGGATGCCTTTGTGCTCGCCAAGTTCGGTGAGGTCTTTGATGTCACGAATAGGATATTGTATAATTTTCATTTCCCGTAGCGTACTGCGTTCACTTCATCGGCTATTTCCTCGTCAGTCATTTGCGGGGTTTTCGGGCAGGATTCGAGAAAACGCTCCACGGATGCGCGACATGTGCGGACGGACCAGCCCATCCGGGCGGCCAACGCCTCAAAGAAACTGTAATCCGCTGAGGGAATGGATAATACAATGTTTTCCATAATTCTTGTCTTTAATACGTGTTCCTTTTATGAATGCGGCAACGAATCACATACGGATGCCGCATTTCGATTCGGCAAAGATACATTTTTTCCGATTCGCCGCAATTCCATCCCTCGTATTTCATCGTTCTTCATCGCCCTTCATCGTTCTTCATCGTCTCACTGCCTTCCTCACCACGCTCACCCCTCGCTCGAAGTTGATCTTCACGAGGTATGTGCCGTGGGGCGAATCCAGGAGGGTGGCCACGAAAAGTAAGAGTTGTTTTTTCATGTTGTATTGGGTTTGTTATTCGATAATGACTTGTTTTTCGGAACAAAAGAGAATCTTACGGCTCACGACCTCGTGCCAGCGGCACGAAATCTCAATAACCCCATACCAGCGGAACGAAGTGAAGCGCAGTGTGGGGTGGAAGGGGCGATGAGGGTACCTGGGGGTGTGTCAAAAGTCAGTTTTGGCAAAAATCAATATTTGATTATCAGATAGTTACAAGCTAAAAAATGCCGTTTCTTGGACTTTTGACACACCCTCCACTACATGTATAGCAGTGGAGGATGTCCATCGATGGTGATAGTAGTGTGTCTCCGACACACAGCTGCGCGCCCCCGTCGCGTACCCCACACGGCACTCACTCCGTTCGTTTCGTGTGGGGTTACTAAGATGGCGTGCATCCTGCACGCGGCACAAGGCATCGGCACGTACTACTTAAGCTTCACCAAGTCCCCTTCCGCGTACGGAATCCCTATCAATAGGGCGGGAATGTAGGAAAACCTGACGTTCACGATGGCGTCCGCCTGCTGCTTCTGCGCCTGCTTCTGCAAAGCATAAACGAGCTGCTTGTTCGAGGCGAATACAAATCCGCTTGCCTCCACGTGACCGATGACCTCGTAGGCTCTGTCAGGCTTCTCCGTGGAATAGTAGCACTGGATGGTCTTTGTTGAGGTGTCGTTCTTGGCTTTCGGGGTGGTTGACACGAAACTCCCCGTCGCGCAGGAGGAAACCAAAATCGCACAAGCGATAAAGAACATTACTCGTTTCATTGCTTTTTTCATTGTATGTGAGATTTTAAAACAGGAGGTGGTGATTGTTTTTCAAGTATTCGGGCAGCTCCAATTGACCTTACTACTTGTAATAATCAGGTTAATGATACCGAATAAGACAAATTGACGCATCCGATTGGGCGAGTTCAATTTGACATTTGTCTCGTAAAAGTTCTGCCATTTCTTCAACATTGTGCTTCGTGGCCAAATTAGGCACCTTATAAACACGATCCGGGGCTTCATGCAATGGTTTGACAGGGATATTACAGATCTTTCGGATATTTTGAACCAGCAATTCGGAAGTGCATAACATATACGAACCATCCGTATAATCAACCGCATCGTGCAAATCCAGTACGTAAGCGACCGAGTCGATTGTATCTGCTTTAATATCAAAGTGTTGAGTTATCCACTGGTTAATTGTTTGGGGCTCAAGGTTTCCAGAAACCTCAATATAACATCGTTTGGCATCCGTGTTTTTCTGATAGCTGAAGATGGTATCGGGGCAATACTGCCGTAACTGCGTAACTATTTGAGCTGGCAAGCCACAATACAACCCATCTTCTAATTGCACCTTATCCTTAACATGGAATCGGGTAGGGTAAGTGACGCGTACTGTCGCATTATTTACCACAAATTCTTGGGTGTGCATCTTGTCGGCAACAAACAAGCCGAAGACTGCCACTGAAACTGCTAAAACGACCGTGAGCATCGCCACTGTCCATGCTTTTTTCATTGTTGTTTTTGATTTTGATGAATGTTGCTTTTTCGGTTACACAACGGTCTCACATGCCGTCTTATTATTTCATTAGATATGATTTTCTAAACTATATTGATTCGCAGCGATTCACAGCCTCGTGCCAGCGGCACGAAAACTTAATAACCCCACACGAAACGAACGGAGTGAATGCCGTGTGGGGCATGCAGCGGGTGCGAAAGGCTGTGTGTCGGAGACACACTACTATCACCATCGATGGACCACTTCCACTGCTACACATATAGTGGCGTGCCTCTGGCACGCTAGTATTCGCGGGTGATCCCCAAGCCCCACACTGCGGCTGTCGCCTTATGTGGGGTTACTGAGATGGCGTGCATCCTGCACGCGGCGCAAGTCATCGGTACGTACTACTTAAACTTCACCAAGTCCCCTTCCGCGTACGGAATTCCTATCAGCAGGGCGGGAATGTACGAAAACCTGACGTTCACGATGGCGTCCGCCTGCTGCTTCTGCGCCTGCTTCTGCAAAGCATAAACGAGCTGCTTGTTCGAGGCGAATACAAATCCGCTTGCCTCCACGTGACCGATGACCTCGTAGGCTCTGTCAGGCTTCTCCGTGGAATAGTAGCACTGGATGGTCTTTGTTGAGGTGTCGTTCTTGGCTTTCGGGGCGGTTGACACGAAACTCCCCGTCGCGCAGGAGGAAATCAATATCGCACAAGCGATAAAGAACATTACTCTTTTCATTGCTTTTTTCATTGTTGTTTTTGATTTTGATGAATGTTGCTTTTTCGGTTGCACAACGGTCTAACATGCCGTCTTATTATTTCATTAGATATGTTTTTCTCAACTATCTTGAGTCTCAGCAACTTGCGCCGCGTGCCAGCGGCACGAAATCTCAATAACCCCAAACGAAACGAACGGAGTGAGAGCCGTGTGGGGTATGCGGCGGAAGCGCGAGGCTGTGTGCCGGAGGCACACTACTATTCAATCGCGGACACAGCGGACCGAAAATCCGGATTTTATACTGCTGAGGTCTCTGTTTACACGCGCTTCGTTGAAATACAGGTCGCGACACCATGCGGAATTGTAAATATTATCCCGCGTTGCACTCCAAAAGTGAGCGAATTGTCCCATATAATGAGGCGTAGGAGAACCGTAACCGTTGTCAACAAAACCTGCAGGAAAGGCGGAAAAACCCGAAACGTTGTGGTTGGGATCCGACTCATTGCCAGGGGCCCCCACCTTGGAGGAAGCGTCCCAAGCTTCGCCTGCTAGCTTGCCCGCATGGTCGCCGCGCCATTCGAAATCAGACACCTCCATCGCGGTCTGTGTTTGCTCCATCGTTGTCCACTCCGCATCGCTTGGCAAATGCCAACCCGACGGACAGACACCCTGCACGCCGCTCGGGCTGGTACTGCTGGAAGCCTCTCCATGCATCGCCGCCGGCCAATTGTAGTAGTGGCCCAGCTTTTCCAGCGGATGATAAAGGTCGGAGTAGCTATAATAGTATGGATCGGTCAAACTCGAGTTAAGATAGTCAGCGGGAATTTCCGTGCCATCAGCATAATGCGTTGTACGCAGATTCTCTCTCATCCACAGCTGGCTGCCTATCCACACAGCGTCATAACTGTTGCCGTCGTAATCTGTTACCGCATTGTGTACGATGGTGCCTGTTTTGTCGCTGAACATCGCGACGTACTCGGCATCGCCGCACACCACAATCTGGCGCGGATTGGTGGCATCGCCGTCGTTCCAGCGGATAAAAGAGTGCCCTTCCGCAGGTACAGCCGCAATAGTGACCGTTTCGCCATCCTTATAACTGCCTGATCCTGTAACAGATCCCCAGTCTGTGTTGTTGGATTTCACCATGATGGTGTAACTTTTCTTACAGCCCGTCAAGGACAGGAGGAGCACTATGCCCAACATCAAAATTGATCTTTTTTCCATTGTATGAAAATACTTGTTTAACGTTTTTTCCGCTGCAAAAATACCATTCTCTCACCCACAAAATATTCCGTCATTCCAAAAATATGTTCCGTCTCACCAAAAATATGACGAGTGGGATGTTATTTGAGGATTAACGAATGAAAATATTGTTGAAAATCAATATGTTATCGAAAATCGTCAATTTTGAATGTGAGACGGAATAAAGCGGGATTTTGAGAGGGTTTAGGGGTTAAAACGGGATTTTGAACGAAAATAATGTGTATCTTTGCCTCCTGATTTTAACACTTTCGGTTATGAAAAAACAAACGCGTACCATTATCATCGTCCTGCTGAACGTCCTGTTCTGTGCTTACATGCTTTGGTTTTCCACCAATAACTCCTTCCTCCGACCGTATGCAGGAAGCAAGACCCGGGAATTCTTTGCGGGACTAATCCTGCTGATTACCCTGTATGCCAACTATTTCCTTCTCTATCCGAAACTCCACAAAAAGCACCCTGTGGTTTATTGGGTGGTATTGGTCAGCCTTTGTATCATAGCCGCAGCAGTTGACTTTGCAATCGCCCATCGCTTTATGATGTATTGCAATAGCGCGGTAATTGAAAAATATGGTGCTTTTAGTTTCTTCTCCCATCATTACAGACTTATAGTAATTCGAAATGTGACCTTAAACGCTTTTCCGTTTATCTTCCGTGAGCGGCAGGAACTCCAGAAAGCGCTGGACAAGGAGGTGCAGATTGTCTATCAGGATGCCCGGCTGTTGGATGTGGCAGACAACGACCACAACATGCGCCTCATCTCCAAGGACGACATCTTCTATTGTCAGCAAGACGGGAACTACACCCGCATCTACGTGACGCAGGACGACCCATATTACTCCCGCAACGACTCCATGAAGTATCTTGAGCAACTGTTTGGAACAGAGGAGTTTGTACGCGTTTCCAACACGTTGCTAATCCCTTACCGATATATCCATTCCTGCAACGGCACTGAAGTGTTCATGAAACGGCTACCTTGGCAGAAAGAACCGCTCTCCTTCGCCATCGAGCCCAAGTACCTCGACCAGGCTCCTGGACAGATTGCCCTTCACCTCCTCACCGCCAAGGGACTGGAGA
>CAMJPH010000108.1 GCA_946407715.1 uncultured Bacteroidales bacterium | reverse complement strand
ATCTCGGAGAGATGTGACATCACTCCACCCCGCCCACCATCGCCTCCACCGGCACCGTGCTGTCCATCAGCCCGATGCGGGTGTCGGAGGCGTGGCGGGTGGGGGCGGTGTGGGACAGGGAGGTGCGTGATGGCGGTTACGGACGGAGCAGGCGACGGATGATAGGTCGTGGAGGAGGACGGCTTCTGCCTTGCGGATGTCGTCGTATCCCACCACACGGTGTCAGGTCATCATGCTGTGCTCTGCACCACAGTACGTTGCGTCACCACACTGCGCTGTGCTTGTATGGTGTTACCTGCACTGCGTGCGTTCAGCCTCTCCGAGGCTGGGAGTGGATGGGGGCAGTCCGTGGTGGCAGGATGAGCATCTCGGAGAGATGCGACGCGCCGCAGGCGCAGTTAACACCATACCAGCGGCGAAGCCGCGCAGTGTGGTGATGTCTGGGGTGCGCAGTGCGGTGATGCCTGAAGTGCGCAGTGTGGTGATATCCGAAGTACGCAGTGTGGTGACAGAACGCATGACGAGACACTGAGGTGAGATACACGCACACCGATCATCCCCGACTGCCCCCCCGGCATCTCGGAGAGATGCGAGATCACATCATCCCGCACTCGATCGCCTCCACCGGCACCGTGCTGTCCATCAGCCCGATGCGGGTGCCGGAGGCGTGGCGGGTGGTGGCGGCGTAGGACAGGGAGGCGCGTGACGGCGGTTACGGACGGAGCAGGCCACGGAAGGAGAGGTTGTGGACAAAGACGTTCCCGACAGCGCCCCGAACCCCGTTAGGGGTTCCCTGTCTGTAGCCGTTGGCGATGCGGCGGCCCCCACAACCCCGTGAGGGGTTGCACATCGGGCACGACAATGTTTCGGCAACCCGTTGAATATGAATCCCCTCCGGGGATTTGAACCCGCGCATGGGTATCCGCTACAGACAGGCATCCCCTGACGGGGATGATTCACCCGCACACCAGTGCTTCCACCGGCACCGTGCTGTCCATCAGCCCGATGCGGGTGACGGAAGCGTGGCGGTTGGAGGCGGTGTGGGACAGGGTGGCACATCATATCTCAATTTTTGCCCCATATTTCCCCAATTTGTACACACCAATCTTTGTTTTCTTTTTCTGAACGGAGAACACAACTTTGTTCGGACGATCTGTCAAATGGCCTTGTTTTTTGAATTCATCCATTATGAATTCAAATACTTCTCTCACTAATTCACAAAAAGCAATATGATATTTTTTCACTTCTTCAATGACAATATCGATATCATCATCTTTTTTCGTCCAAGCGGCAGAATAGCTATTTCTACTGGTCAGATTACTGATGTTCCCATAAGGGAATAAACCTTTGTATCTCATTCCGCCACGATGTTTTATTCTATTTGCATGTTTTCTCACTTTTTTGAGGTCGTTCGAATGCCCTGTTATTTTTTTTCGTAATACTTTCGGCAATTTCTTTTGAATAATGTCGTAATCACAGGCCATATATACTTGTTCCAAACCTTTAGTAGTAAAAAGATTATTCCTTTGTAGTGTTACTGTCTTCTTCTTACTTTTATATTGGTAACCTATATATTTTTTTGTACCTATCCAAATCGTTTGAAGCAATTTGTCAAAACAAGAATTGTACATCACGATTGCATTGTTCAGCCAAGAGGCACGGATCCATAGTTGCTCCAATCCGTCTTTCCAATCAACTTCACTTTTTAAATGTAAGATACGGTGTGCTTGAATCAAGGCCCATCTTGCAGATGCTAAAGTGAAATAAAGGTCTTGGAAAACTCGAAATGTTTCAATGATCTCAGCATGAGAATCCTTATTCTGCACACCATCAAAAATAACTATGAATTCAAATTTTCTCTCCAATCCATTGATTTCTTCAACCAAAGGCAATTGAGATTCAAACTCCCTGCATTCTGACAAAAAAGCACCCAAACTTGATTTTTCTCCGTTATAGACAATTTTTACAGGAATATCCATAGTGTGGGTCAACAAATCTCCCTTTAATTGTCTCACAGAATAAGGAAACTCTTCGAGTGTTGGGAGGTGTTCGGATAATGCTTCTTGGTTCCTTTCAATGCCAAGATAGTAGTCAGACAATCTGTAAGCCTGACCGCAAATTTCAAAAGAGACCAATTTGTTAGTACTCTTTTCTGTTGACGCAGTTGTACTGTTCATAGTTGTTCCACAATTTTTTTTGAATCCAAATAGTATGCAGTTAAATGCTTATTGCTTTTTTGTACCTGATTCTGAATGTCCAAGAGGAGTCGACTTCTCTCATCCAATTCGTGTGGTGTATAATATCCGCGTTGACATGCTCCTGTGTCGATTGCAACTAAGCGTGTTCCGGCAATTTGTATTTTGGCCGTACATTGATTAAATTTGCTATAATGGTAACCAGCTGAGAAACCATCAACAAAAGATTGTTTTCCCGTATTACGCCATGCGATTTTGTATGATTCTATTAGAAAATCCACTACAGTGTCTGATATTTTTATCATAATTCTTGTTTTAAATTATCGCCGCAAAAATACAATTTTTTTCAATATGCAGTGTCTACTCTTTGAAAAAAATTAGCATTTACTTTACTGTATCATTAAAAAAATGCACTGTTAAATTAAAACACACCGGTGTAAAATATTGTAAAACAAGCAATTACTGTGTGCAATCATTTCCCCTCCACCACCTTCACCTCCTCCTCCGTCAACCCATACAACTCATACACCAACTTGTCTATCTCATGCTCCTGTACTGTAGTGTCGGCGGAAATGTCTTGCTTCTTCTTTTTGAGGATGGTTTCGACCAAAGACGATATTTCGTTTTGTTGTTTAGTCGTCGCATTCGGGACCGGAATACTTTTGATTTGCGTTCCATTCAAGTCGAAATAACCGCCAGAGACCTTTGTCGTTCCATAATAATGTTCAAACCAAAAATTGGTAACCTTCGAGTTGATTACGCCAAGGACAAAGCGTGTGTTGACAGGCACTTTCTGTGTCAAATAATAAATTCTATCAAGCAACACAATGTTTTTCTCTTTCATAGTCGCTTGTAGGAAGAGAACCGTTCGCGGCAGAATGATCATTTCATCTCTAAAAGCACCACTAAAGTCAGTGTCAATTAGTTTGTAGGCATCCGTAATCCTATATTTTTTCACCATAGTTGATTTTAAAGCATAGTAATCATCGCCCATAAAATCAACTTTATTATTTGGCAATCCTCTGGATACCTTAAACCATGTTTCTACAGGCTTACTGTTTTGGTCGATTTTTCTAATCAAATTGTGGTTTTCAGAAACAATGATTCTATGCTCGGGATCACCAAGAATATTCTTCTTATATAATAATTTACACAGCCCATTTGCAACATTATCAATAACTTGGAGGCAATCCGGCGCATAAAACTCAATTGAATAATCTGCTTCTTTCCGATTTTGGATATGGAGAACACAAGGATATGTCATCGCACTTTTGAAGACTTCGATTTGCGAAACATCAACAATCCTTTTCAATAGATGGTCTTTTATTATCAATGTTCTACACGTTTGTCCGTAATCTGAACTAAAAAATCTAATAGGATTGATGTAACACAACTGTCCTTCTTTTTTACAAATGGATAGCCCAAATTCAATGAACAACAAGTATATATCATACTGTAGTGTTGCGCTTTTATATGCGCGCTCATATTGCAGTTTGGCACTTTCTGGTAATTCTGTGCGACGAATATACGGCGGATTCCCCACCACTATGTCGAACCCACCCCTGTCGAAGATGTCCTTGAACCAGGTGTGCCAGAGGAAGAACTCTTGGTTGGCGGAGGGGTCGAGGGAGGAGAGACGGGCTTCGGCGGCGGGACGGAGATCCTGCTGCCGGATGTAGCTCTTCACGCTGTCGTTGATCTCGCGGCGCGCCTCCGCCTTCTTCACGTGGTCGGTGAGGCTGAAGTACTCCCGCAACATCAGCTGGAGGTTGCGCTTGGTGTCCGTGCTCACGAACTCGATGCCCAGCTGGTTCGCCCCCGCTTTCTGCCTGCCCTTCCCCAAACTGCTGTGCTGACCGTCGCTGCTCATCATCCGACTCAAATCCACCCCTTCGAAGCTCTCTATCAAACTGTTGCCCTGCATGAACTTGTAGTCGAAGTTGGGCAGGGCCTGCGGCTCCTCGCTGTCAACCACGATGCTCAACCAGAATCGCAGACGGGCAATGTCGATGGCCCCCCGCTCGATATCGACCCCGTAGATGTTGTTTTCGATGATCTCGCGCTTGAGGGCGGCACGGGATTGGGATGATGTCGAAATGGCCTCCCGACACCGCCACAGTTCGTTCAACAACCCCATCGGGAACGCACCTGAACCAATGGCCGGGTCGCAGATCTTCACCTCGCGCAAGGCACGGTCAAGAATGTCACAATAGGGTTCCAATTCACCGGGTAGTTCGTGATTCTCAACAAACGAACGAATCGCACTTGATAATTGTACATTGTTCATTGTACATTGTTCATTGAGATATGCAATCAACGACTCTTTGCACATGTAGCGCACAATCTCCTTCGGGGTGTAGAATGCGCCCTTGGCTTTGTTGTCCTCCAACAGACTCTCGAAAATCTTGCCCAGCATTTCGGGATCGACACCAATCTCGGCATCGTCGGGGTCGTTCTCATCGACGGTGAAGTTGTAGGAGGCCAAGAAGGTGAAAAGATCGTTGAATAGCGAAGCCGGCAGCCGGATGTCCATCTTATCGACTTCGTCACGCTCGAACAAGCCGCCGTTTAGATAGGGCAAATGCTCCCACTGTCTCAACAAACTTTTGTCCCATTGTTCGTCAACAAACAGGTTCTCACGCTGCTCCGGCTCAGTGTTGAAGACTCCGAAAAAGAGCGGCTCCAAGACCTGTTCGAGAAAATCGGCTTGATGAGGACTGGCGAGAAACAGGTCGCGCAGGAACGTCGGATTGTCGTTGAGCCAGCCTTTTTTCTGCAGGAAATGGAGGAACACGATGCGGCCCATCATCTTTTTGACGTAGTCGTGGAGACGGGTATCGGATGTTCCGTCGGTAGAAACACGCCATGGCACGTCTCTACCATAGGATTGCGTGAGGTTCGCCACAATACGGTCGTAATGGATATGGTATTCGTCGAAGAACTCGTCGCTGAGGGCATCCACCGAGAAGGATTCCCGGAGGTCGGACAGCCTCAAACGGTCGCTCAGCTTGGCCACCTTCTCCAACCGCTCCAGCGGCGTTTTGTATTGCCCGTTTTCGTCACCCAGGATATAGGAGAACCGCTTGGCCGAGGTGCTGCCCTCCTTGAGGTCGCAGATGTAGGACAAACGCCAGTGCC
>CAMJPH010000107.1 GCA_946407715.1 uncultured Bacteroidales bacterium | reverse complement strand
GTCCAGACGGCGCTCATCTCCGGACGCGAATAACGGGGTATCATAATCGTTAAAAATTTTCGCGGCAAAGATACGAATTTAATTGTGAATGGTGAATGGTAATTAGTGATTGGTGGATAATTCCAAGAGGGGGCGCAAGCCCGATACGTGTCAGTCCACGGTGAATGCCGGAATTCCGATCTTGATTACAGGAACATCCAGGTTCTCTCTCGGTATTCGGCGTATCCCGGCTTGTTCTGGAGCTGGCGTTTTTCCATGAGCGGGACACTGACGCATACAAAAAGTAACGTCATCGCAATCGGGCCGCAGATAAACCAGTCGATGCCGCCCAAAACGAAATACATCAACCAAATACCCCACCAAAACATGATTTCGCCAAAATAATTGGGATGCCGCCCATGTTTCCAAAGCCCCACTTGGCAGTATTGCCCCGGGTTGGCGGCGCGGAAGTCATGAATCTGCTTGTCTGCGACGAGTTGGAGAGTGGCCGCCGCTATGCAGACAATGAAGCCAATGCAAAGATGGAGGGTGGTGCCCAACAAAGTGTATATTCCTTCGTTACATGACCCAAAGACGTCTTGGAATGTGAATCCCCATTCAAACATGTTCAGGCCGGGCAGCATGGCACCAAAGACCACAATCGTGGGCATCAGGTTCAACCCGAACAGGTTGAGAAGGTGGAAAAGCGCTGGATGCAGGCTGCGGTATTGGGTGTAACGCCAGTCCTCGTGGTCCAGACCCTTGAATGTGATTGCCCAGTTTCGCGTCAACCGCCATCCCCAATACCACGAAGCCATGAGCAGCAGAATCACTGGCACCGACCACGTTTGCGTGTGAAACGCCCAAAACAGAAAGGCCACGGGAGGAAACACGCTCCAATAAGGGTCATAGACAGAGACGTTGCGGAACAGAAGTCCAAAAAACCAGACGACCACCGTGGCCGCCACATCGGCGACAAGCAACTGCCAGAAACAGTGCCAGCCTGTGCTTTCAGTACAGCGGTACACGAACAGCCCGACGACAAAAGCGAGGGCGTAAACAAGGATGATGATGATGAAACTGAGGCTACGGGATTTTTTCATAAACGTAATCTTAACGGGGACGTGTAATACCTGACATTTATCGGGCTTTTTCGTCCAAAACCAGACGAAATCCCACATACGTGTATTGGGCATTGGGAATGCTTTGATTGCGGGCGGAGACGCGGCAGACATCCGGATAGCTGGTCATGCAACCGCCGCGATAGACCTTGGTTTCGCCCAAATTATAACCTGTGGGATTCTCCACAGTGTCGTAATAATTCCATTCATAACGGTCAAAACCGTCGCTGCACCATTCATACACGTTGCCGCTCATGTCGTATAGTCCCAATTCGTTAGGCTTTTTTGTGCCTACGGCGTGGGGTTCGTCGTCACTGTTATCCCTGAACCACGCCACCTCCTCCAAGTCGTTGGAGCCGCTGAACCTATAATTTTTGGAGAGTTGGCCACCGCGAGCGGCATATTCCCACTCCGCTTCCGTGGGCAAACGGTAGTTCTTGCCCGTGAGTTGGTTCAGTTTGCCAATAAAAGTCTGCACGTCATACCAACTGACGCGCGTGACAGGCAAGCTGTCGCCGATAATCTTGGACGGATTCTTGTTCCCCATCACAGACAGCCAGAGTTTTTGCGTCACCTCATATTTGGCCATGTAAAAGCCGTTGAGTTTCACAGGGTGAGCAGGGGCCTCGATCACGGAACAGTCGGAATGTTTGTCAGTACACCCCATCGTGAACTCCCCGCCTTGCACATGAACCATCTCGATGTTAGGAACTTGCGCACAAACCGTCGACGCCAACAGAATGGCTATTATGGCAACGAAATAATGTCTGTTTTTCATACTGTATGTTATTATATTGACAATTTATTGACCTCGCAAAATACACATTTTCCCGAATGCAAAAAAACCAAAATTCACAAATCAAAAATCACAACGTGTACCGAACCCCGAAGTTCAGTCCCCAGTCGAACTTGTGGTCGGCGAACTTGTTGGGAGCGAAGACGCAGCGGTAGCCGGGGCGGAAGTCGAGCTGCAGGGCAAGCGGGATGTCGAACTTGTACTCCAGTCCGAAGAAGCCGTTCGCGCCAGCCTTGCAGTTGTGGACGCTCCGTCTGGTAACGGAATTCGGGTTCGGGTCGCTCGGATCAGGGTTCGGGTTATAACCGGCATCGCCGGGCTCCAAACCGATGACGTAGTAGAAAGGCTGCCAGTTGTAGCCGATGCTGCCGCCCAGCCCCACAAACCCGTACAGTCCTTTGACGAGCCGTCCCTCGTACATGAAGTTCGGGGCGACTTCCGCCGACCACAGGTGCGAGCCATAAACGTAGCAGTATTTCGTGCCCAAATCGACCTGTAGGGCGAAATGGTTGCCGAAGAAAGCCTTGTATGAAAAAGCCTGCGTGGTGCCGAGGGTCGCGCCGACACCTTCCTTGTAGGGAGCCTGCGCGTGAGCCATGGACATGATGCCCGTCAAAACAGCGGCAAACAGGATGACAATGCGGTTTCTTTTCATAATGATATTACTTTTATTGTTCAAACTCATAATAGAATACAATATGTTTGCGCTTCTCTGGACGCGGCCGCAAAAATACGAAATAATAGAGTAGAATGAAGAATGTAGAATGTTTCACTTAATATGCTTTTGAACAGACTTTGACAGTTGGCCAAGCTTCCATAACCCATAACCATTAAAAAATGTACTTTTGCAGCATGTTTACGAAGAACCAATATGTTAAGATGTGCGGACTGCTCCTTCTGACAGTCCTATTGACCGCCTCCTGCAACCGACCGGAGGTGACACCCTGCGACGACTACCGGCAGGCGATGCGCGATTTTGTGGTGCGTATCAGCGAGACGGCGCGGTTGCAAACCACACACGAGAACGCGCAGGACATCGTCCGTCTGAGCGATGCCCAGAACTTCCTGTATCTTCTTAATTGCGAACGCTTTTCCAGTAAGGCAGCATTTTTGGATGCCGTTTCCGCCACCAACTATGATCTCCTCATCCTGGATCTGTTTTTCGAAGATGACATGGCATTCACGGCGGCTGAGGTGGAACGGCTGAAGCATAAGGCGAACGGCGGTAAGAGGCTGGTTATCTGCTATATGTCGATTGGCGAGGCGGAGGATTACCGTTACTATTGGCAGTCGGAGTGGAAGCGTGACAAACCTGCGTGGCTGGCCCGCGAGAACCCCGAGTGGCGGGGCAACTACAAGGTCCGCTACTGGGACCCCGCGTGGCAGGAAATCATCTGCGGTGCTGGCGACAGCTACCTCAACCGCATCCTCGCCGCCGGCTTCGACGGAGTATATCTGGATGTTGTGGATGCGTTTGAGTATTTTGAATGAATATTTTTGTACCTTTGCGCGTTTTTTTGATAAAAATCAAAAACTATTAATAATCAACCGATTAAGAATTTATAACTCTCATTATGGCAGAAAAAAGAAATACGACTTGTGATGGCAACCAGGCTGTATCCCTTGTTGTCTACATGTTCAGCGAAGTCGCCGCTATCTATTCTATCGCCCCCTCTTCCCTAATGGCTGAGTACATCAACAAATAGCTTTACGTTGCCATAATATCAATTTTAAGATTAAGATACACGAATATGAACAGAATTAAGATACATAACTTTGGGCCAATAAAGGACATTGACATTGAATTGTCAAAGCTTATGGTCTTTATTGGACCTCAGGGCGTGGGCAAAAGTACTTTCGCCAAGTTGCTAACAATACTCTCTGACGTTTATTGGTGGGCAAACATCTGCAAGAATAATAACCCATTGTCAGAATTTAAAAAAATGAGGATTGAAAAGTATTTTGCTCCAGATACAATTATCGAATATTACGGTAGAGATGATGTAAATATTGCATATCATAATGGAAATTTCAACATTACAATTGACGGTAAAACTGAAGATGAAGCGTATGATTTATGTAAAATGTTAATTGGTGTCTCGACCGCAGATAATTTGATTAATCTCGGCTATGATATAAAAGACGCACAAATAGAAAAATCTATTAACGAAAACCGCAGCTTTTTAAGAGCAAACCTGAGATATGCGTGTTACATACCCGCAGAGCGCAATTTGGCGGGTGCAGTTTCATCCTCATTGGCAAGTATCGTTTTATCGCAAATACCTCTACCCAACACGCTCATGGAATATCTGTCGTTGTATGAAAGAGCAAAGAATCATTTCTCCACATACGATGCTTCTTTTTTAGGTGTGAAATATGATAAAAGCAATGGAACTGATTGTATTTCTGTATTGGATGATGAAAAGAAACACATCTCTTTGGAAGAATGTTCATCTGGTATCCAATCAGCATTGCCCATGTTGATGGTTACCGACTTCGCTCGTGAAGAGAGATGCTTTGATACCTACGTGGTTGAGGAGCCTGAACAGAATCTGTTTCCCACCAACCAGCGAGAGGTCCTGAACAAACTTATCTCTGTAGCAAATAGTGACGAATGCTCACATATGGTAGTCACCACACATAGTCCGTATTTGTTGTCCGCGTTGAATGTTAGCATGCTGGCGGACAAGTTGTCGAACACAGATGAAAGCAAAGATGAAGTAAACGATATTGTTGCTCTGCAGTTTCGCATGAATAGTGACAATGTATCTGTTTTTTCTTTAGGTGGAGAGACATATTGCGAGTCCATAAAAGACAACATGACAGGTTTGGTCTCTGTTAATTACTTGGATGTGGTATCAGATGCTATAAGCAGCGATTTCAACAAGTTGTATCAACTATATTTGAAAACACTCCAGAAATGAGTATCCCTGATAACATACCAGATGCTGTAAAAAGACTCAAGTTGGCAAGTGCTTTCAGAGGGTACAATCCCGGAGTGCTTGATTGTATTGAGGTCTCGAATGACAGTAGTTTTATGATTGTTGACGATACTGAAGGTACTTGCATTTCAAAGCGAGAAGAGGATTCCTATCGTTGTTGTTTGTGCGTCAATCCGAACAATAATGAGATTGTATTGTTGCCGATAGACAAGAAACTCATTAAGCAACGGGTCGGAGGGATGGCAGATGGTGCCGTATTCGATGAGCAAAAGTTTGTGTTCTTGGAGTTCAAAGACCAGGCACAGGGCAACTCATATAGCGCAATAGAGGATACATATTCAAAAGCAAGCAACCAACTGACAGCTGCACTGCATCTGTTTGAAGAAAAGATGGCTTCCAATAGCGCATCTGTAAACTTTACAGCTAGTGTTGATGTAAGTTGCCACATCATTGTGTCAGACAAGTTTCCTCGCGCCTCAGCATTAGAACAGAATATGATGCTTCTTTTCGCAATGTCGAACAACGGCGTGGCATTAAGCTTTGAAAGAGAAATTCTTTTTGATGGCCGTACTGGAGAAGGTGGGGAATAGGAAATTGCTGAAATGATAAAAGGAATCACTATGGATAACATTGCGAAGGGTTTAT
>CAMJPH010000106.1 GCA_946407715.1 uncultured Bacteroidales bacterium | reverse complement strand
GAGAATGTTGAATGCTGGAGCGCACGGGATTTGTATCCCATATTGGGATATACCCAATGGCGCAACTTCATGAATGCTGTTGACAAAGCTAAAGAAGCCTGCAATAACGCAGGACAAAAACTAACCGATCATTTTGCTGACGTCAGCAAAACGATACCCATGCCGAAAGGTGCTGAAAAAGAGATAGATGACATTCTCTTAACCCGCTATGCCTGCTATCTGATAGCCCAGAACGGAGACCCCCGCAAACCGCAAATCGCTTTCGCTCAGACATATTTCGCCGTTCAGACCCGCAGGGCGGAACTTATCGAACAACGGCTTCAAGAAGCTGAACGTGTGAAAGCACGAGCCAAACTGCAGGAAACCGAGAAAAAACTCTCCGGCATACTCTACGAAAGAGGAGTGAACGACAAAGGGTTTGCCAATATCCGGTCGAAAGGCGACCAAGCACTGTTCCATCTCTCCACCCAACAGATGAAAACCAAAATGGGCGTGCCTGACAACCGCCCTGTGGCCGATTTCCTGCCCACCATCAGTATCAAAGCCAAGGATTTCGCCGCAGAAATGACCAATGTGAATGTGCAATCCAAAGATCTGCAGGGCGAACCGGCCATCACCAAAGAACACGTGGACAACAATCAGGCGGTAAGAAAAATACTGCTGGAACGCGGCATCGTTCCCGAAAACCTTCCGCCCGCCGAAGATGTGAAGAAAGTGGAACGCCGTCTGAAAAGCGAGGAAAAGAAAGCTTTGGAAAATAAAAAGAAGAAATAATGGAACGAATCTCCTTCAAAGAAAACGACATCAGCCAACGACCAGCTTTGGAGCTACTGCAGAAGCTGGGTTACCAGCACCTCTCGCAAGAGGAAGCATTGGAGTTGCGCGGTGGGAAGACCTCCTATGTGCTGCTGGAAGACATTTTGCGGCAACAGCTGCGCAATCTGAACTCCATCCGCATCGGTAGCCACAGCGAGGCGCGGTTTTCGGAACAGAACATCGAGAACGGCGTCGCCGCTATGCGCAATGTGCCGATGGAAGGCGGCTACATCAGCGCCAATGAAACGGTGTATAATATGCTTACCCTCGGCAAGGCTTTCGAGCAAAGCATCGACGGCGACAAGAAGAGCTACACGATGCGCTACATCGACTGGCAACATCCCGAGAACAACGTGTTTCACGTCACGGAGGAATTTGCCGTCATGCGGACTGGCATGAACGACACCTATCGTCCCGACATCGTGCTCTTCGTGAACGGCATCCCGTTGGTGGTCATTGAGTGCAAACGTCCCGATGTCAAAGGGGCGGAAGAGCAGGCTATCTCGCAGCATCTGCGCAACCAAAAAGAAGACGGTATCCGCAGTCTGTATGTCTATAGCGCCCTGCTGTTAGCTATCGGCAACAGTTTCGGCAGCTATGCCACCACCGGCTCGCCGGCACAATTCTGGAACAAATGGCACGAGATGTTCCCCAACAGGGAAACCGAACAGGAGCATCGACGGGTTTTGCAAGACCTTGTGGATGACAGAGAAATAACCCCGCAGGACGAATATCTATACAACCTTTGTCGCCCCGAACGGTTAATGGAGCTGATGTACCACTTCACCATTTACGATGCCGGTATCAAGAAACTGGCCCGCTACCAGCAATTCTTCACGGTGAAAGAGACTGTGGAACGGGTGAAAACCATCGAGGCGGGGCATCGCAACGGAGGCGTGGTGTGGCACACGCAGGGCAGCGGCAAATCGCTGACCATGGTGATGTTGGCGCAAAAGATAGCGCAGGAGCCGAGCATTCCCAACCCCCGTATCGTTTTGGTGACCGACCGCACCGACCTCGACAGTCAAATCACCAAGACTTTCCGAAAGTGCGGCAAAGAGGTGGAGAACGCCACCACGGGCCAGCGGTTGGTGGATCTGTTGGAAAGCGACACCGATGCGGTCCTCACCACCGTCATCAACAAGTTTGCCACGGCCATCAAAAAAATCAAGCGCCCGCTTGACAATCCCAACATCTTCATCTTGATTGACGAAGCGCACCGCAGCCAGTACAAGGAGTTAGCCGTGCAGATGAACCGGGTGCTGCCCAACGCCTGCAAGATTGCCTTTACAGGCACCCCGCTGATGAAGAAGGACAAGAACACCGCCCGCACTTTCGGCGGCATCATCAAACCCGTCTATACCGTGAAGCAAGCCGTTGAGGACAAGGCGGTTGTGCCACTGCTCTACGAAGGGCGCATTGTGCCGCAGTCGGTGAACGAAGGCCCCATCGACAGCTTCTTCGACCGCGTGTGCGAAGACCTCACCCCGTATCAGTCCACCGACATGAAAAAGAAGTTCTCCCGCACGGATATTCTCAACCAGACGGAGCAGCGCATCTTCTCCATCGCACATGACATCACGAAGCATTTCACGGAAAACTGGCAGAATACCGGCTTCAAGGCGATGTTGGTCACTCCCAAGAAAAAAGTGGCCATTCACTACAAGAAATATCTTGATGAAATTGGAAAACTCGCTTCCGAAGTGTTAATCACCGCACCTGACGACCGCGAAGGCGAAGAGACCGCTTACGGGGATACGGCGCAGGAAGTCAAGGAGTTCTGGAAGCGGATGATGGACGAGCATGGTACCCCGCAAAAGTATCAGGAAAACCTGATAGCCCGTTTCAAATACCAAGAGAATCCCGAAATCATGATTGTGGTGGACAAGCTGCTGACCGGGTTCGATGAACCAAAGGTAGCGGTGATGTACCTTGACCGCAACCTCAAAGACCACACCTTACTGCAGGCCGTTGCCCGAGTGAACCGCACCTGCGAAGGAAAAGATTACGGTTACATCATTGATTACTATGGCGTTTTGCGGGAATTGGATAACGCCTTGAGCATCTATTCAGAATACGATGAGGATGACCGTCAGGTATTCCTCGATACACTTATACCTGTCAGTGACAAGATTGCAGAGCTTCCGCAACGCCATTCCGACCTTTGGGATTTGTTCAAGATGATTCCCAACAAACGCGATTTGGAGGCTTACGCCCAGTCGTTGCGTATGGAGGACCGCCGCCACGAATTCTACGACCGCCTTACTGCTTTCTCATCGGTGCTGCAACTGGCTCTTTCCACCAAGGAATTTCACGAAAATACGGATGCCAAAACTATCCAGATATACAAGGACGACCTCAATATGTTCTCCAAACTCCGTACTGCCGTGCAGCTTCGCTATTCAGATACTATTGACTACAAAAAATACGAAGCACGCATCGAGAAACTTGTCAACCACCATGTGGAAAGCGATGCCGTGAAGGTAATCACCAATTTGGTCAACATCTTCGATAAAGATAATTTCCAGAAAGAGGTGGACAGCGTGGTGGGCTCTGCCGCCAAAGCCGACACCATCGCCACGCGCACGGCCAAATACATCAATGAAAATATGGATTCCGATCCAGCTTTTTACAAGAAGTTCTCTCAACTCATCAAGGAGACCATTGAGCTCTACGAGCAAGGTCGCTTGACTGACAACGAATATTTGGAGAAGATGATGCAGTACAAGGAGGATGTGTTGAACCACACCGACAGCGATTTGCCAGAAGAGTTGGAACACAACAACGCGGCGAAGGCCTATTTCGGCATCGCTTTGGAAAACTACAAGCGGCTTTTCCCCGACATGCCTGTCAAGGAGATGGCTTTAGCAACTGCCTACGCTTTTGATGAAATCATTCGTCGGGCGGTCATTGTGGATGGCTCCGTCTTGGTGGATTGGCAATCAAAAAGCGACACCATCGGACGGATAAAAATCGAACTGGAGGATGAGCTGATTGACAACATCAAACGAAAGTACAATGTGAATTTCGCCTTCAGTGATATGGATGTTATTATTGACGGATGTGTAGATGTGGCCAAGATATGGATACGGTAAAAAAGGATAGCATCACTTATGGTTCCACCCTCATCGAGTACGAAATCGAGTATGCACAGCGTAAAACGTTAGGCATCACGGTTCATCCTGATGGTTCCGTCACGCTGAAAGCGCCCGTTGATGCAACGCTTGAGGACATCCAAAAAAAAGTGTGTCACCGTGCCGCGTGGATTCTCCGTCAGCGACGCTATTTTGAATCGTTTGGCACGCCAACAACCGAAAGGCAGTATATTGGCGGGGAGTCGCATCTCTATTTAGGCAGACAGTATATGCTGCGGATCAAAGAAGGAGAAGTAAATCAGGTTCATTATCAGAACAACATCCTTGAAATAGAATGTCAAAACAAAGAGGAGGCCGGCAAGGTGCTGCAAGAATGGTATCGGGAACGAGCAAAAATCAAGTTTGCGGAATATGCCCAACCCATCATTGAACAATTCACCGCCTATGGCGTTCGGCCAAAAAGCATGACAGTCAGGAAAATGGAGAAGCGTTGGGGCTATTGCACGCCTGAGGGCAACATCTTTTTAAACCCCAGATTGATAGGTGCGCCACGTTGCTGTATTGAATATGTTATTACCCATGAATTGTGCCATTTGGTACATCGCAACCACACGAAAGAGTTTTATGCTTTGCTAAGCAAGGAGATGCCCCAATGGGAGAAGTGGAAGACGAAGTTGGAGAGGATGATGCGGTGATGTGGACATTATTTCTCAAACTGAAACAACAGCTGGCAATTCGCAGACTCCAGCGTTAAATCCCTTGTTTTCCGGCGAAATCTCGCTCGTAAAATTAACTATTTGGAAATGAATTATAAAAATAAATCGCATAACCATTTAACAACCAATAAGATGTGAAAATTCGCAAAACTATTGACAGATACTTGAGTTTGTTGTATCTTTGCCACCTCAATTATGTTAAACCTAAAACAAAAAACAATGACAAACATTAGTACTTATGAAAATAATTGTATTTTTGCCGCTGATATAGGATCAGTTATGTGCCAAACAGAAGTCATATCTCAACGTATCGGATTGATAAGTCGTCGCGCCTTTGACATACGGATGCGTATGGCTTCCCCTTTGTTTGTTGAAAAACGAGGAGAGATGTCACGACTTTTAAATGATGTAGATGGGTTATATAACCAACTACATGAGGATTTCCTGACAATTACGGAGGAAAACTATCGTATGTTTGGAGCTGAATTGAGTCTTTTGATCGATACTTTGAAATCATTGAAACAAGATAGCCAGACCTATGAGAAATACGCAACCCAACTGGAACGTCTTTCTCTCCAAATAGCTGATTTGGAAGAGTTAGAACACGACATCATTGCATTTCGGGTAAAAGGGCCGATGAATCCATCGTTAAATGAAACGATGCAAATGATTGGAAGACTCGATTTCTCAAAACTGACAGAAAACTAATGATTCACTTTATTAGTATAACCTCTTTCAGAGAGAGGCTTTCCGCGTTATTGAAAATAAAACGTGCAGTTTATGGTGGCGTTGCTTCTGAGATTTGTACTGCTTTCAAAAATGCACCTGTAGAACAGATCCGTACCAATAGAGATATGATTTTTGCGTATTCCGGCGATACCCGTTCACCAATTCCGATGATATCCGTTCACTCGGAT
>CAMJPH010000105.1 GCA_946407715.1 uncultured Bacteroidales bacterium | reverse complement strand
GCGTCGCCTTCTGCTGCATCTCCACGGGCGAGTTCCGCTTCCCGAACCAGCTGGCCGCCGAAATCGCCGTGCAAACCGTCAAAGACTACCTGAACGCACATCCCGATTGCAGCGTCAAGCAGGTGGTTTTCAATGTGTTCAAGGAGGTGGACAGGGATATTTATCAGCGGCTTCTATTATCATAATCACCAATAGCATTTTGCGTGTCCACTTTTGGAGCTGTTATACATCGGCGTTTTTTGTATTTTTGCCGAAAAAACATATTATGAACCACGAAGAATGCCTGATTTGCGGTGCGCCGCTAGAATATATTGAACAGGACACGCTGATGGAGTGTGCGATATGCCACAAAAAGGAGAACAGCAAGACCCGTTGCGTCAACGGCCATTACGTCTGCTCCGATTGCCACACGGCGGGGATGGACACTATCGTCGGCCTCTGCCTGGCGGAGTCGTCAAGAAATCCCGTCGAAATCCTTAACAAGATGATGGAACTACCGTTCTGCCATATACACGGTCCGGAACACCACGTGATGGTGGGCGCCGCGCTGCTGACGGCCTTCAAGAATGCCGGAGGGGATATTGATCTTCCCAAAGCCCTTGCGGAGATGATGAATCGTGGCAAGCAGGTTCCCGGAGGTGCTTGCGGTTTCTGGGGTGCCTGTGGCGCGGGCATCAGCTCGGGCATGTTCGTCTCCATCATCGCCAAGGCCACTCCTTTGTCGCAGGAACTATTCTCCTTGCCGCACTGGATGACCGCCAAATCGCTGAACGCGATCGGCGACATCGGCGGTCCGCGCTGCTGCAAACGCGACTCCTACCTTTCCATCCTTTCCGCCATCGGGTTCGTGAAGGAGCATTTCGGCATCGAGATGGAGAAACCGCACATTGTCTGCCTTTATTCGGCCCGTAACAACCAATGCATCGGCAAGAGATGTCCGTTTTCGCCCTTGAAGGAGACAACCCATTAATTCGGCATCAAGTCGAGGTCTCCGCGTTCTACATTCTATATAAACATCTAAAATTTGAAGTCCCATTACAGCAATGAGAAAGAATCGGAAAAGAATTATCATCACAGCGCTTGAGATTTTGGCCGTCTTATTACTTTTGGCTCCTGCCTATCGCTTGGCGTGTGGCATAGGACTGAAAAAAAACTATTCCCAAAACGGCATTACCATATATGCCGATGGCGTTGGGCATAAAGAGGAGGCCAAGCAAATGGCAGAAACGCTTCGAGCGCAGTTGTTGGAGGTTGACAGCGAGTATTCTCCAAAAATTTCTTTCTACTTTTGCCAGACGATGACCGGCTTTCGAACAAAGGCAATAGCGATTGGCAAACCTCTTGCTTTGTCGCGAACCGGCCTGAAGGCAACTTTGATTCGTCCGTGCGACTGGACGAAAAATTCTATAGAACCACGAAAACCGGAACTTTTGCCACGCAGTCTTTCCTCGGTTTTGTTGCACGAAGCACTTCATCATTATGAAAGGGAAAAACTTGGTGCCGTTCGTTTTTTTATCAAAATGCGTACCGAGAATTGGAAAATCGAAGGGTTTTGCGAATACCATTCCGCTTCGTCCTCGTTCCCGACAGACAAAGGATTGCGCATTTTCTCTGGCGAAGACAGTTATGATTTTGTAACAACCAATGAGATAAAACCGGAATACTTCTATTTCGTGTCACGACTACGAACCGACTACCTTCTCAATTTCAAAAAAGTCAGTGAACGCGATTATTGGTCAACAAAATATGATGAAGATCAATTGGATGATGAAATCCGGCAGGCATTAAAAGAAAAGAGATACGCTTTCACGATGCAGTGATTGAACGAATCACCGAACAACGCCAACTCAACGGGCTGCAGGGAACCATCAACGGATTCAAAATACGATAAATACCTCACTTAGCTGTCTGACAAGGTAGATTTTCAGTGATGGTTGTATGCAAATAGGCAATGAATAATAAGGATTTTGCAAACGATACGATATGAAACAAGAAATCAATCCTAAAGACTCGCCGCGCGGATTTGCTTTCGAGCTGTGGAAAACGGCCGGGATGCCGAAGGTGACGATTTTCAAAACCTTCGATATCACCCGATTGATCAAGGGCGCCAAACGGAACGGGATGAAGACCAACATGCTGATGTGCTGGTGCATCGGACATGCGGCAAGCCCTATCAAGGAGTTCTATACGCTGCCTGCTGGTGGACATCTGTGGCTGTGCGATCGTCTGGCGGTCAACACCGTTGTGAAGACAGCGAACGGTCCTGTCCACCTCTGCGATATTCCCTTCTCGGAGGATATTCATCAGTTCAACGACGACTATCTGCGGCTGACCCGTCAGGTGCACGACACGAACGAAGATCATCTTCTCGGCGACGAATACATGGCCGTTGACACTTCAACGTTGGTGGAATGCGAGATTGACGGCGTGGCGAGTGTCTATTCCGAACTGTTCACCAATCCTTTCCTGGCTTGGGGTAAATACCGCCGAGGGCTCTTCAAAACGACGTTGCCCATATCGTTCCAGTTCCACCACGCCCAAATGGACGGTTTCGAGGCGGCGCGCTTCCTCAACGGGCTGCAGGAAACCATCAATGGACTCACGATAGGATAAATATCGCATTTTTGCACTGCATTATGAGGATGTTTGTCAAATATAGGCTCAATTTGCGCGATTTGGGCGGAATCGCCACTGCTGAAGGGAGTTGCATCCCGCACGGACTGTTCCTGCGCAGCGGAAAACTGTCGGTGCTTACCAGAAAGCAGTGCGCCCGGCTGTGCCGGACTTACAATATCCGCTGCGTGATCGACTTGCGCACTGAGGTGGAGGCCGCCGAATTCCCAGACCCATTGCCCGATGGGGTGGAGTACATCAGTCTGCCGCTGTTCAAAGGGACCGCCATAGGTATCACCCACGAAACGGGCTCCGATCCGATGACCATCATCCGCAGCTTGCGTCGTCATCCTGAACGTCTGAAAGCGATGGTCCCCAATTTCGAGGAGCTCTACCGCCGCATGGTCACTGATCCATGGAGTCGTCAACAGCTCGACACGATTGTCGCTCTGCTGTTGGAAAACATGCGCGACGGTCGCTGCATCCTCTTCCATTGCACCGCTGGCAAAGACCGCACAGGCGTCGTCAGTATGGCACTGTTACGCAAGTTCGGTGTCAGCGACCGTGACATCATCAAAGACTACCTGCGCACCAACCGCAACGCCTTTCTCCCCGCTCTTGGCAAAAGCATCGGGATATTCCTGATGACCGGAAGCATAGAAATAGCCCGCACCGTTTTCAAAGCTTATATGGCGCATCGTCATCTCATCGAAGTCGCCATCAGCGAGTACTGAACATTTTCTTTCGCCGTGGGAAGCCAAGCGAAGTGTATGCGAAAGTCAAAACTTGACTCCGTGGGCCATTTCGAGAATGAGCCATGAAGAACCCGCTAGGCTTGAAGTGAACAGAAACTCTACCTAAAACTCTTTCTAAACGCAAGCGGGGAAACGCCTTCGTTGCGTTTTATTCTCCCCCTGTCCTGAATGCCTTCGGGCTCACGCCGACCGCGCGGCGGAAGAAGGTGCCGAAATGGCTCTGGTTCTGGAAGCCGAGGCGGTCGGAAATCTCTTGGACAGAAAGCGTGGAGGTCTGCAACAGCGATTTCGCTTTCCGAATCAGGATTTCGCTGATGCAGTCGCCGGCGGTACTGCCCGTCACCTGTTTCACCACATTGGCCACATACGTGGGCGTCAGGTGCAGTTCGTCGGCATACCATTTGATGTCATGATGCTCGTGGCAGCATTGATCCACCAAAGACAGAAATCGTCCCGTCAATTCCTCAGCACGGGAAAGCGGTTTCTGCGACGCAAGATTGTCGGTGAAAAATCCGTAAAGAAAAGAGACGAGTGATCGGATAAGGTGCAGGATAGTCGTCTGCCGATTCGGGGTTTCCTTCCGCATCAGTTCCTCTACGAGGTCAAGATAGAGCATTATCGTCTGCATATTGGGAGCATCAATCTGAGAGGCGGGGCGGACGTATGCGTAATGCAATTTGTCGTATGGCAATGAAAGCATCAGTTTCTCCGCAATGACAGGCGAAAAGGAGAGCAGCCGAATCTTCAAGTCCGGGCTGCTGCTGATATAATGCAGCACGTGGTCATTGAAGATAAATGCTGCAGCCGGCGCTTTCATTTCGATGCCAATCTGGTTGAATATTCCACTGAGCGTGCCTTGCGTGATGAAAAGGATCGCATAATGATTAATGCGAAAGTACTCAGGCGTTTCCTCACTCATGTAATTCCCTATTTCAGCCACCTGAATCTCGTTGTTGTGCCACGAGGTTCGCGTTATGATTTTTTCCGAATCATACATAACAGGCAAATCGCCGTTTCTCTTCTTTTCAACATTCATAACATCTATGGTTTTATGTTTTAGAACAATTAATATTAAAATCAGAACAATTAAATCGTTGCTGAATCCACTAAGAATTGGCAAAAATACATTTTTTTCAAATTGAAATATATAAAATAGAACACATTTTGTTGTCATGAGGACATTGCCATACCGCATTACGGATGTATTTTTGCAAAATTGTTTTCACTAATTCCATCCGTTATGAGAATTCTTTTTGTCATAGACACTTACGACACCAACAACAACGGTACCAGCATCTCGGCGCAGCGTTTTGCCGCCGAATTGCGCCGACGCGGGCACGAAGTGAAAATCCTCACTTCCGGAGAGCCGGGCGAAGACCGTTTTGCCTTGCCCACCTACAAGATGCCCATATTCCAGCCGTTGATGGACAAACACAACTTCAACTTTGCCTATAGTGAAAAAAAGACCATTCGGGAAGCTGTTGAATGGGCTGATATCATACATTGCTTCCTTCCGTTCGCCATCGAGGTGGAAGCTAAACGCTATGCCGACAAGATAGGGAAGCCCTCAACCGCCGCTTTTCACATCCAGCCGCAAAACCTTTGGTCGTCGGTGGGTTTGGGCAAGGTGGATTGGATTCAGAACGGTACTTATCGGAGTTTCCGTACATTTCTGTACAACAAGTTCCGCCACGTCCACGCCCCGTCACAATTCATGGCCGATGAGATCAAGAAACGAGGTTACACCGCCAAAATCCACGTCATCTCCAACGGCATCCAAGACGCTTTCCTTGAGACCGGACATCTCGTCCATCGACAGGGCAGACCGGCCAAAGCGCCTGAATTTGAGGGTAAAATACCGATCATCATGATCGGCCGTCTTTCGCAAGAGAAACGGCAGGACGTGATCATCAATTCGGTGCAATATTCGAAATATGCCGACAAAATACAGCTGATTTTTGCTGGAAAAGGTCCCGAGTACGATCGTTATGTGGAACTTGGAAAACAGTTGAAAAATCCGCCCCAATTTGTCTATCTCGAGCAACAGAAACTGATTAACTTGTTGTTGCAGTGTGACTTGTACGTACATGCCAGCGATATGGAGAGCGAGGCCATCTCGTGCATCGAGGCATTCGCTACCGGGCTGGTGCCGGTCATCGCCAATTCGGAGGTCAGCGCCACGCCACAGTTCGCCCTCGACGGCCGAAGCCTGTTCAAGCCCGGCAGCCCCAAGGATCTCG
>CAMJPH010000104.1 GCA_946407715.1 uncultured Bacteroidales bacterium | reverse complement strand
CAATAATTTGCTGCATAATCAACTATTTGAAATTGTCCGCAAAGATACATTTTTTTCTTTATATGGACAAGTTCTAAGTATATTATTTGTCTAAATGAATCATAATATTTGTTTATATGGACAAAGATTATTGGCGAATTGTGTCCAAATAATTCATATTCTGGTTTCTGAAAAATGCTATCTTTGCAAACTATAAAGAACATTTATGCCAACGAATCCCGATTCAGACAAAAACGAGCTTGACGGCCGCACCAAACTGCTGCGGTTCGGACTGCTACTCAACGAAGAACAGCAGGAGATTGTCATAGAGCGCATTAAGGAGCTGTGCGTGGAGGGTTTCGGGAAATAATAATAGGCGATAGGTCTATTCCAATTCCGACAAACGATATGGGATGCTGTTGGGATCTTGGTAATTGTTCCAAACGGCAAGAATAGTCACTTTGTCGGACTGAGGAGAATAAAAAACGGTAACTTGTCGAATGATGATTTTACGCACTTCACAACCATTATATGTCACGCATTCATGTTGCGCTCCGATATGGGGGAATGAGGCAAGCTGTTCGACATTATCCATTATTCTTCTGTAGGTTTTCCGAGCGGCTCCAAATCCAAACCTGCCAAGCACCACATATTCGATTTCGGCGTCAAGTTCACGTTGAGCACCTCGCAACCACTCTATTTCAAAAACCATACTTCGAACGGATTGAATCAGAAACTTCCTGATGAGAGACCACAGACTCTTCACCAGCTTCAGCCCTACGGATGCGGTCAAGCAGAATGACCTGCATCTCCTCGGCGGTATGTGCATTGGGGGATGTGATAGGTGTGGCGGCAAGTTCCGAAATCAGCAGATTCACTTTGTCTTGGAGCCATTGGCCTATACTTTCACAAGTGGTGAGGTCGGGATTAATACGCCTCACGGTGGCATCATCTACATTTATTGTTACAGTACACATAGTTTCTATATCCTATTTCGAACCGCGAAAGTACTATTTTTTCTGTTATGCTACGATGCGTTAACGTAATTTAACACTGTCGGTCTCAAATCTTAGATTTCAGGAGATTTCCTTCTTGAAACTTGAAACCGAAAAAATACTACTTTTGCCCTCCAAAAATAGGAACTTCTATGCCAACAAACCCCGATTCAGACAAAAACGAGCTCGACGGCCGCACCAAACTGTTGCGCAGTCGCCCGGAGCCGGATCTCATACTCTTTTTCGGTCTGTGTACACTCATCAGTTCTGCATTCTGTATTATCGGCTTGATTTCCCTTATCTGGTGGATAATAGACGAGTGGCCCGATATATTTGGCATATTGTTTTTTATATTGCTACTGATGTTACCTGTCGCTTATACTTTATATGCTTTGGATATGCTTGTTTGGCAGGTTAAGGGTGCCGAAACCGTGTCGTATGATGAAAACGGTATCGTAATCCATCTTAAAAAACTCATTGATAGGGAAACAACTATCCCGTGGAACAGTATTGTAGAAATTGAAAAATATGAGTCACCTTGGTGGACTTTTTTCAGGAGGTCGTACTTGTATAATGCCTCGCTTCGAATACATTACACGTCGGAAAATGGGAATCCGAATACGGTTAGATTCGGGTTGCAGCTCAACGAAAAACAGCAAGACATTATAATGGACAGAATTTATGAGCTTCGAGATAAATTTTCAACAAATATGGATTATAACGATAGTACAATCAACCTTTTCACACTGAAAAACGCCCACGGCCTCCGGGCCACCATCACCAACCTCGGCGGACGCGTCGTGTCGCTGTTCGTGCCCGACAGAAACGGTATCCTGCGCGATGTCGTGCTCGGGTTCGAAAACGTGGAAGACTACCTTCCCGAAAACCACCGTTCCGACTTCGGGGCGGCGATCGGAAGATACGCCAACCGGCTGAATAACGGGCAGATAACCATCGACGGGAAAACGTACCAGCTGCCGCAAAACGATGGCAAGAACTGCCTGCACGGCGGTCCGGACGGCTGGCAGTACCGCATCTTTAATGTTGAAGAAGTGGGCGACAACCGGCTGGTGCTGAGCTTGGTCAGCGAGGACGGCGACAGCGGGTTCCCGGGCAATGTGTGCGCCCGCGTCACCTACATGCTGACGGACGACAATGCGCTGGATATTCAGTATGAGGCGGTTACGGACGAGCCGACGGTCATCAACATGACCAACCACAGCTACTTCAACCTCAACGGCGATGCCTCCACCGACATCCTCAACCACCTGCTGACCATCGATGCCGACCACTACACCCCGATTGGGGAAACTTTCATCCCCACGGGCGAGTTGGCTTCCGTGGAGGGCACGCCGATGGACTTCCGGCAGCCCAAGCCGATTGGTCGCGACATTGCCGCCGACTTCGAACAGTTGCGCATCGGGCGCGGCTACGACCACAACTGGGTACTGAACACGAAAGGCGATGATGCCCGACCGTGCGCCCGATTGGAGAGCCCACTCACAGGCATCGCGATGGAGGTCTATACCACCGAACCGGGAATGCAGGTCTATACCGGCAACTTCCTTGACGGCACGGTCGTCGGGAAGGGTGGGGTAGTCTATCAGCAGCGGGCCGCTGTCTGCCTCGAAACACAGAAATTCCCCGATTCGCCGAACCAGAACTGGCCGGAATCGAATGCGTTTTTGCGGCCGGGAGAGACTTACCGCAGTAGAACAATGTTTCGGTTTATGACATTGTAGAGGGTTTGCCAAAAGTCAGTTTTGGCAAAAATCGATGTTTGATTATCAAATAGTTACAAACTGAAAAATGCCGTTTCTTGGACTTTTGACACACCTTCTACAGAAAAAACACCGCCAAGTGAGATGACGGTGTCAGAAAATAGCAGGTTTCAGGTTTCGAGTTTCAGGTTGATATGAAATGTGATGATCCGCCATTTCGTATCGCACGTTTAAGGTGTTCAGAAATTATGCGGCAACCAGGAAACCATAGCGTTGTTTTTCTCGGAATGGTAAATCCAGAGACCGTCCGATTCGACGGTCAGCGGGATAAACAGGACACTCTTGTAAGCCGTATAGTCCATCAGCATCTCGGGGTCCGAAAGGTGCCCTTCGCTGTCCAGCGTCCGGTGGGCGGCACACTTCCCTTTGTAACTGTAGTCCTTGATCTCCAACGGTTCATTGGTGCCGGTTGTCAGGTTCGTGAGGTTATCGGTATAGATGAAATGGACGAGATTGTCCTTCATGATGGCGTGGTAGGAGAACAACAAAGAGGGAGAGTCCGACAAAGAGGTGATTTGATGTTTCGTAACCATTTGGAAATCCGTAAGGTTACCGGTGTTGTCAGCCATCGACACGAGCGTGGGACCGGCCAAATTGAAAAGGGTGACCATGTTGGATTGGTAGGCACGCATTTCGCCCAGCAGTGTTATGGTGCCGTTTTCAAATGCGAACAGCTCAATGGGAACGGCTCTAAAATCCCGGATGCTTTTGGTGACTTTCGGGTGCTTGTAGGTGAAATACTCCTCGGGGAACTTCTCGTTGCTGATGTTGGTATTCGCGAACGAGGCATCTATCGTCAACAGGTAACTGCCCTCCTCCGGCTTGTGATTCTCGGGAGAGTAGTATCCGCCCAGGATCGTCTGACCGGATTGGGTGACGAGCAGTTTTCCGTTGGAGACATGCCCGAATTCCGCTGCACTGCTGGAAGAGAACACCTCATCTTCGGTTATCTTGTAGATATGGACGGTCTCGTTCGGGTTCAATGTCACCTTTGGGCTCCCCTTTTTGCCCTCATCTTCCTTTTGGGTATTGAATGAGGCAAGGGCCAAAAGGATCTCCCCGTTGTTGTCGATGGACAGGTCAAGGAACTGGAGGGTGTTGTTCTCCACATCAAACTCCAGCGGCTTCGACATTTTGATCTTGTCCCCTTCGAAGACCATCACGGCGGAACCTTTCAACTTGTCGGATTTGTCCTTTTCAAACATCCCGGCCGTTTTGACCTGCAGCAGCAGTAGAGCGACCTTGGATTTGTCGGGAGAAACGGCGGTGCCCATTTGGAAGCCGTCGCTGAGGTCCCTCTTGAGTGTGAGGAGCTCTTTGGGTTTCCATTTGTCGATGCCGGCCTCTTTCGGCACAGTGTTGAGGTACAGGGTGAACTCCCTCGTGTAAGAGTTGCTACGCCGGTAGAGCATATAGATGTTCTCGTTATCCTCGTAAGCGGTCAGATACTTGTAATCCATATTCCGCTCTATGCTCAGCACGTTGCTTTTGCTGCCGTCCTTGGCAACCTCCACCACTATGTCACGGCTCAGCTTGATGAAATCGTTGAGGAGTCTGTCGCGGAAGATCAGATACCGGCAGTTCCCGCTTCCATCAATACATCCGACGTAATTTTGATGGGGAGGGTCGATGTTTCTAACCGCCGTGTTCAGCGGTTCCTGCGCGTAAGCTACCATCGCGAACAGGGTGGCGAAAATCAGTAAGGTTCTTTTCATATCATTATGTTTGAGGGTGAATAGTTTTTCTTTTAAAAGGTCATCATTATCATTGCACATCATTCAAGGTCTCGCACCAAGAAAACACAAAAGTCTGCGAAAAGGGTTAGTTCTGACGGGCACGAACCGCGCGTACAGAGAATCCGACGCAACGGTCGAAATCGTACATTCTTTGACCTTGCGCGTCAAAGGAGAAGGCCATCGCAGAAGCCGGGTAGTACGTGTACAGCGAATCCGACCAGTAACGACCGATCTCACCTACGTAATGGAGGTCCGTGCTGCCGATACCACCGGCGGCGGGCAGGAAGAGGGTCTTGCCGTTGGGGCCGGTCAAAAGAAGTCCGCGGACCTTGTTGCGGGTGGTCCATTTGCTGGTTGTGTTGTCTATCAGTTCTTGCCAGTCGTTATAGCTCGGTGTGCGGGCACCGTCACCAAGATTGATCATGGCCGCATCATCGGAAGCCTCAAGGTTGGTCAGGGAGTCCGTGTAGCCATTCCAACCGAGGCCGTAGCTGCCGCAGTATTTGGTGAGCATGTTCCAGTCGTAGCCGTAGGCGTAGGTTTCCCACCCGTAGACCTCTTTCGGCGTTTTTTCACCCCATGCGAAATAATCGCCGTAATCAACGGGACTTAGGGCACCCAGATTCTGGCTGGCCCACAGCAGGCCGCTCGGCAGTCCCAAGTCAACCCAGCTTAAAGGTGTCGGAGTACCATCATAGTTGTTGTCGCTGTTGCAGGATGACAGCCCTGCACACAACAGAACCGCCAATGCAAGGAATAAACCTGTTTTTTTCATACCGTAAATTTTGTTAAGATTCTTTATTTTACTGTCTTTTTGGACGTTCCCATACGCTGCGAGACGCTGTGACCGAAGAATGAGGAAACACCGTTGCAAAAATACACTTTTTTAATAAATTAAACGATATGCAAAACATTTTCCATAAAATGTTTAATGATCGACATCCTCAACCATCTGTTGTCCCTTGATGCCGTGCGCTACGTTCTGATGAGGGAAGTCTTCATCCCCACGTGCGAGTTGACATCCGTGGAAGGCATGCTGATAGACTTCCGACTCGCCGAACCAGCATTGGCCGGAGTCGAACGCGTTTTTGCGGCCGGGGGAGGTGTATCGCAGCAGAACAATGTTTCGGTTTATGACATTGTAGAGGGTGTGTCAAAAGTCACGTTTGGCACACTCTTATTTTTTGTGTGACG
>CAMJPH010000103.1 GCA_946407715.1 uncultured Bacteroidales bacterium | reverse complement strand
TGAGCCGCATTCACGGGCGCGTGTCGCAGGAGATGTTCGCCGACCTCTATGAAGGACGTTTCGCAGAAGAATCGCACATCGGCTATGTCACCAACGGCGTGCATTACCCGACATGGGCGCACAGGAAATGGCAGACATTGCACCGCAGCGTTTTTGGCGAAGGCTTGACCAAGGATTGCTCCAATCCGCTGGTATGGAAGAAGATAAACGACGTCCCTGACGCCGACCTGTGGCTCATCAAGCAGGAGTTGCGCCAGGAGATGATGACAGCCATCAAAGAGATGCTGGCCGAGCAGATGCGTACACGCAACGAGTCGCCCGCGCTCATTGAGGCCACCCTCAAGGCGCTGCGCGATGATGTGCTCACCATCGGTTTCGCCCGTCGTTTCGCCACCTACAAACGCGCCCATCTGCTCTTTATGAACGAGCAGAAACTCAAGGCGTTGCTCACGAATCCAGAAAAGCCGTTGCAGTTCATTTTCGCCGGCAAGGCGCACCCGCACGACAAGGCCGGTCAGGATCTCATCAAACGCATCATCGAGCTTAGCCGCCGTCCCGAATTTATCGGCAAGATCATCTTCGTGGAGAACTACAACATGATCTTGGCCAAGAAGTTGGTGTCGGGTTGCGATGTCTGGATGAACACGCCGACCCGTCCGTTGGAGGCTTCCGGTACCAGCGGTGAGAAAGCCGTGATGAACGGAGTGCTGAATCTCAGCGTGTTGGACGGCTGGTGGGCCGAAGGTTATGTCCCTGGTGCCGGCTGGGCGCTCAAAGAGCAGATCACTTATCAGGACAACCGTTTGCAGGACGAATTGGATGCGGAAACACTCTATAACATTATCGGAGAGCAGATTACAGCGGCATTCTATAATCGTGATGCGCAAGGCATTCCCACCGAATGGGTCGCCATGATGAAGAAATGCTTCACCCAGATTTCCCCGCATTTCACCATGAAGCGCCAGTTGGACGACTATTACCGCAAGTTCTATCACAAATTGATGAACAGAAGCCGCCTTTTGAGCGCCAATGACAACGAAAATGTCCGGATTCTGCTCAAATGGCGTGAGAATGTCCTTGCTGGCTGGAACGACATCGAATGTGTCGGCGTGGATTATCCCAAGAACGACAAGAACACCTATTGCGTGGGCGACCGTATGCAATGCCGTTTGGAGTTGCGTCTCGGGTCGTTGCGTCCCCAGGATGTGAAAGTGGAGATGGTGTTTGTCACGGCTGAAGATCATGGCCAGAGACCCAAGTTGGAGTTCAAAGTGCCTTTCGTGTTCGAGACAGAGCGTGACGGCATCTACACGTTTGTCTGTTGCGAGGCTGCTCAGCGCATCGGCGTGTGGGACTGCGCGGTTCGCGTTATCCCCAACCACGAGTTGCTGCCGCACGACCAGGACTTCAATATTGTGAGATGGATCTAATCAGTTAGTAGTTAGTAGTTAGCAGTTAGCAGTTAGCAGTTAGACTAATGACTTAGACATAGACTATTTTACAATCACTATGTCTGATGCCTATTGTCTTAAACAAGTAACGGAAAGATGAACAAAGAACAGTTTGCATTTTGGAGCAGTCAGTGTTCGGATTTCCGCACCGTTGTGGTGGCTAACGGCGAAGTTCCTGATTCCGAGTTGTCATTGAGCATTCTTAATGATAAGAGGCGCATTGTCTGTTGTGACGGTGCGCTTCAGAAATTATTGTCCATAAACATTATACCGGATGTCGTGGTGGGGGATGGGGATTCCTTGGATCGCGAGGAATTGTTACGGAACAATATTCCTTATCACGCTGATTGCAGTGAGGAATACAACGACCTGCAGAAGGCGTTGAAATATTGTATGGCCAATGGATACGATGACGTGTTGCTGTTGGGTTGCGGTGGTCTGCGCGAGGATCATTTCATCGCCAACCTGAGCATATTAGTGATGTATTCCGAAAAGATGCGGCTGGCCATGTTGACCGAGCACGGCGTGTTCAACGTGATGCGCGGTACGTCCATGTTCCGTTCTGTTCCGGGAATGCAGGTCTCCGTCTTCCCGAGCAACTTGCACACGAAACTTTCCTTCAGCGGACTGAAATATCCTGTCAACAACCGTTCTTTCAACTGGTTATGGGAAGGAAGTCTGAACGAAGCGTTAGGCGATGCGTTCACCGTGGAGGCGGATGATGAGGAGCCGGTGGTGGTGTATCGGGCGTTGGGGGACTTGTGATTTGTGATTTGTGATTTGTGACGATGGAGGAGGAGAAGGTATTTCTGGAGATTCATGGCGCATTCAAGGTGTTGTTGTTGTTGTTTATCGCCATTTCGGTGGTGGTCAACATCATTTCCCTTTTTTCATTATTCGAAAAAATTGAACTTTTCTATTCCCATTCTCCGTTTTACGCCTTAGCCTTGATTTTTTTCGGGACCATTTTTCCGACCGTTATAGCCGCAATGGCTTTCAATTCTCTTCGCGACCGTCGCGGCGACACGCCTATTCTTCTCCAGGCCTATATGCTCTACATGATATTGGGCGCGTTGGCCATTTATCGGTCAGACATTCTGAATTGGAAATTGTTGGCAAACATTGCGGTTTGGCTGCCGTGTTTCATTTACATCAGTTATTCGAAACAGGTCAAGCGGATCTTTCCTCTTGAAGAACGAATTATCTCCATACGATTGGTTCTGTCGCTTATTGGGCTCCTTACTGCTTATGTCTTGTTTCTCACGCAAATGGGTTCGTTTTTACGATATGGATTTACGAATGACGAGCACTTGTTCATCGACGAGAAGACGTTGAGTGATGATGAATATTCGGATGGGCTGATTCGGTTGAAGAAGCCAGCGGGGCTGACGTGCGGCACCCATTACATCGCTGGGGAGGAGATTATTACGCTGTTCAACGACGATTGTGTCTATTTCCTGAAGTCTGGCATTTGGGAGGCGGAGACGGCTATGGTCAATGATTCATTGCTGGCTGCCTTGGCGGGGCCGGAGTTTTGGGATTATCCTTACGAGCTGATGTCGGACAATGGTTTCGGAATCGAGGGTGACCCAAGGATCAATGCCCACCGGAAGTGTTATGTTTACTACACAGAGCCGTATCCCACGATGGTGGACATCGTGATTCTCCGTGACTGGTTGACCTCGAAATACTGTCTCGTCTATGGGAAATACGAGCAGGGCACCGGCAGCCACACCTCGGAGATCTGCGACGCGGTGCGGTTCAAGTAGAATGTATCAATTATACATCTCATTTATCGGCTGAGAAAAAATTGTATCTTCGCTGCACTATCTTTTAACCTCCACGCTACTATGTATAGGAGAATCATCCCGATATTGATAGCGCTGTTGGTCAGCGCGATTTTCATGAACGGCATGAAGCCCTTTTTCGTGAGTAGCACCCTGGAGCAACCCGATCTTCGGCAGGACACCGAGGATGCGTTGGACCTGTTTCTGCTCAAGAAGGCGCGGGAGTTATGAGTATGGTGTTAAATCCATAAACATCATCGAAATCATGTTTTATTTGGAGTACTGTCCACAGCACAAAAGCCCATTAAACAGAATTTGAAAAAGAGATGTCGCAAAAATATATTTTTGTTAACCTCTAAAAGCCCTAACTTTTCAGAAATTTGCCTTCACCCGCAAGGTCACTCCCCAGCGGCTTGCGTATTCGGGTTTCATGACCTTGGTGACGCTTTGGAAGTTGTCAGACGAGGAGGATAGTATAAAACGTTCATTTTCAGTGGCTTTTGAACTGGCTATTCGGGGAAGATACATCGCTGCCGCCTCAATGGAAACGATGTTCCCGATGAAGACTTGGAGACCGGCGGAAAGATTGCCGTAGAGGTCGTAGTGGAAATATTTCGGAGCAAGCTCAAGACTGTTGTCGGGGAAAACGCCAAAATCATAGATGCCATTCTGATCGATAGTTAGGTTGAAGAATTCATCTCCATAGACTCCTGCATAGCGGGCGTTAAATTGGGCATTTGATTTCTGCGAGAACAGGAAACTGTTTTTTAGACCTGCCGTTGTGAACAGTGAGACTTTCTTGTGGAAAAACCAGTCATACCGCAATGCTATTGGGATTACGATGCCGTGTGTGAATGTTTTTTCAAGATAATCCGAAACCGTAATCGAACGCTCATAGTCATCCCCGTCTGGATCTGTCGCGGAATAGGCTGTTTCGTATTGGTTTATGGAAATTGACTGAATGATCCCGCGATAGGCTGCGGCCAACTCCGCACTTAATATGTTCCTGCCTTCAGCATACAGCTGTCTGCCTGCAAACACTCCCACTTCGAAATCTGCCAGTCTGTAGGAAATGCCACCGAACGCCGTTGAAAAATCCTCTTGTATCCAGCTGCCGTCGCGGCTCTTTGCAGTGTGCATCAGATAATTGGCATAAATTCCGGCGGACAGCTTTTTGGAAAAGGTGTTGATACGGTAGTATCCGGCGGAATTGTCAGGGATGATTTCGTATCGGAATGGAACAGTGGAAACGCGCTCCAAGCGGCAGCGGAGTCGTATCAGGTTGCTGTCACTCATTTCGACATACCGGTTCCGGATGAGGACGGTGGAGTCGCCGCTGTCAGCCTTGATTGTTCGAGGGCACCCGGGATCGGGCAAATAACGTACATATACAGGCGGCGGGGTCGTTTTTTTTACGATTTTCGGGCGAATGATTTGCGCATTTGCAAATTGAAACACACTGATGAGCAGTGTAAGAATGGTTAAATGTTTGATTTTATGCATGATACTTATTATTTTATCAATTTAAAAGAATACTTTTGTTTACCCACTTGGACTTGCATGACGTACACTCCAGCGGAGAAATTTGCGGGGATTATGTCTGTGACGTGAAGTGCTTTTCCATAATCACGGGTGAGCAGTCTCTTGCCGCTTGCGTCATATAGGGTCGCGGTCACGGCTTCTGGCTCAAGTGCGTTGACGAACAGGTGTATGCGTCCGTTGGAGAGGTAAACCTCCACTGTGTTTCCATTAAATTCTTCAGTGGCAGTGAGATAACCGTTCCCATAGTAGGAACGGTTTGCGCAACTGGTACCATCGGCAAAATGAAGGAACGTCTCTACCCAGTAATTGTAGGCAAAAGTGTCAATGCCGATAGGGTAGAGGCAGTAGTTGTGGTCACTTTCGAGGAGAGTCTCCGCACCGTTGAGACGGTCGGTGTAACCCCAACGGTAGTGTACAGATCCGTAAGGTGAACTCACTTCCTGGCATATCAAGATATTGGATGTACCTTTTCTGTTTACAGTAGTGGTGTCGGGAGCGTGGTTTTCGCTAACCTGTATGAGTAAGGTGGTATCCGTTTGACATATCTGTTGATTGTCAGTTACTTGCATCGTCAGATAAATCATTCCGCCATTTTGCTCGTACAAGGTGACATGCGACTGGTTTTCGGCTAAGAGAACATTGTTTTTGTACCATCTGTACTGGAAGTCGGGGTTGGTGATGTTGTAATGGTAGGTTACGAATTGGTTTTTGCAGATGAGTTGTTCGCCGGAGATGGCGGTCATTTCAGAAGGTGTGTTGATGCTCAAGTGCAGCGTGTCGGTGCTGCTGCAACCATCGGCGTTGTTGTAGTCGTAAGTGTAAGTGCCGGAAGTGTTGTAAGTCTGTCCATGCCACGTGAAGCTCTCGCAAGCGGTCTCGTTTTCGACGTTGTGCGTGCCGTAGTGGACGGTCAGATGCAGCGTGTCGGTGCTGCTGCAGCCAT
>CAMJPH010000102.1 GCA_946407715.1 uncultured Bacteroidales bacterium | reverse complement strand
CACACTTACAATGACCTATTTTAGCCCCTCAGCGAATTTTGGTGCGGTTGCCCTGGGGAAATATTTATGCAAAGATAATGGCGTGTGTTCTCGTCGTAACACCAAGTTCTGCGCAGTATTTGGTTTGGGTATGAAAAGTTTAATGTATTTAGTTACAACATTGAGCCATAAACAATACTATAACGAATAACTTCTTGGAAAATCTTGACAATTTTTAACAAAAGAAATTTGGCGGTTCGAATTCTTTGTTCTATTTTTGCCGCCGAAAAATGTTAAGCGTCAAATTATCAATTTATTAATTATAAAAAATTAAAATTATGAAGGATTTAAAACAATTATTGTCTTCTTTGGATGCAGAATCAGATGTTGAGACAATCATGACTACTTTTGAGGATATCGCAGATATTCTTTTGTATAAAAGTCATATCAAAACAGGGCACGGCAGCTATAGGATTTTAGAGATAGAATTCTATTTCAAGAACAATAAACATAATGACAATGTGACGATAGAACGCACAGAAGAAGCAGGAATGTGGTGGCTACATGAATATGGAGTTGACTTGTCTTTTAAGAGTGATGAAAGTAAAAATTATTATGGTGGCATTCTCATAAGGAGTATGATGCCACTTGATGATAATCAAATCGATAAGGAAGTAATTTTTGGTCCGAGAAACTGTTGTTGGCATTTGTTTTATTCCTCAGCAATACAACCTAATATGATTCCTCAAATTGTTATGAATGACGGGGTAAGTCAAAACGTAGGGAAAAATGCATTAAATAAGATTAAACGTTATCTAACAAGAAAACCCAAAGAGACAGATGGCGATTATATAAATAGTGAATATAATTTTTATGTGAAAGAGTTAAACTTTAAAATTGATTCAAATTACAAAAAGGCATCACCTTGGAAAGAAACAACATCATGCTAACCGACCACCTTACTAACACCGTTTTCCTCTCCAACTGGCTTTCAAAGGAGTGTCCTGAACTATATCAGAGTCTTACAAAGGCACTCCGGGACAATGCCTTGGATTGTCGGATTTTGAGCAACACCAACGACATCTGGTGTCGCGACTACATGCCCATACAAACGGATGAAAAGCGTTTTGTGTCTTACAAATACTATCCCGACTATCTGGTGAAAGAACATAAAGAGCACTATATCACAGATGTTAAGGATGTGGGGAACGTGGATTTCCTGCATCAGGCAGAAGTGGTGTCTTTGGACTTGGTGCTCGACGGCGGCAACGTGGTGAAATGCGGCAACAAGATGGTGATGACGGAGAAAGTGTTTGTGGAAAACAAAGAGAAGTCGCGCAACGAGGTACAACGGCTTCTGGAAGAGGCTTTCCAATGCGAAATCGTTTTCCTTCCGTGGGACGAGGAAGAGATATACGGGCACAGCGACGGCATCATCCATTACTTGGGGGACAACCGCGTGCTGATGACCAACTACAACGATTTCGACAAAACTTTCGCACAGGATTTCCTGCGGATCTTGGAAAAGCATTTCGATGTTAAAACGCTGAAATACAACGTAGAGAAAAAAGACAAAAACAGTTGGGCATACATCAACTATTTGCAGGTTGGCAATCTGGTGCTCGTCCCGCAGCTGGGAATCCCTGAGGATGAACAAGCATTGCAACAGATTGATGAGGCGTTGCCGATGTGCAAAGTCGTTGGCGTACCGGCATTGGAAGCCGTACGCAATGGCGGCGCACTGAATTGCATTTCGTGGAATATTAAAGTTTAGGATTATGAACGAAAGTGAACAGAACAAGAAAGAGTTTTATAATAAATTGAATATCAAGGAATTGGAGGTTTATGCTGAGCGAGGTGATGCGGAGGCTCAATTCACACTTGAATATCGTTATCGATATGGCAAAAAAGCTAAGAAGAGCTTTGCCAAAGCGATTGAATGGTACACTAAGGCAGCTGAACAAGGACATTCACCAGCCCAAAACAACCTTGGTGTATGCTATAATCATGGGAAAGGAGTCATGAAAGACCACGTAAAAGCTGTTGCATGGTACACAAAAGCGGCAGAACAATGCGATATGGGTGCCCAATGGAATCTTGGTGCATGCTATTATAATGGAACAGGAGTTGATCAAGATTATAAAAAAGCCTTCGAGTGGTTATTAAAAGCAGCGGAACAAGGTGATTTGGGAGCCCAAAACGATATCGGAAATTGCTACTTAGATGGACTTGGTGTTGAAAAAGATTCTGAAAAGGGAGTGGAATGGATTACTAAATCCGCCCAACAAGGATATGCTACTGCCCAATATAATTTAGGTAGATGCTATAAGGACGGTGAAGGTGTAGAACAAGATTATAAACAATCTGTAAAATGGTACACGAAAGCGGCAGAACAGGGGAATTCATGGGCACAAAATAATCTAGGATTATGTTACGAATATGGAGACGGAGTCAGAAAGAATTATAAAAAGGCAGTAGAATGGTACAGAAAAGCGGCTGAACAAGGAGCAGATCGCGCGCAATATCATCTTGCCAAATGTTATGAAAATGGATTAGGCGTAAAAAAAGACCTTAAGAAGGCTGTTGAGTGGTATGCCAAGGCAGCGAAGCAAGGGTACGAAGGTGCTCAGCGCAAATTGGGAAAATGCTTTAGAGACGGGAAAGGTGTAGATAAAGATCTTACAAAAGCAGTAAGGTGGTTTTCCAAATCGGCAGAACAAGGTGATGCTTTCGCAGAGTTTTATCTTGGTGTTTGCTACGAAAGAGGAGAAGGTGTTAGAAGAAATTACAAAAAAGCGGTAGAATGGTACACCAAAGCGGCGGAGCAAGGTATTTCCGAAGCACAGTACAATCTTGCGGTGTTCTATGAATATGGATATGGCGTTAAAAAGAATCCTGCCAAAGCCAAAGAATGGTACGACAAGGCTGCTGAACATGGGGGAAAGGATGTTCGATTCGGGAACACATAAATGAAGCATTGTTCATATCCCAACCTCTTCCCGCGTGCTCGAATGAACTGTATAATCATGCACCGAAACGACCTCCACGTGGTGTTTCTCTGAAGCGCCTTTGGCAAAGGCTTCTATCAACAAGTCGGTGTTTCCGTTATTGCGCGGGCTACCGGATAAAATGAGAATGTTCATTAGCATTATCCTCTCCTTCTAAACACCACCAGCTCGGCATCAGCGCCGTCCTTCCCGTACTCGCTCACGAGGATGTGATGCTCGTCGCAGGCGATGCCGAAGCAGCGACCGTCGCCTTTCTCCACCTGGTTGCCCCAATAGGTGGCATTGTCATCGAGGAGTTTCACCTTGTTGCCGTTGATGGTGTATTCCAGGTTGACGAACGAGCCTTGCAGCACGAAGAGGTTGTCGATGCGCGGCATGTCTTTGATGCCCAGTGCATTGACCTCATCGATAAGCTGCTGCTTGATCGGCGAGGTGGCGTGCGGCAGTTGGTCGGCGGGCAGTTGCCAGCGTTTGAGGTTGGGGTAATACTGCCGAAGCACGCCCTTGTACTCTTCGCGGGTGAGGTTTTGACCGGTGTTCTTGTTGTACTCCTCCACGAACTGGGCGCAGAACTCCACCATCTCCTCCATGGTGAAGTCGCCGGTGAACGCACCGTCCTTGTAACAGTAGATGCAGTATTCTTCGTTTTGGCTGCCGTCGGCGTTGGTGCCGAGGATTTCCGGGGTCAGCGGCATTCCGCAGCTCTGGCAAAATCTCTGTTCTTTATCCATATTGATTCGTTCTTTGTTCTGTACTGTCCCCCACACTGAGGCTTCGCGCGTGTAGGGTAAATGATGAGGCCGCAAAAATACAATATTTGGCGGGATGGAATTTATATTTGGCGGAAAATGTTTTGGACATTATGATTTTTCCTGACAGCATCCGAAAATGTTGTATTTTTGCACTTTGTAATAATAGGGAAAACAACAGAAAAAACTATCATCATGAAGAAATCATTGTTTGTGGCCGCGCTGTTACTGCTGGCCGGAATGACACTGAATGCTCAGGAGAACAACTACGCAAAGAGCGATTTTGTTCCAGGCGACGAAATCATATTCGACGACAACTTTGAACACGAGAAACTCGGGGAGTTCCCGCTGAGATGGGACCTGCTGGACGGCTATGCGGAGACCGCACAGCAGAAGGAACGCAATGTGCTGGCGTTCACCGACAACGGTCTGGGACAGGTGATGCCGCTGATGAAAGAGAAATGGGATTGGCTGCCTGAGGTGTTCACGGTGGAGTTCGACCTCTACGTGGCCCCGGTGAACACGGGGGACGAAGAGGGAACATTGCTCGAAATGAACCTTTATTTCGGCGACCGCGGCGACGAAAGCTACTATAACGCTTCAAGCTATGTGCGTTTCTGGTACAGGGAAGACGGGTCGTGCAACTTGACGTGGTCTCTGCTGAAACCGGACGGGAGCAGCCAGTCGAGTGGAGAAAAGATGTTGGGGCTGACCCCGGGAACCAGCGACTATCTGGAGAAAGACAACCCGGTGGTTGCCGGCGAGTGGAACCACTTCGCCTTCTCGTTCAACAAGCGGGCTTTCAAGGGCTATGTAAACGGCGTGCGCATGATCAACGTGCCGGCCATGAAGGCTCCTGGTTACCTGTTCTTTGCCAGCGGAGCATACTATCGCTACACGGGGTTGAGCAATGTGCGCATCGCCCAGGGCGCCGTGCCGCTCTACGACCGTTTGACCACCGACGGCAAGATTGTGACCTACGCCATCACCTTCGAAAGCGGCAAGGCCGACCTCAAACCGGAATCCACCGTGGAGATCAACCGCGTGGCCAAACTGATGCAGGAGCACCCCGACCTCAACTTCGAGGTGCAGGGCCACTGCGACAACACCGGCACTGATGCCGTGAACGACCCGCTGAGCCAGAAGCGCGCCGAAGCCATTGTGGACGCCTTAGTGAAACTGGGTATCGACAAATCGCGCCTCATGGCCGTGGGCAAAGGTTCACACTCCCCTATCGCCCCCAACACCACCGAGGAAGGCCGCGCCAAGAACCGTCGGGTGGAATTTGTGAAGAAGTAAGAGACCAAGAACATATAGGGCTTTCGTAAGCACTGTCTGCCGCAGGCCGCCTTTCCTGCAAGTCACTCAAACGCCTTTCCCCATCTCAAACGCCTCCTGCAGCTTGGCGTTGCCGGCAATCTCGTTCGGACCGCCCACGCCGCCGCAGAAGATGTGACCCTTCAGTGCGGACTTGCCGTAGCAGTCGATCCAGCCAGTGAGGCCACCCTCGGCGCGTTTCGGCACGAACTCTTCGGCTTCAGCAGCCGTGGTCAGCAGATAGACGTCGCGGAACTTGTAATCCTTGGGGTACATCGCGTTCATACGGTCGATGAGGGTCTTCATCTGGCCGCTCATCTCGTAGTAGTAGATGGGCGTGGCCCAGCAGACCACATCGGCGTTGAGCACGCTCTCCATGATGGCCGGCACGTCGTCCTTGATGACGCACGCGCCCGTCTTCTGGCACGACAGGCAGCCGATGCAGAACTTGATTTCCTTGCCTCTCAGCGAGACAAACTCCACTTGATGCCCGGCGGCTTCCGCGCCCTTGGCAAACTGCTCCGCCATCGCGTGGCTGTTCGAGCCCGGGCGGAGACTGGTTGAAATTACGATGACTTTCTTCATGTTTATAAATTGGAATTTATCTTATTGTTTCTTATAAAAAGGACAGCGATTTCCAATACATTGATTGTTCTGTTTAGAGTGCTCGCATACCACAATCGGTTTTTCCATTTCCACAGCGAAATGCTCTTTGACAAAATCTATGGCAGATAAAATGGACAGGTAGGAATCGCGCTTACAGCAAC
>CAMJPH010000101.1 GCA_946407715.1 uncultured Bacteroidales bacterium | reverse complement strand
TCCAACTGGGCCATCGAACTCAACGCGACGGGAGAAGCCATCGGGGCCATCGGCTACGGTCCTTCGTGCGAGTGCAATCTCCCCGCCCGAGAGGGAGAGCCCCTCTGCGGCTATTGGGTGGCCAAACCGTATTGGAACCAAGGCATCTGCACGGAAGCGCTGCAAGCGATGTTAGACTATATCCGCCGAACGACGGACATCCAATCGCTCATCAGCGGGCATTTCGTTGACAATCCCGCCTCCGGCCGAGTGATGGAGAAATGCGGGTTCCAACCCACCGGGGAAACCTGCATCGACGAGACCCAGTATCAAGGCAAAGACAGACCTATCAGGGTGCTGAGGCTGGAACTGAAATGATGGAGGTAGATTGCGTTATATAGTAGAGTATTTCTATCTGTAAAGTAAAAAAAGATTATCTTTGCGAATTGAAAAGAACATATTCTGATGAACAGAGAAAATGCTGAAATAGAACTGAAAAGGATATTCGGCATAGACCATTTCTACGACGAACAATGGGAGGCTATTCGACGAATTCTCAACGGCGAACGCATTTTGATGATTCAACGCACGGGCTTTGGTAAATCACTATGCTACCAGTTTCCAGCCACCCAATTCGATGGCATTACGGTCATCTTCTCTCCTCTGATAGCCCTGATGAGAGACCAGGTAAAAGCATTGAACAAAAAGGGCATTCCTGCAAGATACATCAATTCAGAACAAACAGTGGAGGAAAACTCTGCCACTATACAAGACGCGCTTGACGGCAAAGTCAAAATTCTTTACATCGCCCCAGAACGCCAGGAAAATGCAGAATGGATTGAAGCGACCAGAAAGATGAACTTGTCTATGGTTGTAATTGACGAAGCCCATACCATATCGGTTTGGGGACACGATTTCCGCCCAGCCTTCCGCCGTATCATCAATTTGGTAAAGTTGCTTCCTCAAAGTCTGCCAGTACTGGCTACTACTGCAACCGCAACCAATCGGGTTCAAAGCGACATCGAACATCAGATTGGAGGACGGTTGACCACAATCAGAGGCCAACTTGTCCGCGATAATTTCAGATTGTATGTGATAAAAGTCCATTCAGAAGACGAAAAATTGGTTTGGCTGGCCCAGAACCTCCATCAAATCGACGGGACGGGATTGATTTATACGGGAACCAGAGTCAACACTGAGATTTATGCAAAATGGTTGGCCTACAACAATATAAATGCAATCAATTACAATGCGGGACATGATGCGGATACCCGTAAAGACATTGAAAACGGATTGATGCACAACAGATACAAATGCGTTGTTTCCACCAATGCACTGGGAATGGGTATCGACAAGCCGGACATCCGATTCATTATCCACACACAGATTCCCGCTTCCCCCATCCATTATTATCAGGAAATCGGTCGTGCCGGAAGAGATGACAAGCCAACCACAATTATTCTATTTTATAACGAGCAAAAGGATAAAAACGGCATCGAAGAAGACTATAAGTTACCCAAAGCCTTTATTGATGGGGCAAGACCTTCGAAGGAAAAGTATTTAAAAGCCATCGATGCTTTGAGGCAAGAACCACTCAGTGAAAGAGGCTTGATGAAGGCCACGAATTTAAAACAGACTCAAATAAGGGTCATCAAGGCAGATTTGATAGATCAAGGAATAGCCAAAGAAGTGGTGGATGGTAAAAGGAAAGTTTTAGAATACCAATTCGGTGCCAAAGAGTTAGACACACAATCTTTTGAGGATCTTAGAATACTCAAACTCAAGGAATTGGATGCCATGGTGGGGTATGTCAATACATCCCAACCGCGAATGCAGTACTTGTGCGAATTTTTGGATGATGACAACAACATTAACTATTCCAATTGCGACAACACCAATTTAGACAAGCTGACTGTGGCATTAACTGATGAGTGGGAAAAGAAACTAATCCTTTTTAGAGAAACATACTTCCCCGATTTGGAAGTGAAATCAAGAGGCAGCAACATTGTAAACGGAGTTGCCGCATCGTACTATGGCGTTTCGAATGTTGGGAGTGCTCTGCATCGCTCAAAATATGAAAACGGCGGCGACTTCCCTGATTTCCTGTTGCGTCTCACATTAAAGGCTTTCTTCAAGACTTTTGGCAACTCAAAATTCGACATGGTGTTGTACGTTCCCCCAACCCATTCGGGCGACCTTGTCAAGAATTTTGCTGTAAAGTTTGCTTCTGTCATCAAAGTGCCTGTCTCGCATAAACTTGTAAAAATCAGACAGACAAGCGAACAAAAAGTATTTCAAAACAGCTATTTAAAACAAGAGAATGTCAAAGATGCGTTCTCGTATTTGTCGCCAGAAGAAATCAATGGAAAGAAAATCATTTTGTTAGATGACATCTTTGACAGTGGAGCCACGATAAAAGAAATTGGGAAATTATTAACAACAATGGGGGCGGAAATCATAGTTCCAATAGCCATTGCAAAAACCGTAGGAGGTGATATATGATGGAAAACGAATTGACATATTGGGTTGCCTTGACGCACACTCCTAAAATTTGGACAAAACGAAAAAACGAAATCATTGTCTATTGCTTCAATCTTGGTAAAACTATCGCAGATTTCTTTGAATCAGAGAATTTCTTAGGAATGGAACTGAAGCACGAAGAGCAAGAATTGTTATTGCAAACTAAGAAGGAATTGGCAAACTATGCTTTTTTGGTCGAAGAACTTTTAAATCAAGGTTATAGCATCATTCCGATAACATCGCAAGAATATTCACCAACGCTAAAAGCTAACCTAAAATACAATACGCCGATTATTCTTTATACCAAAGGCAACAAACAACTTCTAAAGCAAAACGCTATTGCGATTGTCGGCTCCAGAAATGCCAACGACAAATCTTTGCTATTTACGGACAATGTGGCAAAAAAGGCTTCCTCTGAGCACAAAGTAGTGGTAAGTGGCTTCGCCAAAGGCGTTGACAAGCAGGCTCTTGACTCCGCACTGAATTACAAGGGACAAAGCATCATCGTTTTGCCTCAGGGTATTACAACTTTTGCCAGTGGAATGAAAAAATACTACAAACAGATTATAGAAGGAACTGTTTTGGTGCTGAGCGTTTTCCACCCCAAATCACCGTGGAGCGTTGACTTGGCGATGGCAAGAAATTCCATTATCTATGGTCTCGCGGATGAAATATATGCGGCCCAGTCCGACGACAAGGGCGGCACATGGAGCGGAGTAACTGACGGTTTAAAAAGGGGAAGGACCGTTTTTGTACGTATGCCTGAGAAAAACGAAAAATGCGCCAATATGACGTTAATAGAAATGGGAGCCAAAGCCACTGACATAGAAGGTAATCTCATACATAAAACGACAGAATACGTATTGCAGGAACAATCCTGTCATGTAGTGGCAGAACCAACGGCATCATACCAAACCACCTCCGTTGACAAACAAATCGTTGATTTACTAAATAAAGGAGAGTATTCTTCAAAACAAATCATTGAGATATTGCATCTTTCAGACTTTAGCACCCAAAAGCTATCGCAACATCTATCAAAGATAGATGGAATTCAGATTCATAAAATTGGAAAGACCAATAAATATTCGTTGAAGGTCAAAAAACAATCTGAGCAATTGACTTTATCTTTGTGAATTCAATAGCCTAACAAAGAATACGATGATGAACAGAAACAACCAGATCATTCTCCTGACCGGGGCAAGCAGCGGTATCGGATATGACACGGCCGTGGCCTTGGCGAAACAAGGGCACAAAGTGCCGCCGCCCGCCGTATAGCCGAATCAGCTGTTATCAGGTTGCGAAGACGCGGAAAAACGGGAGCCCGCTTGGCTTGGCGCCACGCCGAAATGCCGCTTATAGACACGGCTGAAATGCTGCGGATAGCTGAACCCGAGCGCGTCGGAGACTTCTCCCACCGTATGTCCGCCGGCTAACATCTCGTTGGCCCGCGCCATCAGGAACCGCCGCAGGAACACCGTGGCCGAATCGCCGGTCAGCTCCTTCACGAGGTCGCCGAAATAGTTGGGCGACAGGAACAACTCCTGCGCACAGTAGCGCACAGTGGGGAGCCCTTTCACATGTTGTTTGCCCTCTTTGTAGTAGTGGTCCAACAGCGTCTCCAAGCGTCGCAGCAGGTCGGGATGCTGGCTGAACGAGACCTGCATCTGCCTGGAGTAGAAACAGGCGATGTACTCCAGCACCAACGCCAACTGCGCCACCACAATGTTGACGGTGTGCCCATCCTGCTCCGGTTGCAAAGGCCGGTTTGGGACTTTGGGACACCGCAACAACATCCGTTTCTGGTCCTATATGGTGCTGGAGCAGGGTGCGCTGACCGGCCGTTTCTCACCGGCCAATCCGCTGCCCGCCGATAGCGACCGCGGACGCAAATACAACCCGGTGCTCGACCGTCTGCAGGCCCTCACCGACGAGATGAAGGCTATCGGGGAGAAATATGGAGCTTCCTGTTCGCAGATCGGTATCGCCTGGGCCATCGCCAAGGGCACTATGCCCATCGTCGGCGCCACGAAAGAGCGTCACGTGGTGGAAGCCGCAGCCGCAGCCGACATCGCACTCACAGCCGAGGAGGTCGCCCGTCTGGAAACCTTGGCCGACGCCACCAGCATCGACACCCGCGGCGACTGGGAACACACGATGGAATAAAAAAATCCCTATTTTTGCAAGAAAAAAAAAGAGAGTGTCTCGCACTATGAGGAAAATACTGATAATCAGCTTTATGACATTGCTTATGGCGCACGTCTCCGCTCAGATCGACCTCCACAGCCACGCCATCACACAGGGTTACCTTGACTACATCAAGGCCAACGGCGCCGAGATGGACGAAGGGTTCCCCATCCCGGGCTGGGACGTGGAGAAGCACATCGCCTTCATGGACAAGGCCGGTATCCAGAATTCGGTGCTGACGATGCCCGCGCCGCAGCCCTTCTTCGGCGATGCGGAGGCATCGGCAAAAGTGTGCCGAAAATACAACGAAGAGTGCGCCGCGCTGAAGGCCCGCTATCCAGGGCGTTTTATGTTCTGCGCCGCACTGCCCCTGCCTGATGTGCCGCACGCTTTGGAAGAGGCACGCTATGCCTTGGAGGTGTTGGGAGCCGACGGCATCAAGTTGGCCACCAACAGCTACGGACAGTACCTCGGTGACCCCGCCTTGGACACCCTGATGGCCTACCTCGATGCGCAAAATGCCGTCATCATCCTGCATCCGCACAAACCCTCGGCGGTGAACTCTCAGCTCATTGCCGATGTGCCGTTGGCGAGCTACGAATACTTGGCCGAGACCTCACGTGCGGTGCTCAACATGGTGGCCCACAACGTGTTGGTGCGCTATCCCAACCTGAAGGTGGTGGTGCCGCACTGCGGTTCGTTTCTGCCCAACGCCCTGCCGCGTTTCCGCTCACTGCTGCCCGTGATGGTGAAACAGGGCATCATGCAGCCCGTGGATATCGATGCCAACCTCTCGCGACTCTACTACGACCTGGCCGGTGCGCCCACCGATGACGTCCTCAACGCGCTCCTCACCATCACCACGCCCGACCATATCCTCTATGGCAGCGACTACCCGTATGTGGCCGAGCCGGTGCTCATCAGCGGCAAGCAGGCCTTGGAGGAGCGTCTCGCCTCGCACGGACTGAACCCACAGGACATCTTCACCGACAATGCCCGTCGGCTGTTCGGTGAGAATGTGCCCCTGCGGCAATACGGCGAGCGCATCGTCCGCCTCGCCGAAATCGAGGTGGTGCCGGAGTATCTGGAAGAGTATCTGACTTACGCCAAGGAAGTCGGGGTGACCTCAGTGAAGGTGGAGCCCGGCGTGCTGACATTATTTTCGATGCAGACGAAGGAAGACCCCTGCAAAATCTACATCCTCGAAATCTACGCCGACAAAGAGGCTTACCAGAGCCACCTCCAAACCGCCCATTTCAAAAAGTACAAGGAAGGCACCGCCCAAATGGTGAAGTCGCTGAAACTGATCGACACCAAGCCGATGGTGGGGATGGAGATGATAGGACGTTGAAGCAGGAAAAGTTTTTCAACAAATCACTATTCCTCCAATTTCTTCTTCACCCCCTCAATCCCGTAATAATCCAAAACGTAAACAGGAAACGCGCTTAATACAGCCACTTCCGGACATTTGTGGCTGATGTGTTTCTTTAATTGTTTCGAGAAAA
>CAMJPH010000100.1 GCA_946407715.1 uncultured Bacteroidales bacterium | reverse complement strand
GACATCGTAACATCCATCCCCTACATCAAACGCATCCTCGACGCCTTCCAGATCAAGATGGTCGGCATCGACGGCTATGAGGCAGATGACCTGGTCGGTTCGTTGGCCAAACACGCTGAAATCGAAGGATTTGAGGTGCTGATGCTCACCTCCGACAAGGACTACGGTCAGCTGGTTTCCGACCATATCCGCATGTACAAGCCTGGCAAGTTCGGACAGCCGGCGGAGATCCTCGGCGTGGCGGAGATCTGCGAGAAGTACAAGATCGAACGGCCGGAGCAACTGATCGATATGCTCGGTCTCTGGGGCGATGCCTCCGACAACATCCCCGGCGTGCCGGGCATCGGACAGGTGCGCGCCCAGAAACTGCTCGCCAACTACGGCAGCATCGAGGAGATGTACGCCCGCAACTTCGACAAGGACAACGAGAAGACCCGCACCCTCATGAACCAGTACAAGGAGCAGGCATTCCTCTCCAAAGAGCTGGCTACCATCATGATAGACATCCCGATGGAGTACGACTTCGACCAGATGGCCTACAACGGTCCCGACCCGCAAAAGCTCAAAGCCATCTTCGACGAGCTGGAGTTCAAGGCCCTCACCAAACGCATCTTCACGGATTTGTCGCTGCAGGTACCGCAACCCCAAGCCGCCCCCGACCTCTTCTCCCCCATCGAAGAAGCAGAGCCACAAACCTCAATGGAAACCGAAACTCCTAAGACAGTCTTCGAGCTTCCACAAACCGTTGAGGTACAATCCATTAAAGATATTTCCGCAGAAAAGAATGACATTATCTTCTTTACATGGATATTTCAACAAGAACGCATTGCGGGTTTTGCCTTCGCCACGGACGAAACGAAAACATTTTATCATTGGGTAGAAAGTGAACATCGTCACTATCAAGAGTTTATAAAGCTGATCTTCGGGGAACCACGCACCGTGGTCATGCACGACTGCAAAAACACCTACAAATACCTCCGGTCGTTCCGCGTGGAGCCGAAATGCACCTTCTGGGACGTGCAAATCGCCCACTACCTACTGCAACCCGAGCGCAAACACCAACTTAACGACCTCGCCCTCAGCTATTTCGACTGCGAGTTGGCGGAGACTGGAAAACCGTCTCCCGCACCCGAGAACGAACAGATTCTGTTACTGCAAAAGCTCTATCCTTTGTTGGATAAGGAACTGAAAGAGAACAAATTGTCGGATTTGTTCACGCAGATGGAAATGCCCCTCGTGCCGGTTCTCGCCGATATGGAATACACCGGTGTGAAGGTCGATGTGGACACCTTGCAGCAGAACTCCGAAACGATGAACGCCGAGATTGCCGCCATCGAGCAGCAAATTTACGAATATGCCGGCGAGACCTTCAACATCGGGTCGCCCAAGCAGTTAGGGGAGATTCTCTTCGAGAAGATGAACCTCGTGAAGAATGCCCGGCTGACCAAGAGCAAGCAGTATCAGACTGGCGAGGAGGTGCTCAAGAAGATGGCCTACAAGCATCCGATCGTGCCGCTGATCTTGGAGTGGCGCAAGCTGTCGAAGCTGAAATCCACCTACATCGACGCGCTGCCGCAGCTCATCAACCCGAAGACGGGGCGCATCCATTCCACGTTCACCCAGACGATTACGGCCACGGGCCGGCTCAGCTCCCTCAACCCGAACCTGCAAAACATCCCCGTGCGCACCGAGCGCGGCCGCGACATCCGCAAGGCGTTCGTGCCCTCCGACGGCAACGTGCTGCTCGCCGCCGACTACTCGCAGATCGAGCTCCGCATTGTCGCACACGTATGCCAGGACGAGCGCATGATCGAGACGTTCCGCAACAACGAAGACATCCACGCGACGATGGCCGCCCACATCTACGGCGTTGACAAAGAGGAGGTTACCGCCGATATGCGCCGTGCCGCCAAAACCGTCAACTTCGGGATTCTGTACGGCATCTCCGCCTTCGGTCTCGCCGACCGGCTGCAGATTCCGCAAGCCGAGGCCAAGCAGCTCATCACCGACTACTTCCGCAGTTTCCCGAAAATCTCGGATTATCTGAACGACACGCTGGATTTCGCCCGCGAGCACGAGTACGTGGAGACGCTTATGGGTCGCCGCCGCAACATCCGCGACATCAATGCGAAGAATGGCGTTTTGCGGGCCGCCGCCGAGCGCAACGCCATCAACGCGCCCATCCAAGGCACCGCCGCCGACCTCATCAAAATCGCCATGGTGCGCATCTATCAAGCTATGAACGAGCGGAATATGCGCAGCAAGATGATCCTGCAAGTCCACGACGAGCTCATCTTCGACACCTGTCCCGACGAGTTGGAAGCCCTCTCAGCCCTCGTGCGCGAACACATGTCGGGCGCCATGCAGCTGTCGGTGCCGTTGGACGTGAACATCAACAGCGGCAGCAACTGGCTGGAGGCGCACTGAAACGTCACCCCATAGTAGAATCTAATGAAGCCTCCACAGGCACCGTGCCGTCCATCAGCCCGATGCGGGTGTCGGAGGCGTGGCGGTTGGAGGCGGTGTAGTCGAGGGAGGCGTCCTCGTAGCGGCAGAATTTCAGGATGGCGTCGTTCATCTGATAAAAATCAAATTATCGGCAATTATTTTGATTTATTGACGAAAATTTGTATATCTTTGCACCGACAAAAAAAGATAAGGATGTACGACACATTACATATAGATGAGTTATATAACACATTGGGTGACAGGGTACAACTGACATCTAATGAGATTGCGAATTTCTATCGGGGCTATTCTTCTGACATTCCAATTTCAACAATTCGATGGAAAATCCACTCTCTTGTTAACAAGGGGGTGATATATTCTATTGGGCGTGGGCTTTACCGATTTGGAAGAAAGCCTATATTCAAACCAAACATTTACACAAGAACACAAGTAATAGCAGACATTATGCGTCGCAGATTGCCATTTGCGAAATATTGTCAGTGGGATCTGCATGTGGCAAATGCATTTTCAACATACCTGCTGAATACGCAGCTGTTTTTTGTTGATGTAGAACGCGATGTTGTCGATGCGGCGTACCACGAAATAGGCAAAACATATCGTCGCACGGTCTTGTATCGTAATCTTAGTGAGGAATTGCCCTATTATGACGGATATATCGTGGTCCGCAACATGGCACTTGAAGCTCCAACCATTGAGGTTGAGGATATGCCCTTGGCGTCGTTGGAGAAAATTTTGGTGGATTTTGCACTTGACAGGATATTCCCTTTTTCAGATACTGAGATTGTTGACATCTATGCAAATGCAACTGCCGACTATTCCGTCAACACCAGCCGGATGCTCCGTTATGCTGGTCGTCGGGGCCGCCGTGACGTTATCGAAGAAATCTTGGACGAAATAAACCATTAAACTATGATTACGCAAAATTCATTCACCGCAGATTGGATAAACCAAGTATCGAAGAGATACAAAGCCGATAAAATCCTGGTAGAGAAATCTGTCCGGGCTTTGTCGTTGCTGGAGGGTCTCTCTGAATCATCGCTTCCTTTCGTTTTCAAAGGAGGGACGGCACTGATGCTAATATTCAAGAAGCCGCACAGATTGTCCATCGACATTGACATCATCCTTCCGTTGAGTAACCAAAACCTTACTGCGACCCTTCAACAAATTGCCATTGTCAAGGGTTTTTCTCGCATTGAAGAACATAGCAGAAAATTTGGTATAGTTCCAAAAGCACATTATAAGTCACTAGTGTCTACTAAAAAATGTTAAAAAGAAATTTCCAGTTGGCCGTCGTCGAGTATCTCCTCCTGAGGACGCTCGAAAAGCTCCCGCAAGTTGTCATAGACGAGCAAGGAGCTGCCCAAGATGCGCATGACCTCGAACACGGGTCTGTCCAGCTGGAGGTCATGCTCGATAATTGCAACAAGGCAGTACGTGATGATTGCGACGTGGATCTGTATCCGCACAGCATTCTCGGAGTCGCCCCAAAACCGTTTGACGCGCAGATGCTGCTTGATCCATTTAAAGAACAGCTCCACCTGCCAGCGGTAGCGGTAAAGCAGCCCGATATCCTTGGCCTTGAGATAGAAGTTGTTGGTGTAGTAAATAAAAGGCCGACCGAGGTCAGCGACGTAGAAAACGATGCGCCTGAGCTCTGCAGGGTAGTTGTTTCTGTTCCTTTTGCCTGTGAATCTGATGGTTTGGTCCAGCAGCACGCCATCTCTCCCGTCAAGGAGTTCCTCTCCGAGCAACACTTCGTAGGCCGGCTTCCCTTTCTCTCGCGTGATGAAGAACGCGCCGGTCTGGTGGATAGAGAAAAGCCGTGCAAGGTCGAAATAACCCTTGTCAAACACATAGCAGGCAAGCGGTTCGTATGTGATACAGTCCATGAACTTGGTGTCGTGGACATTGGCGTTAGTAATGCGGTAGAAGACCGGAATCTCCGTAACGATGTCAATCTGTGTGTGAACTTTGATGCCGGACTTTGTGCTGCGAAAGCGTGCCCAAAGGAAAAGCGACATGCAGAGGTCGATGGTGGTGGAATCAACGGCGAAGAAACGTCCGTGCAGCTCAAATTCTTTAAGAATACGCTTTTTTTGTGCGATAGAGACCATGTAAAAAGCAAACTCCTCAAAAACACGATGGTTGCGAAGCATGTTCGCATTGGAAAGCGTGCTCCTGCTGACAGGCGTTTTGCCGAAACCGAGATAAAAGCATCTTTTAGCATGTGCAGCGATTATATCGGTGAGTTCCCTGAGACTTCCTCAGCCTATCAACTGTCCGAACATGAGTACCAGCAAGTGGTTCCAGTAGGAGAAAGACCCTTTCTGAGCCTTGTTGAGATGTCTCATGACTATTCTTCTGAACTGCCGTTGAGGCAGAAAACTCACGATTTGTGCGAAAACGTACTTCCCTATATGCATCCTCGTACCGATTTTGGTTCGGCTGCAAAGATGCAAATTTCAAAACCCGGACAGGGTATTTATGACTTAAGTAACTGTGCATAAAACATATACAAGTCGAATTAACATATTTTAAGAGACACTAGTGAAAGATTTCTATTTTGCAATTGAGTTTATGATGAATATTGTCTTACGCTGAAAAAAGTTGAGTCGGCATCCTGTTGAACAGGGGCAGACAAGTATTTCGCAAGTATTTCGCAAGTGTTTGGCAAGTATTTGGCAAGTATTTGGCAAGTATTTCGCAAGTAAAAGTGCTTGCTTGGACTTGCGAAAGTCTTGCCTACTACTTGCCTGCTACTTGCCAACCCCTTGCGAGATATTTTGGTATGGAAAGAAGTACCGATAACCGCCGTTATAGTAACGTGGGGGCTGGGGCGGGTATGTGGCGGTGCGGATCATGGCGCGAAGATAGGAATTTTTTTGGTTTTTGACGATTATTGGGATTGATTTCTGACAACAACGGAACAAGCACCTTATCTATAGCGATGTCGATTCGGGTACCAGTCGTAACCAGGAGTTCCTCCTGTTATCAAGAAAACTAAAGTCGCCAAGAGGAAGATTATGATCACAACTATCAGAACAACGCGTTCTATTTCAGGTTCCTTTTCTGGGGAAATACTAATTCTATTTTTGGCGCAAGGATGTTTTTGAGCATACGTTTTTCTTCGGCGGAGTTTCGGCTTGACGCTCTTGTTCCTTTTTTTTACTCATGGTTCTGTAGGATAATCTTTTTGTCTGGAGTTTATTGCCTTGTACGGAGGGGGATATGTCGAATACAAAATGATTTCTGAATATGGCCACTTGTCTGTCGTTGCTGTTAGTACAAAAATAGGACGGATGTAGTGGTCTGTTGTGCATAGGCTAATCCAGACAGCTCTACTATTTGCTTTTTCACATAGTATCACTTCAATAGAATCAGATCGGGAATAATCTTCTTTGGGAATTTTCGCGACTAATCTTCCATGACGAGTTTCCACTTTCAAACGAATATAGTCTTTGTTACTCCTATAACGCATAGAAAGATTATAGTCATAGACTTGAATTTTTGAACGATTAATGGCAATGTTTATTTTTATTGGTATAGATTGAGCCGTTGTATCAACTAATGAAAAAATACAGGCCAACCCTAAAACCAGCATTTTAATTGTTTTCATTTTTTTCTGCTTTTTTTTCTGCTTGAATGTTGAGCAAACAGTAGATGAAGTCTTGGTCATCCTTGTTGGGTATAATCACGGTATCCCCTCTCGGGTCCGCAAACCACACCGGGTTCCCCGCGAAGCACGCATACGGA
>CAMJPH010000099.1 GCA_946407715.1 uncultured Bacteroidales bacterium | reverse complement strand
ATTTTCATGCCTCACTTGGCCTCTGAAGAGACCCCGGAAAGTGAACGGGTATGGGACGGATTATGTAATAATAGAGAAATAAAGTAATTAACATATTATAAATCATAGCGTTTGCGATTTATTCGAGACTTTCCGAAAATTTGCCGATTAGGAGAAGTTCACTTGAGAATAAGTTCAAACGTCCGTGCTACGGCGTGGGCGGAACTTATTGAGTGAACAGGTGACGGCAAATACCTCGGAAAGCAATAACGGAAGTTCATGCCGTAATTGTGTCCGATGGTGTTTGTTGGCCTGTTGTTCTTGAAGAAGTTCCAATCGCTATTAAAAAGCTCGGAACAATGAACGAATTCAAAAAAGATTTGATTGCCCAGTTGGACAAACGGGTGGCAGACAAAATTTTGGAACCCACCAATGCAGAACTCCTCAAAAAACTGATTGCGAATGCAAACAGCGACAATGAGGCAATGATGATTGCCGAATTGGGAACAACGTATAAACGTACAGGACTGCATTTCGACACACGTTTAGAAAAAATGACGGATGACATCCATTATTTCAAGAAGAATGAAACCCTCAGTTTTCACACAGACGAAGGCAAGCCAATTCATAAGCTTATTATTGGCGACAACTACGAGGCGTTGCAGAATTTGTTGATCCAGTATCGTGGCGCAATTGATGTCATATACATTGATCCACCATACGGCAAAGACAGTATGGGGGAGTTCGCAAAGACCAATTATCAAAATGCCATCACCCGCGACAATTTGCTTTCCATGCTTTACCCCCGACTGATGCTGACCAAAATGCTGCTTTCTAATACTGGAGTGATATTCTGCTCTATTGACATAAGAAATTACGCATACACTAAGTGTCTTATGGATGAAGTTTTTGGTGAGGCAAATGCTATTACAACATTAAATTGGAAGAAGAAGAAACAACCGTCATTTTTATCTCGTGTTGCGTCAGTAATTGAATATGTTTTGGTGTATGCCAAGTGTGCAAAAAACATCAAAAAACTTTCTGTTGATCCCATTAGTGATTCCAATAAGCCTGTTATCAATGCTAGTAATATATATTCTGAAAGAATTATTCGAAAAGGAATTCGCTCAAAAGCGGGTGTTGATTTTATAAAGAAAGGTATATATACGAACAGGACGATGCAGATAGAATATCTTGATGATGTTAAAATCGTAGGTGGTAGAACGACTAATGACTTTAGATGTAAAGCTAAATTTAGAACAGGACAGGACAATATTGATCAATTTTGCAAGGATGATTTATTATTCATCACAAAAAATCTTGGATTACGTCGAGATTTGTTAATTGAAGAAAAAGAAAAGGCAAAAGCTATTACAGATTTGCTTTTAGATTGGGGACAAAATCAAGATGGTACGGATGTGTTAAAGTCTGTTTTCGACATTAAAGATGATACTACGATTTTTGACAATCCTAAACCTGTTTCCTTAATATCTAATTTAATCAAATCTACTATAATTCAAGAACCGATTGTACTGGATTTCTTTGCAGGTTCAGGAACAACTGGTCATGCTGTTTTGGACATAGGACTTGAGAATGCTCAGTTCATTCTTTGCCAACTTAACGAAATCACTGATTCTACTCCCAAAGGTATCGCTTATGATGTGACTTCTAAGCGACTCAAACGGATCATGACGGGAGAGTGCTATGATGGCAACACGAATTTTGATTGGATAAAGAAGAACAAACCTTACGGTGGAAATCTTGATGTATATGAAATAGCAACCGTGGCCAACTTTGAATCCACAAAAGGAAAGACTCCGTTTGATGTCATTGATGAAACGCTCTATGGACAAGAACGGTTCGAGCGTTTGGAAGACAAAGTGAAGTGGGTGTGCGAAAACTTTAACAATACACAAAAACAGGTGGAGGAGTAAGGTTATGTTACAGGAAGCTATAGATTTACAACAAAATGCTGTCGCCGAACTGATTCGTAAAATCGGGTTGAAAAGAGAAATCACTTTTCGCGCCCCAACTGGCAGTGGAAAAACCCGAATGATGGCGGATTTTATGAATCACATTCTGTCTGCCAACTCGAATATAGTATTCATCGTGTCCACTTTGTCGAAGGGCAATCTGGCGACCCAAAACTTTGAGGAGTTTCAAAAATGTGCTTGTAACGGAACGTTTCCATTCCTCAATCCGCACTTGATTTCATCAGAAGTCAGCGATGAAGAACGGCTTTATATTCCCGACACTTACAACGTTTATGTTTTAGCTCGTGATTTATACAAGAAAGACTCCAGATTAAAGGAACAGGGAGTTATGCTTGATTTTCTGAATACCATAACAACAAACCTTTTTGGCGGAGGTAAAAACAAGCAAATCTGGCTGATTAAAGACGAATGTCACCAAGCCACCCAAAATCTTGATGACATCAGTCCACGTTATTTTGACAAGATTATCAACTTTTCTGCTACACCAAATCTTAAAAGAGGGCAGAATCCCGATGTTATGATTTCCGATGATGACGCAGTAAATGCAAAACTTATCAAGCGTGTAGAATTAGGAGATGCGAAAGATACCGTTGAGGATGCTATTCGTAAATTTGAGGGTATTAAAGGGCAGTATCGCAATTTGTTAGGTGTCAATCCCTGTTTGATTATCCAAATTTCAAACAAGGATAAAGCTGAAATAGAATGGCTTGCCATCGAACGAATATTAAATAAAACAGAGTTCCAGCATCTAAAATGGATGTCGATAATGGACAAGAAAGACAAGTGCAAAACCAACGATAAGGTTGGGAAATTGCCGTTGGAACGTTGGAAAGACTATGCCAAAGACAAGAGATCAACCATTGACATCATTATTTTCAAGATGGTGATCAGTGAAGGTTGGGATATTCCAAGAGCGTGCATGTTGTATCAGATTCGCGACACCCGAAGCAAACAGCTGGATGAGCAGGTCATGGGACGAGTTCGACGCAATCCACGTTTGATTGATTTTGAACGTCTTTCATCGGAAGCTCAGAAACTGGCAACAACTGCATGGGTATGGGGAATTTTACCAAATACATTTCATCGTTCATTCCCAGTCGAACTTTACGGAAATACAAATGACATTCCCTCGGCAGTTCGAATCAAAACTACAAGACTAAAAGCACTCACCACACGTGTGGGTTTCAATTTGGATGTTTTTATCGCATCTAAACCTGCACTTGCAACCACAGGTAATATATTTAATCTTTACGCTAAATTGCAAAAAAGCGGACAAGACATGCAAACGCTTTGCAACAGCTATGCAGGCAATGATGTGAGCAAATGGTTCCTTTTCAACCACCATATTGACAGTGTCAAGAAAGAGTATGATAATTTTGTCTGCGATTATAATCAGAGCATGGAGGTTGTAAAAGACGATGATGGAAACGATATCGAAGTGTCATTCCCAGTGACATCTCTGTATGTGGACAATCAGAATTATCAGAATATTGCAGAGTGGGTTTGGAAACGGAAAGATAGTAGCTCTGACAAATTTTCATTCGATAGTGATGCAGAACGCGAATGGGCATCAAAACTGGCAATGTTGAACAATGAAACTGGCAAGACGGCTGTCGGCCCTTTGAATCCTCATTTTGGCCAATTCAGGATCGATGGAACAGCTGAACCGGAGAGACTCACTAATGATGAAAAGTATTTGTGGGGAAAGAACTTTTTGATGAATTCCGAAATCAGATTTGAGTACTACCTCAATGGAATTCACGCATCTTATCCTGATTTCGTATTAAAAGACGCCTTTGGCCGTATTCATCTTTTTGAAGTGAAAAGTGTGAATGTGTCTAATCGAGAGCAATTTGATGCCATGGAGTACAAAGAAAAAATCAATGAACTAAAGAAATGCTATAAGCGATGTTCTGAAATCACTGGACACTATTTCTATCTGCCCGTTCTCAAGGAGGAAATATGGCAGATAACAAGATTCCAGAATGGGGTGGAAGATACCATTACATTTGATGAGTTAAAACGAAGTCTTCGTACGATGACAAGTATGTCATATTTTTCGGTGAAAGTTAGTAAAAGTTAGCTGTTATTCAGATTGCTAATAAAAATATTCTCCTACCCTCACTCCGCAGCCCCTTCTCGGGACTTCGCACGGAAAGAGAGTGAGCCCTTTGAAAACAAGCACGAAGTTCCTCCGACAAAATAAAGCTTGAACACACGGATTTTGTAGCCTTACAAAATCCGTTTTATTATTTTGATACCCTATTGTCGAAAAAAGCATCGCATTAGTACATCATCCCGAACAACCACATTCGAAAGTTAAATCCGCTTTTCCCCAGCCATCCTTCACTCTGCTACTAGCAGAAATCAACCCCCTGTCCGTTGATTTCCGACCTTTGCGGCGTCAAATTCAAACAAATAGTATCATGAGAGATAACAAGAATTTCAACGCCCTCAAGACCTTGACCGAGGTCGCCAAACTTATGGAGAGCTCCACCGACAGGATGATCCGGCTTTACGATCCCGAGTTCACGGCTTCCGGGAATGCCGACGAGCGCTCCAGACGGAAACCGGACAACCAGCTCATCAGCGCGATGGAACCGCAACTGCGCGAACAGGTGGACCAGCTCGGCCGCTTCCTGAAAACCACCCCGCTGGAAACCCTGCTCTTCGTGGCGGTCTTCGCCATCCAGCTGATCAGCAACAACAGCAGTGTCGATACCCGCGACATCAGCCGCTACCTCGACATCAACGGGCTGGACTTCCTGCCGCTGAAGCCCGTGCTGCATTCGCTGCTGAAAAAACGCCTGATCCGTGTGGTGAACCGCCGGCGCAGCACTAACGACTATATCGTGGCCGATACCGTGGAGCACTCGCTCCTCCTGAACAAACCGGTGAAACGGATGAAAGCGCAGGAAATGGACCAGTTCCAGTTCTGCAACCTCGTCTCCGGACTTATCGAATGCCGCAGCAACGAGGACTTTGACTCGCGTGAGCTTTTCATCCAGGTGGAACGGGAAGAGGAAGCCAACCCCAACATCAAATTAGTGAAAGAGTTGAAAAAACTTTCGCTCGACATTGAGGACAGAACCCTCTTTTATGAAATCTGCGACGATTTCGTCCGCGACCGCCGGCGCAACACGGGGGTGGAATGTACCTTGAACGACATCTACGACAATCTGCGCCATCGTTTCGACATTGCCAAGAACATCATGGGCCAAAGCCATCCGCTCATGCAGTCAGAGCTGGCGGAGCTGCTCCCCGCCAAATTCCTCGCCGAGGCGGAGATTACGCTGACCGAAAAGGGCAAACGGCTGCTGTTGGACGAGGACTACGACCTTTTCTGCGGCAAGGGCGGCACCGACAAACGGCTGCTGCCTCCCGACAAAATCCCCGCCCGCGAGCTCTTCTTCAGCGAGGAACTGTCGGCGGACCTCGACTTCGTGAAGGAAAGTCTGCAGGAGGAGAAATTCGTGGAGCTGCAGAAGCGGTTGGAGGAGAACGCGCTGCCCAAGGGCGTGGCCATGCTCTTCCACGGGCTGCCCGGCACCGGCAAGACCGCCGCGGTCGATATGATTGCCAAGGCCACCGGCCGCAGCGTCTATCACGTCGATATCGCCGCCTCCAAGACCTGCTGGTTCGGCGAGAGCGAGAAGCTCTTCAAGCGGATCTTCACCGACTACCGCCGCATGTGCGAGACCGAGGAGCGCAAACCCATCCTGCTGTTCAACGAGGCCGATGCGCTCTTCAGCAAGCGCCGCGACGTCGATTCCGGCAACTGCGCCCAGACCGAGAACGCCCTGCAGAACATCCTGTTGGAGGAGATGGAGACGCTGGACGGCATCCTCATCGCCACCACCAACCTGTGCGACAACTTCGACAATGCTTTCGAGCGCCGCTTCCTCTTCAAGGTGAAGTTCGGGCAGCCCAACACGGAGGCGAAGAAGTCCATCTGGAAGAGCAAACTCCCGTGGCTCACGGAAGGGCAGTGCGGGCAGTTGGCGGCGAAATACGACCTCTCGGGCGGCGAGATCGACAACATCGTGCGCAAGAGCATGATGGAGGAGGTGCTGAGCGGCAACCGTCCCGACGTGGAGATGCTGGAGGCTTGGTGTCGCGGCGAGAAGCTGACAAGGAAGGGCGGGAAAGCGATTGGGTTTGCGTGTTGAGCAATGCTGAATTATGAATTATGAATGCTGAATAATTGAAATCTGCTACTTGCAAAATAACCTATATCTCAAAAAACCGAACTATTTTTGCCGCGTGAAAGCAATTCACCAATCACCAATCACTGATCACTGTTCACTAATCACTAATCACCAATCACAAGACTATGAACATCTTATACCTGCACGGTTACGGCTCGTCAGGGCAGAGCAGCACCGTGGAATACTTGAAAAAGTCCCTGCCAGATTACTATCACATCGAAGCCCCCGACATTCCCGTCGA
>CAMJPH010000098.1 GCA_946407715.1 uncultured Bacteroidales bacterium | reverse complement strand
ACCGGAAGGGCCCATCACGGCTATGAACTCGCCCTTCCGGACCTCCAGGTTTACTCGCTGTAGCGCTTTCGTCTCCACCGTTTCGGAGCGGAAGCTTTTGCTGATGTTCTCTAATCGTATCATTGTTTCGTTGTTTCGTTCTAATATCATCGTATCATCGTTTCATCGTATCATCGCATCATCGTTTCATCGTATCATCGCATCATCGTTTCATCGTATCATCGTTTCATCGTATCATCGTTTCATCGTATTATCGCATCATCGCCCTCATCCGTACCCCTACCGAGCTCTTGTCCCTCCGGGGCATCCCGCAGTCCGAACCCATCTGCCTTTTCAAGCCCCACACTGCGCTGCGCTTGTGTGGGGTTATTAGCGCTTCGCGCGTCTTGCCCCTCCGGGGCTGCTCAAGGAAGTAGTTTCAATATATAGGGGCTCTTTCGTTACAACTACTAACTGCTAACTGCTAACTGCAAACTTCCAAAACCGTGCCAAAACCGACACACACTTAAAAATCAGCCATTTACGCAAAAAGCAACGTCAGTCGGGTGTCCATTATTGTGACAGGGGTGTACAAAAAATGGACAACGATTGTGGAATGTCACAACCTCTAAATATCAATACTTATCAACAACAAAGCGGATGTTATTACAAAAAACATATTTTTGCAGGTTATATTGTAAATAGTTGAACCAACTATTATAAAAGCTTATGAAAAGACTTCTTGTCCTGTTGTTCAATGCGATTGCGCTTCTCGGCTTTGCCGCAGCTGCAGACACGATTCCGCCGCTGAGGCCGCCGCGCCCGCCCAAAAACGCCCACTTGGCTCCTCATGTCCATTTGGGCCGGAGCGAACAGATGACGCTCTCCAATCTGGTGGTTTTCATCCGCTTTGCCGATGAGGAGGAGTTCTCCGAGACGCTTGCGCCCATTGACCAGATGTTCAACGACACCGCCTACCAGCAAATCTCGGTCAACAACTATTTCCATTCGATGACCTACGGGAAAATCAATTACCATACCATTTTCACGAACAACATCCAAGACACCGCCATCATCTCCTACCAAGACGCTCACCCCCACGCTTATTATCAACCCCGCAGCTCGAGCAATCCGGAAGGATATTCGGGAATGGGACCCGCCCTGCTTCGGAGAAATGTGATGCTTGCAAATGCGATGGCATACGTGGATTCCCTGCATTTGGTGGACTCTACCATCAACCTGGACGGTAACAACGATGGACTTATTGACAATATAAGCTTCATCCTCAAATGTGATATTGATGATTGGGATGATCTTCTGTGGCCTCAAATGGATTTTTTCGACACGGTATCTTTCGATGTCAACATTAACGGGAAAACACCCTGTGCCTTCAACCTCGAGTTCGCCCATTCCGGCGACTATTTCACAGCCAACACTTTTTGTCACGAAATGGGGCACTCCTTAGGTCTCCCCGACCTCTACCATTATTACAACTATCCATACATAGAACCTGTTTTCTTTTGGGATATAATGGGGCAGAACAATCTACAGCAAGTCTCCGCCATCCTCAAATACAAGTTTTTGGGTGTTATTGACGAGCCAATTGAAATCACCGAGAGCGGGCACTATGTGCTGAACAGCGTCACCTCTTCCGACCAAAACAACTGTTATTTCATCCGATCATCTATCAATCCAAGCCAGTGGTACACCATCGAGTACCGGAACAGCGACGATTTCATGGAAAATGTTCCCCACAGCGGCGTGATTATCGGCAGATGGAATGACAACGTTAACCCTAACGACTTAGATTATTCCGGCAACGCTTATTTTAATAACTCCACTGTACCGCACTCCTATTGGGTTTTCAGGCCTAACAGCTCCAATGATATCACGAATGGAAATATCAACAATGCTGCCTTTGGCAACAACAACCGCACCTCCTTCGGCCCCACCACCAACCCGCATCCTTATCTCACCAACGGCACTCCTGAAACCAGTTTCGAAATCACCAATATCCAATACTACGGCGACCAAGCGAGCTTTGATGTGGAATTCCTGCACGATGGTATTCCCTCCTATGATAAAAAGAATGCCATTGTCTATCCGAATCCTATTCATAACGAATTGAACATTTCTTTAGACAATGTAAGCCGCGTGGAAATTTGTGATTTGTTGGGAAGGGTAATCCTTTCAAAAGCACATCCCGATTCGGAGATAAACGTCTCATCGCTCCATCAAGGAGTATATATCGTGAAAATCTATACAGATAAAGACTCTTATTCAGAAAAATTCATCAAACAATAATACAAATCAAACATTATGAAACGTAACTTTATCGCAACTCTGCTGCTGGCGGCCTGCTGTCTCCTGACCTTCAGCTCTTTCGCGCAGAATTACCACAAGGAGACCTATCAGAATGACCCGATGAACGTCATCCACTACACGCTGGACAACGGTCTGCAGGTCTTCATGTCCGTGAACAAGGACGTGCCGCGCATCCAGACCTACATCGCGGTGCGCGTGGGCAGCAAGAACGACCCGTCGGAATCCACGGGCCTCTCCCACTACTTGGAACACTTGATGTTCAAGGGCACCAACCACTTCGGCACCCTCGACTGGGCCAAGGAGCAGGAACAGCTCAAGAAGATCGAAGCGTTGTACGAGGTCTATAACCACACCACCGACCCCGCCCAGCGCAAAGCCATCTACCATCAGATCGACTCCGTGTCGTACGAGGCTTCCAAGTACGCCATCCCCAACGAGTATGACAAGATGATGTCCATGATCGGCGCGCAGGGCACTAACGCTTTCACTTCCAACGACATGACCGTCTATCAGGAGGACATCCCGAGCAACGAAGTCGAGCGTTGGCTGAAGATTGAGGGCGAGCGCTTCGCCAACCCTGTTTTCCGTCTCTTCCACACCGAGTTGGAGGCCGTGTATGAGGAGAAGAACATGAACATGGCCAACGACAGCCGCACCGCTTACGAACAGTTGAACTTGGCGTTGTTCCCAAACCATCCTTACGGCACGCAGACCACCATCGGTACCATCGAGCACCTGAAGAACCCGTCATTGACCAACATCAACAAGCACTTCAATACTTACTATGTACCGAACAACTACTGCATCGCCATGGCGGGCGACTTCGATCCTGATCAGGTCATCAAATTGATTGACAAATATTTCGGAAAGATTCAACCGAAATACATCCCCGACTTCACCTACGTGCATGAGAAGCCTATCCGCGAAGTGAAGACCGTGGAAGTCTATGGTCTTGAGCCCGAGAACGTTCAGATTGGCTACCGCATTGAGTCTGGCACAGGCTCTCGCGACGTACTCCTCGCCGAGATGGCCGACGCCGTGCTGATGAACGGTTCTTGCGGTATCATCGACGAGAACATCAACCAGAAGCAGTTAGCGATGTCCGCATCCTCCGGTGTTAGTGACCTCAACGACTACGCCTACTTCCGTCTCTACGGCAGACCCAAAGAAGGACAGACCCTTGAGCAGCTGAAAGACCTGCTGCTGCAACAAATCGAGATTCTGAAATCCGGCAACTGGGACGAAAAACTGCTCACCGCCGCTATCAACAATCGCAAACTGCGCGACATGACGAGCCTCGAAAGCAACACCAACCGCGCCATGGCGATGGCATTTGCCTATCTTTCACACCAAAGCTGGCAGGATGTGGTCAATGAAACCGAAAACATGAGCCTGGTGACCAAAGAGGATGTGGTTGATTTCGCAAAACGCATCTTCAAGAAAAACAACTATGTGATTGTCTATAAACGCCAAGGCGAGCAACGCAACGTGCAGAAAGTCGATAAGCCCGAAATCACCCCTGTGGTCATGAACCGCGACGTGGAAAGCAACTTCTTGAAAGAGGTCAAAAACATGAAGGTGAACCCCATTGAACCCGTTTTCGTGGATTTCAACAAAGACATGCAGAAGGGCAAGGCCAACGGCAACGAGATCCTCTACGTGAAGAATACCGACAACGGCCGTTTCACGCTTGTCTATCGTTACAACTATGGTAGATTCTATGACAAGAAAGCCGGCATCACCAACAACTTCCTTGACCAGTTAGAGAGCGAGAACCGCACACTGAGCCAGATCAACCGCGAGATGTACGACCTCGCCTGCTCCTATTCCATCGGTTTCGGCGACAAATACGCCAGCATTTATATCAACGGCCTCAGCGAGAACATGGAGAAGGCCATGGCCATTGTGGAGGACATCCTCAACCACCCGAAAATCTCCGAAGAGTCCGTTCAGAATTCCATCAGCGATGTCTTGAAATCCCGTGTGGATGCGAAATCGCGCCAGCAAACCATCTTCCAAAACATGCTGCGTTACGCTTCCTTCGGCAAAGACAACATCCGTAAGTATTTCGTAAGCAACGAAGAGGTTCAGAAGATCAAGGCCCAGGATGTCATCAACCAGATCAAGACGATGACCTCTCAGCCGCAGCGCATCCTCTACTACGGAGACTTGAGTCTAAACGACTTGCAGAAAGTCCTCACCGACAAGCACAGCGTGCATCCGGCCAAGAAACCTGTCAAGATGGGTGCTGACTACGACCGTCTCGCCACAAAAGACAACAAGGTCTATTTCGCCCACTATGATGCCAAACAGTCCTTGTGCCGCCAGCTGAGCACCTCCGTGCCCGCCAACTGGTCTATGAGTCCGCAAATCGAGATGTACAACGAGTACTTCGGTGGAAGCATGAACTCCATCGTTTTCCAGGAAATCCGCGAGAAACGTTCTTTAGCATACTCTGCCGCCGCCTACTATGTGGAACCGAGCGAGAAAGGCAAATACAACTACAATATGACCCACATCGGCACACAGAACGACAAGCTGATCGACGCCATGGAGGCCTTCACCGACCTGTTAGACAACATGCCTGTGTCTGAACTGAACTTCGACTTGGCCAAGACTTCCCTGGTTTCCCAATACCGCACCAACCGCACCCGTAAGATGAGCATCATCAACTACTACCTCACCTGCGAGGAAATGGGGCTGAAGGCTCCGATGGACAGAACCAATTTCAACGCCATCCAGAAAATGACCTTGAATGATGTCACGAACTTCAACAAGACCTACATCAAGGGACAAAAGAGAGTGGTGGTTGTACTCGGTAACGAAAACGAGGTGGATTTGAAGGGTTTGGAGAAATACGGAAAGGTCACGAAGCTCACATTGGAAGAGATTTTCGGATACTAAACAAGAAATCCCCCTTATCTTAAATGGACAAGGGGGATTTTTTTGCTTTTTTACAAACTGTTCCCATATCTATCCAACCATTTCTGCGCCGCTTCGCAATCCAGACAATGTGAACGAAGCAAAGTGTAAAACCGAGCACTATGATTCATAATGACGGTGTGGCACAGTTCATGAATGATAACATAGTCAATGACAAACTCGGGAGCTTTAATCAGTCGCCAGTTGAGTGAGATGTTTTTTTCAGACGAGCAATTCCCCCACTTCCGTTTCTGACTGCGAATGTAAAGTTTGTTGTACGGCAAAAGCAACGCCTCGGAAAGTGTCTCGACGCGTGATAAGATATACTTCCGTGCCACCGATTTCAGCCATTTTTCTTGCACCGTCGTATCCAACAAGTCACGTTTTGCCTGAATGGTCTTGCTTTCGTGATTGACGACCACCTTATTCTGATATTGGGATGAATAAAAATAGGCATAACGGTTTCCAAACAGCAGAAGTTCGTTGCGTCGCAGTTGGATTTTGATTTTCTGTGCAAAGAATTGTCGTTTTGAGGCTATCCATTGTGCCTTTTTCTCCAAAAGCTTTTCGACATCCTCATCTGTGAACGCCACAGGGACAAACAACTGCACAGTGCCATCTTCGCGAACACGAAGACGGGCATTCTTGACCTCTCGACGAATAACAGTACAATTCTCTGGCAACATATCAATTCAAACTGAAGTTTCTGACAATGGAATCCATGATGGTTTCCTGCAACACATCTTTGCCGTAAATATCCAAAGCATCATACTTTTCGTTGGCCGCCAACAATGCCACTTCGCCTAACAGACGGTTGTATTCCTGCGTGACTTCCTGCCAACCGATATAGATTCTATACTGGATCTTTGCTGCCAATTCGTTGGCAAATTCCCTTGCCAATGCTTCATCGAAATGCGGAAGTTCATTTTTGAGAATCTGATAAATTTCAAAAGTGCCTTTGTCTTCGAAGCCCATCTTCTTGGGAATCTCAACCGCCTCATCCACTTCAGTGTAAAGCTCGCTGAGTTTCTTCAAGAGTCCCTCTATCTCAATAGCATTGGCGTTCTTCATGCGGATAAGCGCATCCAAACGTTCCTGAAACTCAATATAGATGGCACTACTGTTCTGGTTGGTGCGAATCATCGTTTCAATGTCGCGGATGATTTTCTCGGCCTTGTCGGAAGGCGACAGTTTGGTTTCTTGCAATTTGGTGAGATAATCCGCGTCAATGGCGATTTCGGGCAAATGGCCTCGGAAATCCAGCAAGGTGGCACTCTCTTCCAACAACTTGCGCGTCTGTGCGGCATAGAACTCGGCATCGAAATCCACGCGGCGGAATTCCTCCAGATAGAGTTCGTAAATAGTCACTAACCACAGGTATTTTGTACGGAACGGACGCAAACCTGGATTGGGACTGATAGCTTCCCAAAGCTGCACTACGCGATGGAAA
>CAMJPH010000097.1 GCA_946407715.1 uncultured Bacteroidales bacterium | reverse complement strand
AAATCGGGGAGGTTGTGGAGATAAAGTGTGGGGATGAGGAGAATGGAAACAAATTTAAGTTCTAAGTTTTAATAGATGTTAATGTGATTTGACTATGAAAGGTTTAGACTCTTACTCTTGGATGCAAAAGCGGGCCGAAATGTATTCGGCTATAGCGGAAAGTGACTTTTTAAATCTGAAAAAGGTGGATTTCTATTTTGCAGATCCCGAGGCAGGCTGGGTGGATATGACCATCCTGTTTGATGGGAAAATGGTGGCCGAACTATCATTGTCGGGCGTGTGGGGCAGCGACCCCGTGGCTGATCTGTTGATATGGACCGAAAAGTGCATCAAAGACAATCATATACCACATTATCTGTATCACGATGGTGAAGGCCGCGATTATGTTTTTCATTTTGAAGAACTGATGTTTCCTCCGGAAAACGATAACTTTGACTATAAGCACTATTATTCCACAGGTATTTTCTCATTGTTCATTAGTGATCTTGACAACGAAAGATTTATTTACACACTATGCGATACAGAAGAATTCAGGAAAAACCTTTACAAAGCTGTTCGCGATTTTGCCACAAGGCAGAAAACCAATGATAGGGTAGTGAGAGATTGGGCTTGGTATATCTATGACCAAAAAGTTTTGAATCGTTACAAAGAAAATGAAAAATGTGACGACGAAAAAGATGAAGAATTGGCGAGAAAGATGATGCTTAGGCATCTGAAGTCGTCAAAAATTGAAAAGTACATTCAGAAAAATATGAAACATTAAACTCAAGTTCAGCAAGTATGTCTCGGGCTGTTTTGGAAAAATTAGTCTTTGAACGGAGGAGATTCCGCCAGTTCCTATCGTCACTGGCGGAATGGTGTTCCGCACACAAGGGAAAAGGGGAGAAGATGGGCGGCGGTCGTGAGGCTTCCCGCAACGGCAGATTTCCCCCCGCCGCCCATCTTCTCCCCCTGGGTCTCATACGGAGTCGCGCACCATTCCGCCGCGAACGCAGTGAGCGAGCGGAATCTCCTTCGGAAAATCACGAGAATACGCCATCAGCTGCCACGGAAAAAGCACTCGCGAAACTTGATTTTTCGTATCTTTGCCGCAAATATCGAATATGAAAGCATCCGCACTTTTCAAACAATACGTCTGGCTGGTGGGCACCATCAGACGCGCCGGGCGCATCACCCTGCGCGAAATCAACGAACGCTGGCTCCGCACCGAGATGAGCGAGGGCGAAGAGTTCAGCCGTTCCACCTTCCGCCGGCACCGCGCCGAGGTGGAGGAGATGTTCGACATCATCATCGAATGCGACAATGAGAACCGCTACTACATCGATGACACCGAGATGCTCCGCGAGGACAGCGTGCAGCGGTGGATGCTGGGCTCGCTCACCGTCAGCAACATCGTCAGCGAGGCCCGCGGACTGCACGACCGCATCCTCCTCGAAAGCATCCCAAGCGAAAGCGAACACCTGCAGACCGTGGTCGATGCGATGCGCGAGAACCGTTGCTTGTCAGTCTGTTACAAGCGGTATGGGAAGACTGAAACGAGTCAGTGGACCCTGGAACCCTATTGCATCAAACTCTTCCGCCGCCGCTGGTACCTGCTCGGACGCCTGGAGGACGGCGGCTTCCTCACTCTCTCGTTCGACCGCATCCAGGAGATGGCGATGACCGACAGGACGTTCGTTCTGGACAAGGATTTTGACGCGCAGAGCTACTTCTCGAACTATTACGGCATTATGCAGGGCGGAGACGAACCGAAACAGCGGATCGTGTTGCGCGCCTTCGGCAACGAGCGTTACGCCATGCGCGACCTGCCGCTGCACCACTCGCAGAAAGAACTGGCGGTCGGCGATGACTATGTGGACTTCGAGGTGAAACTGCACCCCACCAGCGACTTCCTGGCACAAATCCTCTCCCGAGGCCGCTGGCTGAAAGTGCTGGATCCGGAAGACATTGCATTGAAAATCAGACGGATGCACTTGGAAGCAGCGGAGGGATGACTTTTTTTGAAAAAAACATCTCCCATTGGTCCGCTTTTTGGCGCAGTCGGGTGGTACTTTTGCCGTGTGAAATTAAAAACGGCAAAATGATGAAAGAGAAAAGCAAATTCTATCTGGGCTGCCACTTGGCGGGCCGCAAGTATTACGAAGCAGACCTTGTTTGGGACCGGCTGCGTGTCGGGATGCCATTGCGTTTGGAGCGCGAGGCCGACAACCGCTACGACCCCGAGGCCGTGCAGGTCATCTTCAACAACGATGGCGAGGACTTCCTCCTCGGCTACATCCCCCGTGGCGACAACCGCAGTCTCGCCCCCTTCTTCGACATGGGTCACGACGACCTCTTCGACTGCCGCATCAGCCGCATCGCCCCCGAGGAGCATCCCGAGGAGCAGATCCAGCTGACGGTGAGGATACGGAAAAAGGAAGAAACGGATGCCGAAATTGAAAAAGCTAACAATCGTTCAACACAAATAAATCGAAGAAAATGAGTGAATCGACCATAAAAGTAGTCGGCACAGGAAGCATACATGTGGTGCCCGATGTGACACGGCTGGAAGTTAGTATTGACCGTGTGTTAAAAAACTATGACGAGGCCTACGCCTGCGCCAAGGAGAACAGCTCCTGGATGGTTAAGATATTGGAATACAACCATCTATCGGGCAAATTGGCGAAAACGATCCGAATGGATATCTCTGAACACAGAGAGAGCATCTACGAAGAAGGAAATTATGTGGGTTCGAAGAAAGAGGGATATAATCTTGTCCAAAGGATCAAGGTTGACCTCGGGATGGATAATGTATTGGTGAACAATGTTGTGCGTGGAGTTGGAAAATTCATTGCGAATGCGCAAATCAATATTGGCTACACGCAGAAGGATCCGCGCCCGACGCAACTGAAGATGTTGGAGCGTGCGGTAACCGACGCCCGCGACAAAGCGGAAATTATGGCCAAGGCGGCGGGACGCGAATTAGGGGAGGTGAAAGAGATCGAATACGGCGAGATGGAGGTGCATATTTATTCGCAGGCTCGTGAGATTCGCTGCGCTGATGAAGCTAAAGCCAGCACGGTTGACAGTCTCGACATCACCCCCGACGACCTGGTGGTCAGCGACAATGTGAATGTGGTGTGGTGGCTGAAATAAAGACGCGGCGGAGCAAGCTTCAAATAATCGCGGGTTTTCGTGTTTTGAAAAAATGTATTTTTGCGAATTAAATTGTAACGATATGGCCACAACAATTAGCGTCAACAAGCAGAATGTTCAAGATTTACTAAAGACAGGTAGAACAAAACCCTTTGTGATTCCCGAATATCAGCGTCCATACGCATGGACAGATGAGCAAATAGAAACTCTTTTTGAAGACATTTGGGAGTTCGCGACCACAATTGGGGGCTTGAAAAGGAACGGTTCGTACTTTTTAGGAAGTATTGTGTCGTTTGAAAATGAACAAGGAGAGCAGGAAATCATTGATGGTCAGCAACGCATCACATCTCTGTTTCTATTGTTGAGAGCTATATACACCAAACTTGTTCAGGGCGATGATTCAAATACGGAGGCTGCTCAAAATTTTATCAAGCAAATAGAACCTGCTATTTGGAGGACAGACAACCTTACGGGAAAAGTAGACTTTTCCGACATACTTCTCACATCTAAGGTGGTAGATAATGATGGTAATATGATTTTGCGCGAAATTCTTAGAACCGGTATTGCCGAAGTCAAGGCAGATGATAACTACTCAAAGAACTACTTGCTTTTCCAGAAGCTTTACGATAACCACTGTGCGGAATCTCCACTGCAGATATATGATTTTATCTATGCTATTCTCAATCAGGCCATTCTGCTCCCTATCGGGGCAGATAGCCAAGATACGGCATTGACGATTTTTTCTACACTCAATAATAGAGGTTTACAACTGACCGATGCCGATATCTTCAAAGCAAAAATATACAATCATTTTAAAGAAAAGGAAGAAAAAGATGATTTTATTGCTAAATGGAAACGGTTGGAGAGGGAAGCGACAGAGGCAAATGAGAGCATTCAGCGACTTTTCTACTACTATATGTTCTATTTGCGTGCTTGCGATGGCAATATTGATTCAACTGTCCAAGGTGTTCGGAAATATTTCTTGGCAGGGAAGGCCGAAAGACTTTATGAGAATACTTTGATGGAGAAACTGAACAAGATTCTAAATTTATGGAAAGTAATTAACACAAATCACGATATTCCTGAGGAAGTTTGGGACAACAATGTCGAAATTCGAAAAGCATTGGACACATTAGTTTCATATCCGAATGAATTTTGGAAATATCCCGTCATCACTTATTATCTTTCACATTGGGAGGATCCCAATTTTGAAAATGAATTTCTCTTGTTCCTCAATAAACTTATTGGAGAATTGCTGTCACGCTTTATTCTTTACCCTACCATCAATTTCGTGAAAGGTGATATTCTGAAACTGAATGTGGAAATCATAAAAGATTCTCATCCGAAGTTTGCTTTTAGACCGATAGATACTTCCGTCATAGGTGAACGAATTAAAAATCCGCACCGTAACATCGTCAGAATGCTTTTGAAAATTTTCGCGTATAACCATCAGCAAGAATTGCTTCCGCCTGAATGGCAAATTGAACACATTTTACCCCGTAAATGGCAATCATCGTTTTTCCCGGGTATAGAGGATTCTCTTGTCAACGACATGGTCGAGCACATTGGTAATAAAACACCATTTGAGAAAGTTCTGAATATTGTGGCTAGTAATGGCTATTTTGCTAAAAAGCAAGCAGAGTACAAAAAATCTTCAGTCGAAGTGACCAGGGTGTTGGTTACAAGTGTATCTGATGATTGGACGATCGGTAATATTCAACATCGTGATGGTGTCATCTCTGAAGAGATAATAAGCCTGTTGTCAGAGTGGAATGACAACTATAGCAAATCTGTAACGATGTCAACACCTATGCCTACTCCTGAGGAACAGGAAATGATTCGCAAATTAAAGGAAAAAGGGTTGATATAGTTGATATAATTGTATAAATCTGCTTTGGATTTCCAACCGGAGTACAATTCGTGCCCCTTTTCGCCGCAAACAATGTAAAGATTAAACATTAAAACGAACTCAAATGTCCCCCAACAATTCAACCCCCAACGTCCATCCTGTCCATGTTGACGGCAAAATAGGTTTTATAAACCGAAAAGGTGATATGGTGGTGAAACCCATATACGATTCGGTCAGCTATTACTTTTTTGCGGGTTTCTGGTATGTGGAGAAAGACGGCCTGCACGGGTGTGTCGATGCCGATGGCCATGAAACGATCAAGCCGCAATATGAGGACATGGATTGTTTTTATGAGGATTTATGCGGCGTGATGTCAGGTGGCAAGTTTGGCTTTATTGACAGAACCGGCAATATGATTGTAAAGCCGAAGTTCGACCATGTTCAGGATTTCCGGGAAGGCATGGCCCCGGTTGAGATTGATGAAAAGTGGGGTTACATTGACAATCAAGGGAATGTTGTCATTCCGTTGGAATACGATTATGCGGATGTGTTCCAAGGAGGTGTGGCTCAAGTGAAGCTTAATGGCGAGTATGTTTACATTGATCGGACAGGTCGGCGAGTTTGGCCGAAAGCGGAATGATCAACTCAAAGTATCACCCCAATTCATAATGCGTGCTTCTTCCGGCCAAAGCCGATTTGGCATGGTGACGACTTGTTCTCCGCAAAAATGCGGCGAATAAAACTTATTTTCACCGCACCGACCTTCGCCAAACCTCTCCACGCCGCTCAAATGTACAAGGCATCTGATTTATAGAAAAACTGTTGTTCCAGAAATTTAAACATATAAAAGTATGCTTTTATTTTTCTGCAATTGATATTTTTTGTATATTTGCAGAAAAATAAAATGCTAAAACAATGATTGGAAGAGAACGGGAAATTCAGGAGTTGAACGAATGTTACGACAGCGGAAAAGCGGAGTTTGTAGCCGTTTACGGTCGCAGACGCGTGGGCAAAACCTATTTGGTGGACGAAACTTTGAAAGACAGGATCGCCTTCCGGCACGCGGGGCTTTCCCCTGTTGATGAGCAAAACCACAAAAACGGCCTCAAGGAACAGTTAAAGTACTTCTATCTGTCGCTGCAGCTCCACGGCATGAAGAAGAGCAAATGCCCCGCCTCCTGGTTGGAGGCTTTCTTCATGCTGGAAATGCATCTCCAAAGTGTTGACGAAGGATCGCGACAGGTGGTCTTTTTGGACGAATTGCCGTGGATGGACACGCCGCGTTCGGGCTTTGTCACCGCATTGGAGGCATTCTGGAACGGTTGGGCATGCCATCGCCATAATATGATGTTAGTGGTATGCGGGTCCGCCACTTCCTGGATGACCGACAATCTCGTCAACAACCATGGTGGATTGTATGGAAGGCTTACTTGCCAAATTAAACTTTCCCCTTTCACGCTCCGCGAATGCGAGGCGTTTTTCCAAGAAAGAGGGATACGCTTCTCTCGTTATGACATCGTCCAAAGTTATATGGCCGTTGGCGGAATCCCCTACTATCTTGGATATATGAAGAAAGGGATGAGCCTCGCCCAAAACATTGATTGGATGTTCTTTGAGGACAACGCCAGACTTCATGACGAATTCGACCGGTTGTTCGCATCTGTGTTCTCCACCCCTGAACTGATGAAGAATATCGTACAACTTTTAGGGACTCGGCGCTCGGGATTCACCCGTCAGGAAATACTCCGCAGAACAGGGTTGGACGATAGTGGGGCTTCCACCAAATTGCTGAAAGCGTTAGTCGCCAGCGATTTTATAAAACCATACATCCCTTTCGGCAAAGGGAAACGCGACACACGCTACAAACTCACTGACCCGTTCTGTCTTTTTTCCTGACTTCGTCATTGGGACACCCAAAAATTTTCGTCAAAGAGTTTTTCAATG
>CAMJPH010000096.1 GCA_946407715.1 uncultured Bacteroidales bacterium | reverse complement strand
GTTGCCATAAATTCTTTTATTTTACTGCAAAATTATAAGTTGTCAAAAATAAAGTCCCACACCGCAAAAGAACAAAACGAAAAATCAAGCAATCATCTGAAAAACAATAACTTAATTTTCCGTCCATCATCTTTTTTAGTCTGGCGCAAAAATATCAAAATAAATGACATTTCCAACGGAATTTGGAAAGGTTTGGAAATTTATTTTCTGGGTTGACACATGGTTCAAACTACTGCGGTATAAAAAATCAGAACTTGCCTTTATGGCAAGGAACATGAACGGAATTTCACAAACGGAACAGACATACTTTATTATTACTTGAACTTGTTGAATTGGGAAAGATGATGCTTACCATCGTTTTTTTTAACAAAAAATGCTGAAAGCCTTGTGTTATTCAGATTTTCAGCATTTTATGTAGCGCAGGCACCCACCCCGTCGCAGCTGCCGCCCACACAGGCGAACATCCCGTTCTCGCCCCAATCGAAAAACTACGGGATGCCCTACTGACCTTGACACTTAGCGTAATGGAGAACCGCTCTGCAGATATAGTTGCTTTTGCTGCCGGTCACGGCTTCCAGGATATCGACAACCTCCTGGGTGGCGCACACCGCGTATTTTTTTGCGGTGGTGGCCTTACGCCCGGCACCTTCGCGCCGTCCGCCCCGGTTCTCCGTTTTCGTGATCTGATCTTTGTCCATACTATTCATAATTTTGGTATTTTTGCAGCCTCGAAAACCCAAAGAGGGAAAAGGGGGAGGGTCAGTCCCCCTTTGCTCCCGTTTAGAAAATCCCAACCTAAAAGGTTATCATCATTTTCCAAACTTTCAAAGAAATTCGTAGTTTCATATTTCTTTGGGTTTTCGTTTTTCCTACTCTTTACCGTTTTCGGATTCCCGTGTTGTCTCTCTCAAAAGACATGGCAAAGATACAAAATATTTTGATATAATTCTAACTTTTTCAAAACAAAGTTATCAACAATTTTTGCTTAACTTATTAACAGTCAACACCAATGCAGAGGCTTCTATAACCAATAACCCATAACCTTTAAGAATGATCACCAAAGAAACCATAGACACCATCAAATACCGCGCCGACATCGTCAGTGCGGCAAACGGCCTCGGACTGAACCTGAAGAAACAAGGCCGCCTCTACGCCGCCGTGTGCCCGTTTCATGACGACCACGACCCGTCGCTGAAAATAAACCCGCAGACCGGCAGTTATAACTGCTACGTGTGCGGTGCCCATGGCGACGTGTTCGACCTGGTGATGAAGCTCCGCAACTGCGACTTCATCGAGGCCGCCAAGGAGCTGGCCAGACAGTACGGCGTGGAAATCCAAGATGACCGTAAGCCGCAGGATCCGAAAAGAGAGCAACACAGGAAATCCTACGAGGAGGCAATGAAGATCGCCGCGGAATGGTTTCAGGAACAATTATGGGCATTCAAAGAACAACCTGCATCCCCGCAGGCGGAAAAAACAACGTCCGAGTTCACACAGAAGCGACACTCAGAAGCGCCACCCCCTACCCCATTGGATTACGCCCTTGGGCGTTTCAAGGAAGAGACCCTGAAAACCTGGCACATTGGCTACGCGCCGGAGAGCTGGGGAGGTTTGAAAGACCACCTCAAGGCAAAGGGCGTGGACCAGGAGACCGCCATCGAGCTCGGACTGCTGAATCGCAACGAGAAAGGAAGCGTGTATGACGTTTTCCGGGGACGGCTCATGTTCCCGATCCGCGACGTAAGAGGGAAGGTCATCGCCTTCTCCGGACGCGACCTCACGGGAGCCGCACCGAAAAAAAGACCGGAAAGTATGTGAACAGTCCGGAAACGCCGCTCTACAAGAAATCCATGACTCTGATGGGCCTCGACGTTGCGCTGCCCGCCATCCGCAAGTACGACGTGTGCGTGTTGGTGGAAGGCAACGCCGACGTCATCCACATGCACCAGATCGGCGTCCACAATGTGGTGGCCGCCTGCGGAACCGCCCTCACCGACGGGCACATTGAGCAGATAAGCCGATTCACCCAAAACATCGCACTGCTCTACGACAGCGACACCGCAGGACGCAACGCGGCCGAACGGTCCGCCCAGCTCATCACCGACAAAAGGCTGAACGCCATCATCCTAACCATCCCCGACGACGAAAACGGTCTCAAGCAGGATCCTGACACTTTCTTCAAAAGCACCGCCCAGTTCAAGGAGTTCTACAATTCCTACAAAAAGAGCTACTGGACGCTCTTGGCTGAGATGAAGGCGGAAAACTGCGACAACTACGGCGAGCTGCACGACGTGCTGGTGCCTGCGATGCGGGAGGCCGACATCACCGGCGAACCGTTGACAGTCGATTTCATCAAAACCGTGTTGGACATCAGATAGGCGGCCATGAAACGGGCACTGACCATACAGAACATCATGGACAAGAAGTACCGCACGCTGGAGCTGACAGGTGCTTGGGCGGAGGCTTTCGGGCCGATGGAGAGCAGCGGCGTGTGGTTTGTGTGGGGGCGCAGCGGCAACGGCAAAACCCGCTTCGTGATGCAGCTCTGCAAGGAACTGACCAAGTTCGGGCGCGGGCTGTATGTGAGCTTGGAGGAGGGCAGCGGACTTACGTTCGCCAAGGCTCTCCGGGAGACCGGGATGCAGGAGGTGGGCAGGCGTATGCTGGTGACTGAGCCGGAATACGGCGACGCGGACGGCCTGATTGAAGACCTCACCGCCCGGATGAAGCGGCAGCGCAGCCCGATGTTCGTGGTGATCGACAGCTTCCAGTACACGGGACTGACCTTCCGGCAGTATATGAAGCTGAAGCACACCCTCCGCACCAAGCTGCTGATCTTCACCAGCCAGGCCGACGGCAGCCAGCCGGTTGGCCGCACCGCCAAGAGCGTGATGTTCGATGCGGATGAGAAGATCTGGGTGGAAGGTCATATCGCCTTCAGCAAGGGCCGCTACATTGGCCCGAACGGCGGCGGCTACACCATCTGGAAAGAGGGTGCGGAACGGTATTGGGGCGAATCCAATCAGTAATCAGTAATTCACTTAAATAATCACCAAAAATCCCAACAATTATGAGTACAACAGTTTATTATCCGAGAGTCAGGAACATCAGTTTCTACGACAACAACGGCGTGGTGTGCGGCGGCATGTACGGCCTCTTCGCCAAGGAGAAGTTCATCCGGCTGCTGAAGTCCGGGAAGTTCCCGCGAATCAGCCTTCGCAAGAAGGTGCAGGTGATGCTGAGAGGAGGTGCGAGATGAAGACCGCGACCCCGAATCTGAGAACCACGGAGCAGAACCGGCGGCTGTGGTGGCTGGCCGGGCAACTGGGTCTCGACAAAGAGGCGATGGCCGATGTGGTGCTGGAGTTCACCGAGGGCCGCACCTGCCACACCTCTGAGCTCACCTTCCTGGAGTGCCGCGAGCTGACGGAGTTCCTGCAGGGCACGCTCATCGGGCACGACCGGCGCGACAGCCGTGCGGAGCGCACCGACCGGAAGCCTGACGGCGACCCCGACCGCGTGAAGCTGGACCGCCAGCGCAAGGGCGTGATCCGCGCCATCTACCGCTGGCTGGAGCTGCACGGCGTGACCAACGCGAGCATGGACTACGTGAAGGCCATCGCCTGCCGTGCCGCCAAGGCCGACAGCTTCAACCGCATCTCCCCGGACGCGCTCACCCGCGTGTATGCGGAGTTCTGCCACAAGCAGGAGTCCCTGTCGGCAATGCGGAATGTGGAATTGGGAATTGCAGTGCAGAATTAGGAATGTTGAATTATGAATTATGAATGCTGAATTATGAAAAAAATAATGTTCAACGATCGCTATGACCTTACACAAGCGGTACTTGAGGGACGGAAGAACATGACACGAAGAATATGCAAAGAGCAGCATTGGTCATTCTCTGATATAATAGCGGCTAAAAACGGCGTATTTCATTTTGAAAAGCCTAAATACGAGATTGGAGAGGTTGTCGCAATAGCGCAGCCGTACAGAAAAGTAATTGCATGTCATGCTTCAAGGGAAAACCCATTTTCACATGATTGGATGAGAAATGAGAAAGGCTGGAATAATAAGATGTTTGTTAGAGCTGAATTAATGCCTCGCAAAATCAAAATCACCAGCATAAAGGTGGAACATCTGCAAGACATAAGCGACGAGGATTGCCTTAAAGAGGGCGTAGAGAAAGACGGTACGTGTTATTGGATTTCTATTGATTATAACAGAGCCGATAAAGAAGAAATAGTACATCAACTCTCTGACCACCTGCCAAACAGGCAAGGGAAAATGGAAGATTATTTTTGGAATTCTCCACGTAAATGTTTCGCAAATCTGATTGATCTTGTTTATGGCAAAGGTACGTGGGAATCAAACCCGTGGGTGTTCGCATACGACTTTGAATTATTTACCACCAATTAGAACCGAATGAAAAATGAACGCATACTACAAAAAGAACGAAGTACCAATCAACGATGAAGACAATATGATGCTTTATGTGGTTTATTATGAGGCGGTAAGAGGTGATGGTTTCTCAACCCACAGCATATACAAACCGATAGGCATATACGACAACGAAGCAATGGCAAAAGCGGTAGTTGCCGCACTTGAAAATGGATTGATATGAAAGACTTAAAAACAGTATTAATCACCAATTAGAACCGAATAGTTATGAAAAAAATTGAAATCAGTCTCAAAGACGGTGGCCACGAATGGGAAAAGTTGAATCTGGTCACTGTATCAAGTAGAAAAGGATCCTACGACCAATACAGATGCAAGCACTGCGGGGTGAAAGCAAGAAGCTATCATCTCAGCTGTGTGACAATAGATGTTGCACACGTAAGGTGTGAGAAATCCCCGAAAACGAGAATGATACAAATCTCGTATTGCACAGCGGTCGGACCAGAATTTAAGAATTTGACACCCGGATCCGTACATTCCACGATAGCCCCACCTGAGGGGGAGGATAACACACGTGGCGAATGGGTGATGGGGGTCAAGGGACCTGTGCTTGTTCTCTACAGAGAATTTGAATATGTTGAATAAATCCAATTTAATCACCAATTAAAACCGAAAAGTTATGGACACTTTAGACGAAGAAAGCCCAATTAGAGAAGTATTCGCCATTATGCCAGACGACACACTTATATCACCGAAAGGTGTTGAAGTTCCGATTGTCACTGTTGAATATGAAGAATAACCCAAGTTAATCACCAATTAAAACCCAAAGAATTATGGCAGAAAAACGCTATTTATTTAAGCATAGGCTTTCGCAAAAGAGCAGCTTTGTACGGATTGCCGAGGCCGTTCGAGCACTCGGATACGAACTGAGAACCGAAAAAAGAGGGGTGACCATAACATGGGAAGAACTAAGTGTCAGTGACCCCGGCAAGACTGTCTTTCGTTCTCAAGGATTAATAGATGAAAGAGTGCCAGAATGGCTCAACGAGCAGCTTGAAGGAAAGGGGCTTCTTAGACCCATGGAACCAGAAATTTAATGTAATCTTAAAACCCAAGAATTTATGAATGCAATTACTGAATCAAGAAGAAAGCTTTTGGATGACGGCTACAAGTTCATCCGTTCCGCCGATGGAGATGCGAACAGAGGCGAACTTCCGAAAATCAAAATATGTGATGGGGAATGGGGCGTATGGAAAACCCATAGCAAGCATCCGAGCAAGGCGGCCAGAGACCGTGAGATGATCAGGCTTGTGCACGAGGAGAAGTGCTTGTGTTTAGACAGTATTTAATTACCAATTAAAACCCAAAGAAAATGGCAAGAAAACGAATAAAATACACATTGGTGCAATTCACAGCTGCTGGATACGTCGGTTACACCGGAAATGTCAAAACCACCAACTCGGTGTCTCTTAACATTCTTTTTGTAGGCAATAAAGACATTGAAAAACGAGTGGAAGAACAACGGGAAGAAATAGAGAACTGTTACCGCGACAAATATTCCAATTCAGACTTTGAAATGAGAGTAAAAGCCAAAATCAAGAATAGTTTCTATGCTGATTTTGCTAATTTTGAAGAGGATCCACACCAAGGCCGTCAAGACGACAACCAGGACAACCCGGACAACACCCAGCTTCAATAACCCATAACCAATAACCCATAACCCTTAAAATTATGGCAAAGAAAAGAGAAAAGAAGACCGTTTACACGGGCGTTTCATCGGAACAGATGGAACAGGCGTTCGCCGATTATGCGAAGGCCGACGCGAGACAACAGAAAATCACCGCCGAGATGGACATCCAGATGGCCAAGATCCGCGAGAAGTGGCAGGACGAGCTGACGAAGCTGGCCGAGACGAAAGACAATGCTTTCGACATCCTGCAGGCCTACGCCTTGGAGAACCGCGACGAGCTGTTCAGCAAGCGCAAGAGCTTGGAGACCACCCACGGCACCCTCGGCTTCCGCACCGGTACCCCGACGCTGAAGACCAGAAAGGGGTTCACCTGGGCGAGCGTGTTAGAGATGCTGAAGGAGTTCCTTCCCAACTATGTGCGCACCAAAGAGGAACCCGCCAAGGACAAGCTGCTGGCCGACCGCGAGGACGAAGAGGTGGCCGCCCTGTTCCCCAAGGTGGGGGTAGTTGTGGTGCAGGACGAGACGTTCTTTGTGGAACCCAAGAAGGAGGATTTGTAGGGGCGCGATTCATCGCGTCCGCATTTTCCAAACACGATCGGTATGAAGGTTTACATTGCAGGAAAAGTCAGCGATCTTCCCAGTTGGGAGGTGTTCATCAAGTTCGCCCAGGCTGAAATGTGGCTGAGGGAGAAGGGACACGAGACCGTGAACCCGCTGCGGCTGTGTTCGTCGAAATGGACATGGGAGCAGTGTATGCGGGTGTGCATCCCGGAACTGATGAAGTGCGACGCCATCTGCCTGCTGCACGACTGGGCAGAAAGCAGAGGGGCGGTCTGGGAATACCACGACGCCCAGATGCTGAAGATGCCAGTGATGGTGTTTATACCGAGAAACGGGATTTTAAGTAACGCCGTTTGTAGGGGGTGTGTCAAAAGTGACTCGCCCTCTTTTTTTTGCAAAAAAGCCCTAA
>CAMJPH010000095.1 GCA_946407715.1 uncultured Bacteroidales bacterium | reverse complement strand
ACTGCGCATAACCGTTCCATGTCTCGGAAAAATGTCGTACTTTTGCCGATTCAAAATCTATAGCAGCAAGAAATCGAACAGAAAGAAACACATCAAAAATTGAGTGCTCATGAAACTACCAATCAACATAGAAGAACTGCTCGGCGGGAAGGCGGTGGAGAACGACCGCATTGAGTACAAAACGGGATGGAATCCGGATGCCATCTACCGCAGCATCTGCGCTTTTGCCAACGACTTCGACGAGACGGGTATCCCTACCATCCAGGACGAGCTGAAAGCCAACGGATCGCCCAAAGCAACCATCGAGACGGATGAGGAGAGAACATATTTCCTGATAGACATTCCTTGCCATCCGGAATTCTTGGAAGAAACACTATTGGTTGACACAAATGTCACCAAAGATGGCGTAAAAGGTGGCGTAAAAGAACAAGATGTCACCAATAATGTCACCAATAATGTCACCAAAGAACTAACTAAAAGACAGTATGTTATATTAGGAATGATTGCTGAAGATTCTTTTGTAACAATACCAGAAATGTCACTAAAGACGGGTGTTGCGACGAGAACTATCAAACGTGATATTGAAAACCTTCAGTCAAGGGGTATCCTAATCCGAAAGGGTGGTCGCAGAAATGGCGAATGGATCGTTTCTCGCCAATGATGGCGATCGAAAAGACAGCACTTGGGTGATTTTGACAACATAAAACAAATTGGCGTAAAAGAAAAAAATGTCACCTAAGATGTCACCTAAGATGTCACCAAACAACTAACTGAAAAACAGTTTACTATATGGATAATTTTAATACTACGGAACCCTCTAACGATTTCACCCACATCATCGTCCGCGATGCAACCGAGAACAACCTCAAGCACGTCAACGTCAGGATCCCCAAGGGGAAGATCACCGTGGTGACGGGCGTGTCGGGGTCGGGGAAGTCGTCGCTGGTGCTGGACACCATCGCGGCCAAGTCGCGGCGCGAGCTCAACGACACCTTCCCCTCCTTCACGCAGCAGTACCTGCCCAAGTACGGGCGGCCGCACGTGGGCGACATCCAGAACCTGCCCATCGCCATCGTCATCGAGCAGCGCAAGCCGGCCTCCAACTCCCGCTCCACCGTCGGCACCTACACTGACATCTACGCCTTGCTGCGTCTGCTCTTCTCGCGCATCGGGCAACCCTTCGTGGGCTACTCCGACGCCTTCTCGTTCAACCACCCCTCGGGCAGCTGTCCGCGCTGCGGCGGACTGGGCGAGATCCGCGAGCTTGACATCCACAAGCTGGTGGACTTCGACAAGTCGCTCAACGACGAGGACACCATCCACTACATCGCCTTCGGCAAGGGCGGCTGGCGGTGGATACGCTACGCCCACAGCGGTCTCTTCGACCTCGACAAGAAAATCCGCGACTACACGCCCGAGGAACTCGACCTCTTCCTCAACTCGCCGCAGATCAAGCTGAAGAACCCGCCTTCCAACTGGCCCAAAACCGCCAAATACGAAGGCCTCATCCCGCGCATGTACCGCAGCATCATCAACTCGGAGGAGGGACTGCTCCACGCCTCCGTGCTCAACCCGATGCTGACGATGGGCACCTGTCCCGACTGCGGCGGCACGCGCCTCAACGAGAAGATACGCTCCTGCAAGATCGGCGGCCTCAACATCGCCGAGGTGACGGCCATGAGCATCAGCGACTGCCGCCAGTGGATGGAGACCCTCGACAACCCGCTGGCGGAGGACATCAAGCGGGCGACCACCGAACGGCTGTCGGCGTTGGAGGAGATCGGGCTCGGCTACCTCACCCTCGACCGCGCCATCGGCACGCTCTCCGGCGGCGAGGCGCAGCGTTGCAAGATCGCCAAATACATCAACTCGCCGCTCTCCGACGTGATGTACATCCTCGACGAACCCAGCGTAGGCCTCCACAACCACGACATCCTGCTGATGCAGAAGTCGGTGCAGAAGCTCAAGAATCACGGCAACACCGTCATCCTCGTGGAGCACCACAAGGAGATCATCAAAATCGCCGACCATATCATCGATATGGGTCCAGGTGCCGGAATGAAGGGCGGCGAAATCGTCTTTGAGGGCACCTACGAGGAGCTGCTGCACAGTCAGACGCTTACGGGCACGATGCTGAGCGCGACGAGTGCCATCAAGGAGCAGGTGCGCACGCCCAAGGATTTCTTCCTGTTGGAGAACGCCCATCTGCACAACCTGAAGAATGTTTCCGTCAAGCTGCCGTTGGGCGTGATGTGCGGCATCGCGGGCGTGGCGGGCTCGGGCAAGAGTTCGCTGATGGAATGTTTCCGGAACGCCTATCCGCATCCCGAAGACATCGTCTATATCAGCCAGAAGAGCATCGGCATCAGCTTGCGCAGCACCCCGGCCACCTATTTGGACGTGGCCGACGACATCCGCAAGCTCTTCGCCAAGACCAACAAGACCAAGGCCGATCTCTTCTCCTTCAACGGCAAGGGCGGCTGTCCCGTCTGCCAGGGCAAGGGCGTCATCGTCAACGACATGGCTTTCATGGATGCCATCGAGACCACCTGCGAGGCCTGCGGCGGATTGCGTTATTCGCCGGAAGTGCTCTCCTACAAGGTGAACGGCCTCAACATCGCCGAGGTGATGGACCTCACCGCCAACAAAGCCGCCGAGTTGTTTTCCGGAAGTGTGATTGCCGAGAAGCTGGAACCGTTACGCAAGGTCGGTTTGGGGTACCTCCATCTGAACCAGTCGCTCTCCACCCTCTCCGGCGGCGAGTTGCAGCGCATCAAACTGGCTTCCTACCTGCGCGATGCGGGCAAGATCTTCATCATGGACGAGCCCTCCGACGGTCTCCACGCGGGCGACATCAAGCGCATCCTCAACCTCTTCGACACGATGGTGGAGGCGGGCAACACCATCTTCCTCATCGAGCACAACATCGAGATGCTGAAGTCCTGCGACTGGCTCATCGAGCTCGGTCCCGGCGGCGGCGCGACGGGCGGCGACATCATCTTCGAGGGAACGCCCAGGGCGATGTCGGAGGATAAGGGGGCTGTCACGGGACCGTACTTGAGGGTTAATTAGGAAGTTAGCGTGACTGATGAAAAACAATCCGCAATTGAAAAAAAGTATTTTTGTAAGTTCAAAGAAGAAACGGATTATGGAACATAAAAACAGCAAACAAGAAGAGTTTTCGATAGAGTACTATATCTTCAGGGAGGGTGACAACCTGATTGCCTATTGTCCTTCGTTCGATATCAGTACCTCGGGCAAGGATTATGGCGATGCGGTTAAGAATTTCTTCGAGCGTTTTCAGATATATATCGAAACCTGTCTTGAGTTGGGCACACTTTGGGACGATCTGCGGGACCACGGCTGGAAAGTCACGGAGAAAAAACTCACCCCGCCAGCATTCAGCCGTTTGATTCGCAAACCCGAAATGTCCAAATTGCTTGGCGGGCACATTAATTACGAGAAAGTATCGACTCCGATGCGTATAGCAGCAATGGCATAACGCTATTCGCGATTTGGGAATGTCGCGCGATGAGTTTATTAGTAAGCTTGAAGAAATGTAACAGGGCTTATTCTTCACGCCCTCTAACGACTGACTTATTCATTGTTTGTATAAGAGTTTGGATACATCAGGTGAATGGCTGGGATTGCGGGATTTTCATTGTATTGCAGTTCTTTGAACGGATTTCGAAATAATTTGTATTTTTGCAAGTTCAAAAAAGATATGCTGAGCCTGGTGAATTGGTCAGCGCGATAAATAATTGAGTGTCAAAATAATAATAAACGAAACAAAGAAAGAAGAGTAGTTAAACTAACATATTAAAAATCATAGCGTTTGCTATTTGTTCGGTAACATTCTAAGAACCTGAGAAATTATTAGAAACGATTTTCCGAGAATAAGTCAGCGAATGCCTGCGCAAAGCGTGGGCTTTTGGCTTATCTGGAAAATCGGGCTATCTCAGGGCCTTTAGAATGTGGATGATGTCAAAGTCCACGTTTTTTTTGGCCGTGAGAGAAGCTCGAACTCCGATGATAAGCATTCGCAAGAAAGGCAAATGAATATGAGGAAAAAACTGAAAATCGTATCGCTTTTTTCGGGTTGTGGTGGTCTTGATTTGGGCTTTGAAAAAGCAAATTATGGTATTATTTGGGCAAATGAGTTTGATAAAGGCATTTGGGAGACCTATCGTCATAATCATCCCAATACATTTTTAGATACAAGAAGCATAACGGATATCAATGAAGCAGAGATTCCCGATTGTGATGGTATTATAGGAGGCCCGCCCTGCCAGTCGTGGAGCGAGGGCGGTGCGAAACGGGGGTTGGAAGACAAGCGGGGCCGACTTTTTTACGATTACATCCGAATCCTAAATGCCAAGCAACCTTTGTTTTTTCTTGCTGAAAATGTTTCGGGAATGCTGTTGGAACGTCATTCTGAAGCACTTCGAGGGATTAAACAAGCATTCAAGGATTGTGGGTATTCACTTTCGTTCAAAATGCTGAACGCCTGTGACTATGGCGTTCCCCAAGATAGGAAACGTGTTTTCTTTGTTGGAACACGGAATGACCTTAACTTTGATTTTGTCTTTCCAAACCCTTTAGAGAAGAAAGTAACGCTAAAGGACGCAATTGGCGACCTTCCTACAAAACCATTGCCTATTCCCAATGGCATAATACAAAATAGGGAGAAGCCTGTTTTCCCAAATCATGAATATATGACAGGTGGCTTTTCCTCAATTTATATGTCAAGAAATCGGGTGAGAGGCTGGAATGATGTTTCCTTCACTATACAAGCCCAGGCCCGACAAGCTCCCATTCATCCGCAAGCACCAAAAATGACATTGATAAGCGACAACAAAAGAGAGTTCAAAAAGGGGGAAGAACATCTTTACAGACGGTTAAGTGTGCGTGAATGTGCGCGAATTCAAACATTTCCTGACAATTTTGTCTTTTTGTACGACAACATTTCTATGGGATATAAAATGATCGGGAATGCTGTTCCTGTAAATCTTGCTTTTGTATTGGCAACATCCATCCGTGAACAACTCTCCTCACACTTGAAATAACCACTATGCCTACACAAGTTGAAAATGGGAAGGCATTTGAGTATGCCATAGCAAAGGCCTACTATGATTATTTAGAGGATAGAGGGGTTACAGCCTTTTTTCAAGCAGATGAACACTATCAAAATGCAAAGATATGTTTCGAAATTCAGAATGAAGACAGTAAGGCTAGTTTTTACACTGCCGCAATGAAAACCATCGAAACCATGGTGGCCATAGAGCCAGGACTAACTTCTCCACGTGAAAAGGAAGACTGGTTGAGAATACGGCTGGCTTCTGATCGCGAAGGTGCTTTTGGAGATGTGAGGGATGTGATATTTTCCCGGAACTACAATAATGTGGCTTGGGAAATGGGCATTTCGGCAAAAAACAACCACGATGCCGTAAAGCATTCAAGATTGTCGCAAACAATTGATTTCGGCAAAGAATGGATGGAATGTCCGTGTTCAAGCAGGTATTTTTCCGAAATCAAGCCTGTTTTTGATTATTTAACAAGATTGAGAAATCAAAATCCACAATTCAAGTGGGAAGAATTAGGCGAATCGAAATCAGAGGAAGTATATGTTCCTTTGTTAAAAGCCTTTCGCAAAGAGATGTTGTGTTTGACAAAAGATAATTCGGCCGCACCTGCAAACTTGTTACAATACTTGATTGGAAGAAAGCCGTTCTACAAAGTCATCAAAGATGACAGAAAGAACATTGTGGTGGTAAAAGCCTTTAATATTGGAGGTAAACTGAATCAGACTGTGAACGGACGGAAACCTGTCATAAAAACGGATGTTGTCAAGTTGCCAACCCGCATCATCGAATTTGAATTCAAGGACAATTCTGACACAACTTTAATGATGATTTTGGACGAAGGATGGCAAATAAGTTTCCGCATTCATAGTGCCAGCACGTATATAGAAACCTCCTTAAAATTCGATATCAACCTCATCGGCAATCCTCCGATTTTGTTCACGCAGCATTTGTTCTAACTACGAAGATTATGTCAACAAGGAAGTACTTTTTGTAACCCAACACTCTGAGGCGTAATGCTAAACAATCCTTAACTAAAGCTAAATCCTTATGTTGCGGATCGTTTCTTCCGTTCTTGAAAAAAAAAACTTACCTTATAAAGTAAACTTTTGAAAAACTTTTGTATCTTTGCCGCGTTAAAATGTAAGGATATGACAAAAGCTACGATACTCTCATTAGAACAAACCGAAAACGCAGGACTGTTTACCATCATTTTCGAAGATGAGAATCAATCGGAATTCGTGAAGTTTGTGAACAAGTTCAAAGATGATGCCGTCAGAAAGAACGACTTGAGAATCATCCTCAACCAAATTGACAAAATGCTGTTGAAGGGTTTTGAAGAACGTCGGTTCCGCCCAGAAGGAAAAATGAACGATGGTGTCGCCGCACTGCCAGTTTACAAAAGCGGACTTCGGCTGTATTGCTTGCGAATGTCGGATAGTGTGTTGATTGTCGGTAATGGCGGCGTGAAAGACACTAAAACCTACGAAGAAAATGAAGATTTGAACGGCTATGTCATTAGTCTTCAAAAGCTTGATGCTTTGCTGAAAGCTGATATCAAGAACGGATTGGTACGCATCGAGAAAACGGAAATCATTGGTGCTGATGATAAGGAATATGACTTATGAAACGAGATTTGGAAGGACGGAAACTGTTTCGGCAAATTGTTGACGAAACCCCAGCGGAACTGAAGACGCAGTTGCGCTTCTCGGATTCTATTGCTGAAAAAATCGACGGCATACTCAAAGCGAGAGGCATGTCGCAGCGCGAATTGGCGAAAAAAACCAACAAAACCGAAGCCGAGGTTTCGCGCTGGCTTGGCGGCACACACAATTTCACCCTTCGGACATTGGCCAAAATTTCACTTGTGCTTGGCGAGGATTTGATACGAGTTTAGTGATCTCGTGATAGATGCAAACGCAATTCCGCAACTCAGGCAAACAAATAATGTGTATTTTTGCAGCGTAATTAAAATGCGGAAACGTATGAGCACTGAGATGATGAAAAAGATCATTGCCGATTATTTCAAGACACAGCCCGTCCTGAAAGCATGGCTTTTCGGGTCTTTCGCCCGAGGCGAGGAGACTCCGCGAAGCGATGTGGACATCCTTTTCGTACCTGACCGTTCTGGTAAACCCTTTACCCT
>CAMJPH010000094.1 GCA_946407715.1 uncultured Bacteroidales bacterium | reverse complement strand
CTTCCTCCACCAAACGCTCCAGTTCCTCAAGCTCTTCTTCTGATATAGGATGGTCGGCCGTGAAGGCGGAGACCAGCGAGGAGAGGGAGTTGTTGAAATAGTGGCTGACCACGCGGCCGAGCAGACTGCGGGAGTAATTCTCTTTGGAAATGAGCGGATAATAGCGGTTCGCCTTCCCGAAAGTCTCGTGCCCGACATAGCCCTTGCGTTCCAACGCCTTCACCACGGAGAGCGTGGTGTTATACGGCGGCTTCGGCTCGGGAATCTCGCTCATGATATCCTGCGCGAAACCTTTTCCCAACTTCCAGATTATCTGCATAATAGCCTCCTCCGAGGCGGTTAATTTCTTCAATGTTACCATACCTGTTATTTTACGGCGGCAAAGATAACGAATTTTTCGTTATATAACGAAAAACAAAATACAATGGCGATTATTTCTTTGATTGGTTATAATTATTGGCTTTTGGCCGTCAGATTTTAGCGATTCAGACATGAACACTTATGGAAAAAGCAAGTAGAAAACGGTAAACCTAAAAAAATATCTTTAGAACTAAACTAAAAACGACAACGATACGTTAAGATTTCATATTTTTGCAAAATTTAAAAAGTGACGTTTATGAAGAGTAAAGTGATCGAGGTTCTCAACACCATTTACGACCCCGAAATTCCTGTAAACATCTGGGAATTAGGGTTTATCTACAAGTTAGAGGTGAACGAAAACAACGATGTCTATATCCTGATGACGCTGACCGCGCCCAACTGTCCCGTGGCGGAAAGTCTGCCCATGGAGGTGCAAACCCGCGTGTCCATGATCCCTGGCGTGAACAAAGTGGTGGTTGATGTCACGTTCGACCCGCCCTGGACGATGGATCGCATGACCGACGCCGCCAAAATGGAACTCGGGTTGTTGTATTAATTAGTGAATAGTGAGCAGTGATTAGTGAACAGTTTTATTCTAGTAGCTAATATTACACGATAAATAGAATTTTATATCATTATCAAACAAAAAAATACCGAATGGAAAATCAAAACAAGTACAATGCGTTCAGTCTGCTGCAGTTTATGTGGAAATGGCGGAAATGGTTGTTGATTGTGTGTGTTGCCGCATTTTTCGTGTCGGCGGCCTGCTCTTTTCTCGTGCGACCGCGCTATAAATCCACCGCCCTACTCTACGCACCCCGGACCAGCTCCGTTTCCAAAATCCTCCTGAACGAGCAGAACTACAACGAACGATTGGAAATCAAGGCGTTGGCCACCGTTGACGAAACCGAACAGATGCTGCCGTTCCTGAACTCCGTGGCCATCAAGGATTCGCTGATTGAGAAATACAAACTCGCCGAATACTACAACATCGATGTGAACAAAAAGGGCGGGATGACCAAACTTTATAAGACCATCACCAACAATCTGACCATAAAACGTACGGATTATGGTGCCATTTCGCTGTCGCTGAGCGACTGGGATCCCCAACGCGCATACGAGATGACTCTCGATGTGGTACGCTGGTTGGACACCATCAAGAACGCCGTGGAATACGAACGCGCACAAGCCGCTTGCATCATTCTGCAAAACCAGTTGGATTCCATTGAACGCGAAATCGCCATTGTCAACGACTCCATTCGAGAAATCATGGCGCACGGGGTCTTTGATGTGAAACTGCAGAGCGAACGTCTCACGCAGCAATATGCTATCGCCGCCGCGCAAGGGAACACCGCTGCCATGCAACGCATCATAAAGGAGCAAGACACTATAGCCAAATATGGTGCTCAACTCACTTCATACCAGGATCTTGAATACAATTTCAGCAAATATCATGCCCTCTGCAAACAGAAAATGATGGACGCCAAAATGGATATGACCACCATCATGCCAGTGAAATTCGTGATTGACAAGCCGTACCCCGCCGACAAGAAGTTCTATCCGAAGAGATCCATCATCGTCATCATTTCCACCCTTTGCGCTTTCATTCTGACTTTGATTGTTCTGTTAACGATTGAAAGGATTGAAAACAAACCTATTAGAAGAGATCCGGCAGCAGACACACAAGATCACTAAACGGCAGATTATAGGTTTTGTAATCGCCATAGCGCTTGTGCTGGCCAACGGCTTCGCCATAATCAGAGAAACGCAAGTGGTTCCCCTGATTACGGTTGCCGCAGTGGGATTGTATGTCCTGCTTTTCCACGCCGACGTGGCCATGTACCTGATTGCCTTCACCACCCCGCTCTCGGTCATCATCAGCAGCAAAAACATCCATCTTGGACTGTCGTTACCCTCTGAAGGACTGATGATTGCGTTGACGATGGTTTTCTTCGCACGGATTCTTTACGACCTGCGCATAAACCGCGCCTTCCTGAAACATCCCATATCCATCGCGATTATGATTTACCTCTGCTGGATGCTGATTACCTGTCTGACCAGCGTGCGCCCTGTCATTTCGCTCAAAGCTTTCGCCTCAAAACTCTGGTTCATTACCTCTTGCTACTGGTTTTTCATGCAATTAGTGGAAGATGATTTGAAAAACGCCGTCCGATATTTTAACTGTTATGCGCTCGGGCTGACCATCATTGTTTGCATCACCACTTATCTTCATGCTCTCAGCGGTTTTGACGAGCACTACGCCCACTATGTCATGTCTCCGTTCTACAACGACCACACGGCTTACGGCGCGGCATTGGCTTTCATGATACCCATCACCGCAGGCTTTTTCTTCCTGCCTGACAACAAATTACCGCAAAAGATATTCTACGTGGTCATTACCCTGATTCTACTGATGGCATTTTACCTGTCATTCAGCCGTGCTGCATGGATAAGCTTGGTGGTGGCCATCGGAGTATTGATTATCCTCAAACTGCGTATCAAACTGTCATGGTTATTGGGTAGCGGATTAATTTTAGGCCTTCTGCTGTTCTTTTACGCGGATGACATCCTCTACAAGATGAGCCGTAACAGTCAGGACTCCTCCGGCAACTTTATCGAGCACGTACAGTCAATGTCGAACATCAGCACGGATGCCTCCAACATGGAACGCATCAACCGCTGGACAGCTGCGCTCGGCATGATTGAGGAGAAACCTGTATTCGGTTGGGGTCCTGGCACTTACCAGTTCGAGTATGCGCCTTTCCAGAAAGGCTATTACCGCACCATCATCTCCACCGACTTCGGCGACGGCGGCAATGCCCACAGCGAATATATCGGACCTTGCGCTGAAAGCGGAATTCCCGGTATGTTGACGGTTTTTGCCATCGTTTTCACTTTCCTTATCGTGGGAATCAAAACGTATATTTATACGGAAGACAAAACATTGAAACTGTTGTCTCTATGTATGGTGATTTCTCTTGTTTCCTATTATACCCACGGGGTCTTCAACAACTTCTTGGACACGGACAAACTTTCGGCCATCGTCTGGGCGGCCATGGCGGTGATAACGGTGTGTGATGTCAAATCGAAAACCTTACCATTGAATCGGTGACGATGGGCGATTGGAACGACTTAGACATAGACTTAAACTTAGACTTAGACTTAAACTTAGACTATGGCTGTTGGCAACGATATACCCCAACGTCTTAAATCACACGTCTTACGTCAAAGTTTTCATTTCCTCGTAGCAGTGGCGGCAAAGCGGCTCGTAGGCGTCTTTCTCGCCAAGGAGGACTTGCTGCTCGTTCGGGACAATGCGGTAGGAGAAATGGGCGAGGTCTCCGCAGCGCGTGCAGATGGCGTGTTGCTTGCTGACATACTCCGCCACCGCCATCAGTTTCGGCATCGGACCAAACGGAACACCCTTATAGTCCATATCCAACCCACTGACTATCACTCGGATACCGGCATTGGCCAGCTGGTTGCAAACATCTACGATTCCGTCATCGAAAAACTGGATTTCGTCAATGGCCACAACCTGCACATCGTTCATATTGATATAGAGCAAGATTTCCGAAGAACTATTGACTGGTGTCGAAACACGGGAGTTCTCGTTGTGTGACACCACTTCCGTCTCGTCATAGCGCGTGTCTATCGCCGGCTTGAACAGCTCAATCTTCTGGTTAGCAAACTCGGCACGACGGATGCGTCGCAGCAATTCTTCCGTTTTTCCGGAAAACATGGATCCGCATATCACTTCTATCCACCCTTTTTTATGATTTCTACTCGCCTTATTTTCTAAAAACATTTCCTTTAATCTGTATGTAAGAATTTCGTATTTTTGCGCACATTTTTTGAGTGCAAAATTATAATAAAAACCGTTAACCTGTCATAGAAATTCAAAAAAATGAACGACTCTTATAAACAAATGTCGGAAATGTTGGATAATTGGCTATCTGACAATGAAAAAGAAATCAAAATCGCCCTCATTGAGAAAGAAATCCTGTTAGAGAAAATCCGGAATCTGTATGTCCGTGTGTCGGCACTGGAAACGGAAGAATATCCTGCTCCGAAACAGGAAACGGCGCAGCCGGCGGCGACACCGGAACCCAAGAGAGAGTTCACCCCCGCAAAGACATTAGAAGAGGACGTGGACTTGTTCTTCGACACGGAACACGAAAGCTACAAGGCCGCCGTGGAAAAGGAACTTCAAGAGATTGCGGATGAAATTGAAGCCAAAGAGCAGGAGCAACCTGTTCTGGATTCCGGCAAAAAAGCGGAAACTGTGGAGAAAGGATCTACAGAAGATGTTTTCGACAATCTGGAAGAACCAGACGAAGAGATTGTAATTGAAACGGACATCCATGACAACGCGGATGAACTCTTCGATGAACCGGACATTGAAATCACGACTTCTGATGAAGAGGAAGACATCCATGAGGAAGACGACATCCTGAACTTCATCCCTCCCAAAAATGCCCCTGTACAGGAGAACCCAAAACCGATGGAAAAAACCATAGTTGAAACAACGAAACCGGTAGTCGAAACAACGAAGCCGATAGTCGAAGAAAAACAAATAACACCGCAACCGCCGGCATCAAAACCGGAACCTCCAAAAGAGACTCCAAACCTCTTACAAAAGCCGCAGCAACGTTCCCTCAACGACCTTTTCAACGAACGGCGCGAAGATCATTCCATCAGCAGTCAATATCAACATGCCAAAGTGGGTGACTTGACAAAGGCCATTTCCATCAATGACAAATTCATCTATATCAAGGAGTTATTCCACAACCGTGGCGAGGATTTCAGTTCCTCCATCAAACAATTGAATGATTGTAAAACCTTGGAAGAAGCGTTTGACTGCCTTGAAAATCTGAAACAGAAATTTTTCTGGGATTCAAAGTCTGACGCATACTTGTCGTTCTGCGATTTGCTGAGAAGGAAATACTCCTAATGGAAAATTAACACTTGCCAACAAACCCCATTTATAAAGATTATCAAGACTATAAAAGCTCAGATTATAGTCTAAATCAACAATGGATACTTATATTTTCAGGAAACAGATTCATAAATTGCCAAGCAAGGTGATTCAGCATGTGCCGACACCTGAACCGCAAGTTGTGGAAGGTCACGGAGCACGGGCGCATGTCGGCAAAATTTGCCAACAGTGCGGATACAAGCGAGTTTTGGTAGTCACTGACAAAACCTTGCGCGAGCTTGGCTACGAACAGAAGATTTTGCAATCGCTGAAAGAGGCTGGAGTGCGATACACGCTCTTTCACGGCATCAATTCTGAGCCAACAGCCGCGCTTGTTGATAAAGGGCGTAGAGTCGCCCTGAAGTGCGAAGCCGAATGTGTGATTGCGTTGGGCGGCGGTTCGGTAATGGACACCTGCAAAATGATTGTGGCTGGTGCGCGATTGCAACATCTCAGCACCAGAGCCCTGCTCGTCAAGTTCCTGATTGTACCAGGCAAGACCCTGCCGATGATTACTATTCCTTCCACTGCCGGCACCGGTGCGGAAATCACTGTGGGCGCAGTGGTAACTCGTACGCGAGGCTCGAAAGGTTCCACTGTCATCATCGGTCTCGATGTAACGCACGTAATCCTCGACAGTGAACTCACTGTCCACGCGCCACTGTTGGTAACCGCCGCCTGCGGAATGGATGCCCTCAGTCACGTGGTGGAAGGAGCAATCAGTGATAGCGAGGAGGAAGAGGGAAACATGCAGATGTCGTTGGAAGGGGTGAAGCTGATTCTGCAACACCTTCCCATAGTTATACGCGAGCCAGAAAACATTGAGTCACGGTTGGCGATGTGCCGTGCCGCGATGTACGGCGGCAACGCCATCAACACGCAACTCGCGGGTTACGTACATGCCTTCGCGCACAGCATCGGAGCCAAGTACCACATCCCCCACGGGCAGGCCATCACGCTGATGCTGTTGCCCGTGTTGGAGTACCAGAGGGCAGTCTGCATGACGAAATACGCACGAATAGCCCGCTACTGTCAACTGTGCGAGAAAACTGCTGACGACCGCGAGGCTGCCGAACAGTTCTTGCGAGCCATCAAACAACTCATCGTCACCTGCGGTCTCGACAGCCTGCCGTTGCCAGTGAAAGAGTCCGATTACGAGGAACTAACCCGCATGATTGTCAAAGATTCCATCAACTACTCCGCCCCGATGGCATTCAGCAACGAAGACATCGCGAGGGTGCTGGACAGGGTCACTGCGAGAGTATAAAGCCTGATTATATTTGTCAAGAAAACGGCCCCGCACGCGGAGCCGTTTCCATTTCAGCCGGCCACTCATCCCAAAACCGGCTGCTCATTAATATAAAAGGGGTTATTTTTTCAGAATCTTCTGAACACCGTTGCCGACTTTCAGCAAATAAAGACCTGCGGGATAGGATTGCATGTTCAAGGTAATGTGCGTGTCACCGCTGTTCACCATCTCCAACAATTGTCCATTCATATTGTAAAGTGCCACTCTCTCAGAATTCTCGTTGATGATGTACAACGTGCCGTTACAAGGGTTCGGGTAGGCGAAGACCTGCGGCATCTCGTGATTGTCAATGCCGACGGGTTTTTGGTGGATGACACCCACGCCGGTCAAATCGAAGCCACTGCTATAGAAATCGGTCGGCCAAGGGTCGTTGACAATGTGACCGAAAGCGTCGTAAGAACCGTATTGCGGATCGATGGAACCCACCACATCCACGATGCGGACATAGACGATGCTGTCGATGTTGAGGTTTTCACTGCCAGCCAGCTCTTCGAGATCAAACGGGGTGCCGTAGCCGATTTGGAACTTGCCGGCCAAGTTATTAATGAAGGTGGGGTCAACGAAGCCAAATGTTCCGACCTGAGTTTCCGTCGGGGTGAGGCTGGTGGCCGGGAAACGCACGAAATGCACGCCGTCGGAGCTCACCTCCACGAAAGCCAACTCCAGGAAGCCGCCGTTAATATCGTTCTCGAAAACGGCAAAGTCAGGACCTTCCCCGTTTTGGATAGGACGCTCAAAAGTAACCAATGCGGAACCGCCGTCGCCAAGACTCACAGCATCCATGCTGTTGTTCGGTGTGGCCGGGCCTATGGCATTTGTTTCGTCACCAAAGGTAACTGCCGGGCTGTTCGGGTTAGAGATGTCTTGCGGACCACGTGTAAGCACCACTGACGTAGCCCATGCCACGATCTGGTTGTCATCAGCAGCGATGGCGTTGCATCCATCCGTACCTACACCACCGCAG
>CAMJPH010000093.1 GCA_946407715.1 uncultured Bacteroidales bacterium | reverse complement strand
TGGAAATCAGTTCTCTAAGGAAAATCTCGTGATCAGAGTACAAAAACTTCTTGATAACGGGAAAGATATTCTCGGTTTGTACATTAATTTTACCTGTCTGCATATTTTTTTGATTTTAATATTTTCAATTGACAGGCGTGGATATTGCAAAAAGTGTGCCAGTTTTGAAATCTGGGATTGTTGAAGTGTTCATCAAAAAACACTTGTTATCGTATTGAATAAATGTGTAATTTTGCACGTTCTAAATTTACAGAGAAACAATCAATATTAGTGTAAAATAATCCAATTAATTATGAGAAAAGACAAACTCTTCAGTGGCAAAACATTAGCGATTCTTTCCGGCGGCGGTGACACCCCGGCTATCAACTCCAGCATCGAGGCGGTGCGCAACCGCGCTTCCATGCTCGGCTTCCGCGTCTATGGCGTGCTTAAGGGCTGGAAGGGACTGCTTGGCGACGGCGACATCGTCGATCTGACCAATATTCCCTATAACGGACTCTACGGTGGTACTGCACTGCTTTCGTCCCGCACCAACCCCTTCCCGAGCAAGAAAAGTCCCGAGGACCGTTCCCAGCAGATTCTCCGCAACATTGAGCGTTACAAGATTGATGTTCTCGTGACTATCGGCGGTGACGACACCAACGGTGCGGCCAAGAAGATGTACGAAACCTACGGCATCCCCGTCATCGGTTTCCCGAAGACGATAGACAACGACCTGCGCACCCGTACCTACCACCACTATAACGGTCAGCAGTTCGAAACGGTGTTGTGCCCAGGATTCCCGTCAGGTGCCATGGCTATCAAGAAACTCACCGCCAAGCTGCATACCACCAACGAGTCGCACCAGCGCATCATGGTCCTCGAAGTCATGGGACGTGACGCGGGCTGGCTCACGGGAACGGCCTCTTTCGGAGGTGCCCAAATGGCATTAGTTCCTGAAGTTGAGATGACCAAGGAGCGCAAGGAGTTCTTCTTCGAATCAGTGAAGGAAATGTACATGCGTTCTCCGAAACATAGCCTCATCATTGCTGTTTCCGAAGGTGTGCGCTGGTGGGACGACGAGAAGCAGGAACTCGGCATGGTGTATGCCAGCTCTGACCTCGACGAATACGGTCACCCGCGCTTCGGAGGCGTGAGCGGTGTCATCGCTTCTGAAATCAACAAGCGTCTCGGCATCGAGGCCCGCGGACAGATTTCCGGCTATATCCCGCGCTCCGGCAAGTGCTATGAGTACGACCGCCGTCTGACCTCCACGTTGGCTGACAAGGTGGTTGACCTTTTGCTTCGCGAGGACTACGGCAAGATGCCTGTGCTCCGCGACATCGTTCCTTACGATGAACTCGAAGAGTTCCACACCGACGCCATCGAGATGGGCAACATCGGTAATTTCCCGCTTCCCGCTGCTTATTATGATGCCAATAAGTTCAAATTCACGGATCAATACACCGATTTCCTGACGAACATCATCGGTGCTCCGTACCGCATGGAGTTCACGCAGAATTTCCCGATTGTGATTCCCGAATAAGGTAAGACTTAGGACTTGAGACTTGAGACTTAGGGCTTTGAATTAACGAAAGACCCCAATGTCTCACGTCTCACGTCTCAAATATAAGCATCATGGCAGAATTCATCATCGAAGGCGGTTATAAACTTCATGGCGAGATCACCCCGCAGGGCGCGAAAAACGAAGCCTTGCAGGTGCTCTCTGCCGTGTTGCTGACCGACGAGCCGGTCACCATTTCCAACATCCCGAACATCCTCGACACGCAGCGTTATCGGCAGATTCTGTCTCTGATGGGCGTGAAAATAACCGAGGTGGATGAGCATACGTTCACGTTTCAGGCGGAGGATGTCGATTTCGAGCAGCTGCGTACCGACGAGTTTGCACGGCTTTCGACCAAGATCCGCGCCTCCATCATGGTACTCGGTCCGCTGTTGGGCCGTTACGGCAAGGCCTACTCTGGCAAGCCTGGCGGTGACCAGATCGGACGGCGCCCGTTGACCACTCACTTCGAGGGATTGGAGAAATTGGGCGCGGTGATTACCACCTCCCCGGACGAGAAGTTCTTTGAGTTGGAAGCCAAGCAGTTGAAAGGCTGCTACATGCAGCTGAACGAACCTTCCGTGACGGGCACTGCCAACATCGTGATGGCGGCGGTTTTGGCGGAAGGGGAGACCACCATCTTCAATGCTGCTTGTGAGCCATATCTTTATCAACTCTGTACCATGCTGAATAACATGGGCGCGAAAATTTCCGGCATCGGTTCAAATCTGCTGAAAATACAGGGTGTCAAGAAGTTGCATGGATGCACACATCGTATCTTCCCCGATATGATTGAGGTGGGCAGCTTTATCGGCATGGCTGCTATGGCGCAGTCGGAGCTGACTATCAAGGACTGTGCCTGCGACCATCTCGGGCTGATTCCCTACACTTTCGGGAAGATGGGCGTGCAGTTTGAAAGGGTAGGGGACAATCTCATCGTTCATGGGCAGGAGCCGTATCGCATCTACTCTGACCCGCGGGAAGCCTCCATCCTGACCATCGCCGATGCCCCGTGGCCGGGGTTCACTCCCGATCTCATCAGTATCGCCCTCGTGACGGCCATTCAGGCCAAGGGCAGCGTGCTGATTCACCAGAAGATGTTCGAGAGTCGCTTGTTCTTCGTCGATATGCTGCAGTCGATGGGTGCGCAGATTGTGCTCTGCGACCCGCACCGTGCCATCGTGGTAGGACTTGCGCGTGAGAAACAGCTAAGGGCTACCAAGATGTCTTCCCCTGACATCCGCGCCGGAATCGCTCTGCTCATTGCCGCCATGAGTGCCGAGGGCAGGAGCGTGATCCAGAATGTTGAGCAGATCGACCGAGGCTACGAGCATATCGTGGAGCGGTTGAATGCGTTGGGGGCGAGGATTGAGCGGGTGTAAGTAATTAGTAATTAGTAATTAGTAATTAGTAATGAGGGATTTGTCAGCTCGCGATTTTTGTACTTATGCGCTTCAATCTTTAATTCAGAAAAGACGCTCTACATCATCAAATTCGACAAAAACGCCAGCTGCGGCATATTCCCATTCTTCACCGAAAACCAAAACACAGCCATCTCGGGTGACATTGACGACATGCCTCGCTGGACCATATCCAGCTGTCCCGCGATGAACGAACTGTCGATGCATCACGAGAAGGGCGCGAAACTATACGAGGACCGGATTATGGCTATCTACGCTGAAATGGCGCAGTCTGATTCCGCAAAGGTTGAGGAACTTGACGCGTAATTGCAGCCCATCATCAAAGAATACATCGACTACCAGATTGACTTCATCAAGAGCCATTCCGACAGCTACATAGGACATTTTATACTTGACCAGTTAAAATATGAAACAACATCTTATCAGCGAAGGGTGTATGCCCTTCTTGGGCTATCAAACCTATTACCGCATCGTCGGTGAACCGTCAAACAAGCCGGCGTTGCTGCTGTTGCACGGCGGACCGGGTAGCACGCACAACTATTTCGAAGTGTTGGACCGTATCGCCGACACGGGTCGTCAGGTGATTTCCTACGACCAGATCGGATGCGGCAACTCCTATCTTGACGGGCATCCCGAGTTGTGGACCCAGGAGACCTGGATCAACGAGCTCATCGCCCTGCGCGAGTATCTGCATCTTGACCAAATCCACCTGCTCGGTCAGTCGTGGGGAGCCATGCAGGCCATCGCCTATATAATTGACTGTAAGCCAGAAGGCATCAAATCGGTGATTCTCTCTTCTGGTCATGCTTCCAGTTTGCTATGGGCCAGCGAGCAGCACCGTCTCATCAAATATATGCCGGAAGAGGACCAAGAAACCATCCGTCGCGCCGAAGCCTCTGGCAAATGGGACGACCCCGACTATCTTCGCGCCAACGACCACTATTATGAGCGTTACGTCATCAGTGTCGATGCCGACTCGCCCGAATGCATCCGTCGTCCCAAACGTGCGGGCGACGAAGCCTATCTCTACGGCTGGGGGCCCAACGAGTACCAGCCGCTGGGCAACTTGGCCGATTTCGAATACACTGACCGCCTCAACGAAATCAAACAGCCCTGTCTGATCTGCAGCGGTACCCGCGACATCTGCACCCCGGTAGTGGCCGCCTCGCTCTACGAGAACATCCCGAACAGCCGTTGGGAGGTCTTCAAAGGCGCCCGTCACACCTGTTTTGTAGAACAGACCGACAAGTACTGCGCGATTTTGGAGAAATGGTTGGAAGAGAATGATTAACTATTTGATTATCCTAAAGGGCGCGATAAAGCGCGTTTGCTAACACATTCGGGACAATTCCATTTGCTTGCGTGTGTTCAGATTATTTGTGTTTTTGCGCTTTAATCTTTATTCAGTATAAATATGGAGAACAAAGCGATCAAGGCGGTCTTTGTGAACGGGGGGCCGCGGAAGAAATGGAACACGGCACAGATGTTGGAAGGCGCCATGAAAGGAGCTCAGGAGGTCGGTGCCGAAGTGGAGATGGTCAACCTCTATGACATTGATTTCAAGGGATGTAAGAGTTGCTTCGCCTGCCAGTTGAAAAACGCCAAGACAGACGGTGTGTGCGCTATTCGCGACGATTTGCGTCCTGTGCTTGAAAAGGCATGCGAAGCAGATGTGATTGTCATCGGTTCGCCTGTCTATTTCAGTTATCCCACGGGCGAAACGCGTTCATTCCTCGAAAGGTTGATCTTCCCGAATTTCACCTACGACTACGACGAACAAGGGAACCGTCGTCGTCCCATCCGTGAGAAGCAAACCGCTATGATTTTCACGATGAACATACCCGAGGAGGCCATGGAAGACTGGAAGTATCCCGTGCTGCTGGGCACATGTGAAAAGCAGTTAAAGGAGAATTTCGGTCACAGCGAAACGCTCTATGCCTGCAATACCTACCAGTTCACTGACTATTCCCGTTACGCCATGACCATGTTCAAAGAGGAGGACAAACGCCAGTACCGTGATGCGCACTGGCAGACAGACCTGCAGAACGCCTACGAGCTCGGGAAGCGGTTAGTGGAGATGGCGAAAGAGGAATAAAGACTGAGGCAAAATGATAAATAGAGCAGTGAAAATGATTCAAGAAAAGGAAGATTTTGTTTACAAAATCTTTAATTGAGTATGAATCAGAATTCCGAACAAATTGCTCGTGATAAGATTGACAGTCTGCTCGAACAGGCAGGTTGGATAATCCAGTCGAAAAGCAAGATTGACTTTTCGGCGGGAGTAGGTGTTGCCGTGCACGAATACCAGACTGATGTGGGGCCTGCGGATTACGTTTTGTTCGTGAACCGCAAACCTGTTGGCATTATTGAGGCGAAGCGCGATGAGGAGCTGTCAATATCACGGTGGTTGAAGAACAGTCGGTGCGGTATGCCAATGCGAAATTGAAATACCTGAACAATGAGCCTCTGAACTACATTTATGAAACGATAGGCACATTAACCCATTTTACCGACTACAGCGACCCGAAGCCACGTTACCGCACCGTATTTGCGTTCCACAAACCCGAAACGATTGCGGAATGGATTCGCATCGGACGGAGTTTGAGAAGCCGCTTGCAAGATTTTCCCAATTTGAATCCCACGGGTTTGCGCCCCGCTCAGATAAAGGCGGTTGAAAATCTTGAGGAATCCTTCAAGAACAACCGTCCGCGGGCACTGATTCAGATGGCGACGGGAGCAGGTAAAACGTTTACCGCCATCACGTTCATTTACAGACTGTTGAAATTTGCCAAAGCCAAACGCATTCTGTTTCTTGTAGATACGCGCAATCTGGGCGAACAGGCCGAGCAGGAGTTTATGAACTTCCGTCCGAACGACGACAACCGCAAATTCACCGAACTATACAATGTGCAGCGACTCTCGTCGAGTTACATTGCCAACGACCGTAAATGGTGCCTGAGCCTGTCGAAGGCACCGCAGTCGTTTCGACAAGCTCAACGACCGTAAATGGTGCCTGAGCCTGTCGAAGGCACCATGCATTTATAAGCTGTTTGGCTTATAAATGCAGTTTATAAGTTATTTGGCTTATAAATGCAGCTTATAAGTTGTTTGGCTTATAAAATTTAGTATCTTTGCAAAAAATAAAATTTATGAATAGCGCTACAATTTCAGCGGATATAGTATCTTCTACCGAATTGACACCTTGTGCTTTAAGTCAATTGCAGAACGAGATAGAGGTCTTTGTTGAGCAAATAGAAAAAGAATACGAAGACACATGGGGACGATTAAGCAAAGGTGATAGTGTGGAAATTTATATAGGTAATCCACAAAACTCATTGCGTATAGCCCTGCTTTTAAAAACGATGATAAAAAAGTTCAAGGTTGATACAGACTGTGTGGGTCAAAATGTAGATAAGAAGCGTTTGAGTATGTTTAAAACATACGGGGTTAGAATCGCTATTGCTGTAGGTGAAATGCGCATTGCCGATAAGCGGACAAATATGTTGGATGGCGAGGCCATATATGCTTCAGGAAGGGCAATAGAACGCCAGCGGACTTCGAACAAATCAAAAATAGTGATAAAAAACACCTTGTTTTTTGAGTCTTCAAATAGTGAATTGACACAACAGATAAATGCCTATCTTGGCTTTTTGGACGTACTGTTTAAGCGAGCATCGGAGCGTCAATGTGAGGTTATATATTATCGTCTGTTAGGAATGAGCGAAATTGAAATATCCGAAAAAATGGGAATTAACCAGTCTGCTGTTAATCAACATTCCACCTCATTTGGCTGGAACGCAGTAGAACAACTGTTGAAATATTACGAACAAATACACTTTTAGTTATGATACGTTTTTTGCTATTACAAATAATTGCCCATACTGTCAGCGATTTCTATTTGCAGAGCGGCAAGTCGTGTGCGGATAAGGCAAGAAACGGCTTTAAGTCACTGAATCTTTATATACATGCTTTGATAACCTTTGTGTGCGCTTGGATTTTGTCATTTTCTTTCAACTTCTGGTGGGTGGCATTGATTATCGCGGCCTCTCATTTGCTTATAGATGCCATGAAATGTTATGCCTCCAAATGTAAATCTATTTTCTTTGTCGATCAGCTGTCGCATTTAATCGTGATTTTATCAGTTTGTTGTTTATGGAACTGCGATTTGCCTGCTTTTGTGAGTGGTGTGGAAGAAGAGTATATCGCCCTGTTGTTGGGTATTCTTGTTTGCGTAAAACCCTCTAACATAATAATCAAAGAAATTTTCAAGGTCGCAAACGTCAAGGTGAACAAAAGAAGTGACGATGATAATGTTGAAGATTTGCCCAATGCGGGAAAACTGATAGGAATTGTTGAACGACTTCTTTCGTTTGTGTTTGTGTTATTGGGACAATATGAAGCCGTTGGATTTATCATGGCTTCGAAATCTCTTTTGCGTTTTGCCGAAGGTGACAAGGCGAAATCGGAATATGTATTGATAGGCACCTTGTTGAGCTTTTCTATGGCAATATTTGTCGGTGTCGCTATCAAATTGTACTATGGATTGTGAAAACAGACAAGAATTTATGACTGAATCGACAATCATATCAAAGATTTGGAATATAGCCAACGTCCTTCGCGACGATGGCGTGAGCTACGGCGACTATTTGGAGCAAATC
>CAMJPH010000092.1 GCA_946407715.1 uncultured Bacteroidales bacterium | reverse complement strand
AAGACTTTACTTGAATTACGGATTCTTTATAACACTAAAACGATTCTTATTTCAGTCCTTTCAGCCACCGCTCCACCTTCGCCTTGCCGCTTCGCACCTCGTGACCGTAGATGCTGAACTCGCCCGTGATGTTGGCCTTCGGGAAGGCTTTGCGCACGTCGCTGGCGCAGGAAGCCAGGCCGCTGCCTTCGTGGGTGGTGAAGGGGATGACGGTCTTGCCGTCGAGGTTGATGTCCTTGAACAGCGTGAACATCACCTGCGGGTAGGTGCCCCACCACACAGGACCGCCGATGAAGACGGTGTCGTAACCGCTGAGGTCGGGAGCAGCGCCCTCGTAAGGCGGCAGTTCGCCCGCGGCGGCCTCCTTCTTGGCCAGCTCGATGAGCGGTGTGTAGGCCATGCCGTCGTATTTGTGGGTGACGATCTCGAACTGGTCGGCGCCCGTGATTTCACTGATGTAGTCGGCCACGATCTTGGTGTTGCCCGTGTCGATGACGCCGACGGAATAGTTGTCCCCCGCGTGGGAGAAGAAAATGACGATGGATTTGCTCATATTTCCGGAATTTGATGTTTGTTCGTTCTGTAGAGACGTGCCACGGCGCGTCTCTGCGTTGTTTTTGTTCTGTCCGTTACAGCCAGTAGCCAAAACCACGGCGAGGACTGCGACGAGGATGTTTTTGATTTTCATTGTCGTATTGTTTTATTTGTCGATGCTGACGATGGTGTATTTGCGGCTGCCGAGCCCGATCTTCTCAGCATGTTCAACGGTGTGAATTCCGTGACGGCTCTCGATGCGCTCTTTCATAGAGGCCACATCGTTGTCGGCACTCTGCTCCTGACCGAGGACGAGATCGATACAGGCTTGGTCAAGCGCCACAGGATCCGTGCTGGCCAATATGCCGATGTCCTTCAGCGCTACGGGAGTGGGGTTGCCATTGCAGTCGCAGTCGATGCTCATATTGTTCAACACAGCGATGTAGAGGACTTTGCCCTTGAAGTAGTCGTGTACCGCAGCGGCGGCGGTGGCCATACACTCGAGGAACTTGTCCTGATTCTGCGGCTGGATGTATTCCCAGAGGTGGGTGTAGTCCTCGATTTGTCCGTTGGTGTGGATGTAGGTCTTTCCGTTGCGCGAGGCCACGCCGATGCTGGCGTTCTTCAGCACACCGCCGAAGCCGCCCATCTGATGGCCCTTGAAGTGGGCGAGGTTGATCATGAAGTCGTAATTTTGAAGGTTCTTGCCTACGATGTTGTAGCGCATGTAGGTGGTGTCGCGCACGGGGATTTTGATTTCGCCGTCGGCATCCATGATGTCCACACCGCCAATGGTGTTGAAACCGTGAGCCTCGATGACTTTCAGGTGATCTTCGGTGTTCATACGGCTGCCGGCGTATGCGGTGTTGCATTCCACAATCTTGCCGTTTACCAGTTGTACCAGCGGCCCGATGAGCTCGGCCTTCAGGTGGTTGTTGTTGCCGGCCTCGCCGGTGGAGATTTTCACGGCCACGCGGCCTTCTGCCGGCACACCAAGCGCTTTATAGATATTGATCAATGCTTCGGGGGTGATTTCCTTGGTCATATAGACCACCGAACCCTGGGGTTGCTGTGCGAAGATTTCCTCTTTCGGTTGACAGCCGAGCAGCACGAGCACTGCAACGGCGAAAAATGCGATTCTTTTCATTGTATTTGTTTTTTGTTGTTCGTTTTACAATTGTTTTATACCAAACCTCTCCATCCCATGAACATCTTGGTCACCTCGGCATCGTGGTGGTCGAAGAAGAGACTCTTGCCTGTGTCAAGTGTCTGGATCTGCGCCATATCGTCGGCGGTGAGCTCGAAATCGAAGATGTTGAGGTTTTCGGCCATGCGTTCTTTGTGCGTTGATTTCGGGATGATGATGACCCCGCGCTGTAGCAGCCAGCGCAAAGCCACCTGCGGAATGCTCTTCCCGTACTTCTTGCCAATCTCGCCAAGCAATTCGTTGGTAAAGAAGCCGTTGCGTCCTTCGGCCAGGGGTCCCCACGACATGATGCGGCAGTCGAGTTCATCCATATACTTTTGGGCTTCCACCTGCTGGTCGAACACGTGGGTCTCCACTTGGTTCACCATAGGCTTCACCTCCACGTTCGAAGCCAAGTCGATGAGGTGGTCGGGATAGAAGTTGCTCACGCCAATGGCGCGCAGCTTGCCCTCGCGGTAGGCTTCCTCCAATGCGCGATACGCCCCGTAGCGGTCGCAAAAGGGTTGGTGCAGCAGCATCAGGTCGATGTACTCCGTCTGCAGTTTGCGCAGACTCTCGTCGATGCTGGCTTTCGCCTTCTCGTAACCATAGTTCGAAATCCAGATTTTCGACACAATGAAGATCTCGTCGCGGGCAATCCCGCTCTTTTTTACTGCGTTTCCCACGCCCTCTTCGTTGGCGTAAGCCTGCGCCGTGTCGATCATCCGATAACCCACGCTCAGCGCGTCACTCACGCAACGTTCACACTCTTCAGGCGTTACCTGATAAACGCCATAGCCCAATTGAGGCATCTCAACCCCATTCGATAATTTGATGTACTCCATATTCTTAAATTCACAAATCACTAATCACTAATCACTATTCACTATTCACCAATCACTATTCACCAATCACTATTCACCAATCACTCTAATCAATTTCGCCGGATTCCCTCCCACAATCGTGTTCGGGGCCACGTCCTTGGTCACCACGGCGCCGGCGGCCACCACGGCATTGTCGCCGACGGTCACGCCGGGCAGGATGGTGGCGCCCGCACCGATCCAGGCGTTCTTGCCGATGTGGACGGGCTTGCAGATGAGCAGCATCCGGTCGTGGAGGTCGTGGTTGTTGCTGATGAGCTGCGCGTTGGCGGCGACCATCGCGTTGTCGTCGATGGTGATGCCGCCGCGGGCCATCATCAGGCAGTTGTTCATGATTTTCACGCCCTTGCCGAGCTTCACGCGGTCGAAACATACGCCCGTCAGTCCGGGCATCACGAAGCCGCCGTCGGCAGTCACGTCGTGACCGAACAGCTCTCCGGCGAGAGCGTTGTACTCTTCGGTGTAGGGCATCGTGTGGTTCAGTTTGAACAAGGTCTGCGCCTGACGCATTCCTTCCGCCAATTCCTCGGGCGTGCTTTGTCTCGGGTCAACGATAAATTCTTGCATAACTTTTTGGTTTTCTTTGCTTTATAACGAATCTATAATCACTCTCATTTTGACGGGGCAAAAATACAACCTTTCACGTTGCGCCAGTTTCACAAAAAGTATCACTATTTTCACTAATTGAAGAAAAAAAACAAAAAACTCCCCACTTGTATAATAGGTCACAAAGCCAAGATCTATTCACGACTTTTGTGAATATTTTACTTTAGAGGCAGAATTCTGTGCTGTTATGAGTAAGAAAAGATTAAATAAACTGAACTCCAACCGTTATCGGAAAAGACATTTGGCAACCAAGAGGAAATGCACAGAATTATTGCAGTAAAGGCGAATTTTGATGCAAAATTTTGATGACTATTGTCCGTTGTACGATTGTCATCACTTTAAGAATTTTGTAGTATGAATATAAAACAGAAATTTGGATTGGTTGTCAGGGAGTTACGCATACAAAAAGGCGTATCACAAGAGCATTTAGCTCTTGATGCAGGCATTGACAGAACATACGTTGGACACATAGAAAAAGGCGATCGCAATGTGTCGATAGAAATTGTGGAAAAACTTGCGATATATTTTCAAATACCCATTAGTGAATTGTTTAGAATGGTAGAAAAAAAGAAGTAATATGGAAAAAATATTCAACATTCCCCCAAAGAATCCTCGTGATGTTATGAGTGCCAATGATTTAGCACATTGTTTGAAAAATCTTGTTGGCAAATCAGTAAAATTAACAGGAAAACCGCGAACTGATGGGTCAACGATAAGAAAATTAGTTGCCGATTGTTTGTCTGTTTATAGTTCTTGCGAAGCTTCCAAAGAAACCGAATACGAAATAATTCCACCTCGTGGTAAAGGTATTCCTCGGCTTCTGCTGGAATTAGTAGATACGTATATCGTAACAAGCGGCACAAGCTACAATTTGCAAGTTTGGAATCGTTTTCCAAATAGTAAATCAGCTCTCATTGAGTATAAAAACGGCAAAAAAATATGTGCTTGCGATATTCGTCTTGTATTCTTAAAAATAGATTTGCAAAAATCAATAATCGAATCAATTGTTGTACTTACACCAGCATACATTGAAAAGAAATTTGGCCAATTTGGTAAACCGACTATCAAGCATCAGATAATCATTTCCGAAAAGAAGAGAGAAGAAATCAAAGATGTTGTTCTATTGGGAACTGACACGAAACGAATGTCGGGTATTTGTCGGAAAACATATAAGCAACCAACTGAAAAAATGACAGACTTTCCTGAAGAATCAAAACCTTTCTGCATCGAACTTTTGTCAAAATTGGTTGCAAAAAAATTATTGGGGACAAAATTACAATCAGCTGACACTAAAAACAGAGGACAAATTTTAGAAAGAAAGGTGATGACATTGTTGGGGTATAGAAGCAATTTAGTTGGTGGCTACCCTGATGTTCCAAATCAATTGCTTGAAGTTAAAGTTCAAGATTCTCCCACCATAGATTTAGGGAAGTACTCACCTGAATTTGAAGAAGTAATATATTCAAACATAACAACTAAGGACATTCGTTACCTGGTTGCTCTAACAAATCCTAAAACGAATGTGATAGAGAGTGTTGTTTTAGTATCGGGTAAAGAGTTGGGCGATATTTTCTCAGTAGTTAGTGATACAAGTTTCAAATGCCAACGTTCCATACCTATGTCCTTCTTTGAAGAATATAGAAAGAAATGCGTGTTTAATCCGTAATGCCAAATGCAAGACGAACGTTCTCGTTCAGTTCTTGAATCAAAGCTGAACAAGAATAGGCTTCTTTCGATGCGTTGAGTTTCTTTACTATTCTAACAATGTTTTTTGAATAATTACTGTCTGGGTTTGGGATGGGGTATTTTTCAACATACTGACTTAAATACCTCCTTCTGCCAGAGTACAATTTGTTGTTGAAACATAAATCGTGGTAGACGCTCATTAAATCTGAATTTGCTATCCCTTGAATGAGTAATAATAAATCTTTTTCGGTATCATTTTGGGCGACAATCCAATAACAATTTCCGTTTACTATCGCTCCGCTTTCATCGTATGCGAACTGCGCTTCAACGCTAATATCCGGAAATACTATTTTAGGAAATTTCCATAAAGCAGGATTTTGTGGAACCCACATTTCGTACCATTTGCGACCTGCTGAAATCAAGTACGTGCGTCCTTCTAATTGCTCTTTGTGTTTGAACAGATATTCTTTTGTTATAGGATACTTGTCAATGTCATATACATATCGGACGCCATTCTTGTCATAATGCGGATAAAGCACTTTCATGAGGGCGGAAGAATCGCAACTCCATCGTTGGATGTTCTCGCGAGAAATCATTGGCTTGAATAACTCTTGTTCAGATGAGATGGCGTTAGTCAAGTTGGAATTCAAGAAAACATTATCTGCACAAGATTTAACACCAACCCGTACTTTGAATTTGTCACGAACATAGCAGTAGGTGTTTTTGTTGATAATGTCAATAAATTGATTTTCCGTGTCATTGGTCATTTTCCACACATCAGTTTTGTTTGACGAATGAATAAGAACACCTTTCGCATAATCAAACATTTTTTCACCAACCCGATATATGCCTGTAGCATCGTTTGATAAAATGTCATAAACAGAATCAACGTTTTCTGTCTGTTTTTCTGACGAATTGCGGGTTTCGTATATTTTGACAAATTTGCATGTTGACTGCATTTGTGTTTTAGATGTTTTTTTTCTCCCGATTAGGATTGCAGGCAGCACTGCCGCTTCAAACAATTGACTATCACCTAAATCTATGACTTCTAAAATATCGTAGTTGTCAAGAAGATACTTACGAATATCGGCCCCGCTTTTGGTTGTCAAATATCGGTTAGATGTGATGACGCCTAAAATTCCACCTTTTTTAAGGACGTTAGTCATTCCTATCAAAAAAGGGTAATATAAATCCACTTTGCCAGTTAAGTTGAAATCTTTGGCTATTTGTTTTGATTTTCCACTTCCCAAATTTTGGGTTCGCACATACGGTGGGTTCGCAATAATAATGTCCGCATATTCGAAAAGAGAATTGCTTGAGAATAAATCATCTTGCTTATTCGATATTTCAAGAAAATCTTCATTTTCAATCTCAAAATTACTAATGCCTATTTCTGCTAAATTCTTTTTTGTTTGAGCTACATATTCTTTATTTGTATCAAACCCCACAAGTTTTTCAATATTAGAATCTGATTGTCCCGAGATGGAAATGAGAAGTGAGCCATTACCACAAGCAGGGTCAACAACGATTTTGTTTGATAAATTCCCATAATAACCTATCAATTTATTTGACAGGTAATTGGCTAATCTTGAAGGGGTGAATGTCGCACCCGTTTTTTTTGTTATGGAAATGTTTTTCATCTATCTATTCCAATATTCTATTAGTGGGGCAAAAATACAAATTATTTGGTTCCCTATTGTGAAAGTTTCACAAAAAGCATCATTGTTTTCACAAATTGAAGAAAAAAATACACCTCGCTTCGGAAAGATTTTGTACTTTCGCGCCATGAAAGTTGACTTCCAATATTCCACCGATTTCCTCGGCATGAACGCGCCGGAACTGAGCCACACCTGCATGCACCTGCTCTGCACAGCTGGCGAAGGGAGTTTCGTGTTCAACGAGAAATGCTACCACATCGTGAAAAACGACCTGGTGGTGATGCCCAACCCCATCCGGGCGAAGAACCTCGCCGCCGCACCGGGAATGCAAGTTGAGTGGTTCGCTGCCGACAACAAGTTCCTTGGCGGACTGCTGCCGTCGAACAACTACAGCATCGGGGGCAGCATCAGTCTTAACCAGAACCCCGTCATCAAGGTCGATGACCGTCAAGCGGAAATCCTGTTGGAGGACCTCCACCGCCTGCGCGACCGCCTCAACGACCGCCACCTGCTCTTCTACCGCGAGATGATGGGGAGTCTCTGTCTGACGATGATATACGACATCTTCGAGCTTCACGCCCGGCGCGAGGCCACCGACACCCACAGCGACCGCACGGCCTATATCGTCAAGCAACTGATGGATTTGCTCTCCACGGGCATCAGCTGCACCGAACGCGAGGTGAGCTACTACGCCGAGCGGCTACATGTGTCGCCAAAGTATCTCTCCGCCACGGTCAAGCGCGTCACCGGCCATAGCGTCAGCAGCTTCATCGACCGCCACACAGTATCCATCTTGAAAAAATATCTCGATGATGAACGGCTCTCGCTCACACAGATCGCCGACCGGATGAACTTCACTTCGCTCTCCTATTTCAGCCGCTATTGCACCAAGCATCTCGGACAGTCGCCGAGCGAGTACCGACGGAGTTTGCAGCCGAAAGGGTAAATAGTTCACTTTTTCTCACATTCATTCGGCACGCCCTTCTCCTGCACCAATCTCGAAAGGGCATTTTTCGATGAAATTCGTATTTTTGCGCCATCTTAAAAAAAGTCAAAAGACATGCCAAAAGGGCTGCAAGCCCGACACGTGTCAACCCAAGGTGAGCGAAGCGAACCCTGGATTATAACAACAAAAAACGTAATGAAATGAAAAACACAAAACTGATGCTGCTCCTCGCAGTCGTGACGCTGACCGCCGTCTCCTGCGGTTCCAAGAAAGAAACCCCGAAAG
>CAMJPH010000091.1 GCA_946407715.1 uncultured Bacteroidales bacterium | reverse complement strand
AGTCGTGCTGATTGACTGCGGTTTTGTTTCCTTGATGTCCGCGACAACGATAGAAGTGGTTACGAGCAACTTGTTGCGAAGTTTGAACGGATAGCGTGCCCGGTCGCCAAAGAGAGAAAGAATTAGACTTTAAGCCATCTTTAGTTTAACGTACTCGAAATATCAGGTCATAAAAACGTACCATATCAATATGTTATAAAAATGGAATTTGACTCTTTCTTCTCTTTCAAAGGCGGAAGTCCAATATTGATACGATGGCGATTGACGGTGGCGGTATCCGGATTGGCGGCATTACCATAATCATCGAATTCCCCAAAGTAGCTTTTCTCTCCAGTGGCGTAAATAATGGCTTGGTCATAGTTTCTGGCATACGACACATTATCCGATTTCCCCTCTATAAGCCATTGTCTTTCCATTGGTTCTATGTATTGCATCCACATCTTTGGATAACATGAATAGGCATGCCGCCCAAGCACGAAGTAAGCAAACTTAACATATTTCAATGGATTATCACTAGATGCATTGTTTTGAATAAGCGCAATCATTCTTTGCATCGTAAGTGAATCTGAAAACATCAACAGGCTCCTGTCGGGATGCTGTTTGCAGTATTGTCTGGAAAGTTGATCAGCTGACAACATGGAATATAATTCGTTGATTATCTGAAGTTCCTGATAACTATATATTTTGCCAAAATTGTCTTGATACTCTTTAACTTTTAATTGGAATAGTGCTGTATCTTTAGAAAACCATTTTCGTATGCCTTCAATGTTGAAATCAGAAGGAAGCAGGTGTTTTGAATAGAATGCTTTATCATAATAAACGACGGCCTTATCCAAGTCTCCCATGGCGGCTAATTCGTCAGCATATCCTGAATAATTCTTTGCGATGACACTCTCGGGAACCAACCCGCAATTAAAATAATCCAAATATGCTTTGTGAATGCTCTCTGGTGAGTCCTTGTCTCGATCCAATTCTACAATTTTGTGGAACAGATTGTAGAATCTGATTATTGAATCATTCAAAACGACTTCTTGCCCGAATAAAGTGGAAGTGTTGAAAAAGACCACAAGCAATAAGGGACATAAAATCAGTATGTTTTTTTTCATTTTTTTTGATTGTTTTATTATTGATTACATAAGGAGTTCATATCATATTTGTGGACAGTGGAATATGTTATTGGACAATTAGTGTGTCTCCGACACACAGCCTCGCGCATCCGTCGCATACCCCACACGTCTTGGAGACGCAAAATTTTGCGTCTCTACCTACCCTCTATCTTCGCTATAAGCCTTCGAAATAGTTCCTCCGGCGAGGTCGCCTTGTAGCAGTCCGAGAAATCCATCGGGATGTCGGGGGCGAAACCGTAGGAGGTCTCGGTGCCGTCGGGGCCGAAGGTGCGCCAGGTGTTGAAACGGACAATCATCTCCGACGGCAGATTGAGCTGGTAGGGGTTGCCTGTGGCGCCGGAGGTCTTCTCACCGTAGAAGACGATGCTCTTGTCCTGATGTAGCCTCGATACCAACCATTCAGCGGCTGAAGCGGTGTTGTTGCCTTGAATCACCATCACTTTTCCCTTGAAATTGTCCGGGTAATAAGGGTTGGGGTACCTCGTGGACGGAATCGTATAGAAATAGGTGCCGTTTTTCATCTGGCACACGATATCGTCAGGATCGGCATTCTCCCAGCAGCGGTACGAACCCTGCGCCTTCATGTAGGCGATATTCATCTTGGAAAGGATGGTCTCCGACGAGAACGAATCCACCTTGGCCAGGAAACCAACCACATCGTCCGTGTTAAACGACTGACCGCCGACGTTGTGCGTCAAATCCAGAATAATGTGCTGACACTCGGCAAGGCTGTCCTTATGCTGCAGAAAAAACTGTTTCCCCGTTTCAAAGCAGTCTGTGAGCCGCAGGTAGCCTGTCCCCGATGTATGATCAATATAGCAGATGTTCTCCTTGTTCCGTTCATAATCGTTTACGTACCAGTCGTTTGACGGGTCGTCCACCAGCTTTTCCGCTGGCAGCGACAGTTGGTAGAGAGTGTCGCCTTTCAGCGTCAGGTCGAACATTGTCCCATACGGAAAAAGGGTCCAAAGGCCCATGAAGGACATGGCAATCTGCAGGCGGTGGTCGTCGTTGGTGGCCGGTACGTAGGGAAGCATGTTCTCGCGCATGTAGGTCACCGCGTCCACCCCGTTGATGCTGACAACCTCGTCCCCGACGCGCATCCTGTCCGCGTATTTCGAGGCGAAGTTCGTCAGAAACAGCTTGCCGTCCCTGTATTCCGTGCGGATGTACGGTTGCGCGAGGGGCGCAACCAACCACGGCGCATCCACCACGTAAGTGTGGCTGTTTTGGAAGCTGGCCAGGTACCGCATAATGGCCTTGCTGTACGCGTAATCGTCCTCCGTGGCCCTCACCACCGGCACAAACGCCCGGTACAGGCTGTCTGCATCTACTTCGGCGCAGTGGTCCATATTGTCGAAGTTGTACGCCATCTCCCGCCAGATTAGGGAAAGTTCGTAAGCTTTTTGGTCGGGGGTGAGGGTGTTGAGAATGGGCTGGCTCTGCGCGAGGAACGGAAGGAGCAGCGTGAGCGATATTGTGATGAGTTTTTTCATGTTGTTATGGATTTTGAAATTTAAGTATGTATTCGTAAATTATCCGTGCAGATCCGCGTGATCCGTGGAGATAAATAATCTCCGCGTATCGCTCGTATCTGCACGTATTTTTTCTGCGTTAATCAGCGAGTTCTGCGGGAGAAAAGTTTATTCCGGCAACGACTTGGTCAGATAGGACTTCAGCGTTCCTTTATCGCGCATCTTGAGGAACTGTTCTGCGCCCTTGTCCTTTCCAAGCTCTTTCTTGTACTTCACATAGTAATCGAGTGCAGTGTTCACACCAGCAAAACAGCCTTCCAGCTGGCTGTCATCTTTCTGTTGGATGGCATACTGTCCCCAGCCACCGAGGAACAACAATAGGAGGTTTCCGTCCTCGAACTTCATCACATCGGTGTTCAGCACCATGTGCACGTCGGGGGTGCCGGAGATCCACCACAAAGCAAACGCCGACACATTCTGACGTTTGGGGTCGCTCGGGGAATGGGTTTTCAGCCAGTCAATGCAGTTCATGGCATCTTCCGTGTATTTGGCATACTCGGACTTTTCAATGTCACCGGGAATTTCCGGGACAACAAACTTCTGTGCACTCACGCCTTGCGCGAGGAGCAGACTGAAAATGATAACGGCAATTTTTTTCATATCAAGAATTTTTTGGGTTTATACTATGAGTCATACGCCGGAGTCCCTCCCATATTCCCATAAACATAAAAGTTTCCATCTTCATCGAAGGGATAATTGGTTTTTCATATTGTCGGGGTTTAAGATAACAGGCTGCAAAAATACCATTCTTTCGCCCATAAATATTCCGTCATTTCCAAAATATGTTCCGTCTCACTCAAAAATATGACGAGTGGGGTATTATTTGAGGGTTAATTGGTGAAAGTAGCGTTGAAAATCAATATGTGATAGAAAATTGTAGGCTCTTGGATGTGAGACGGAATAAAGCGGGAATTTGAGAGGCATTAAGGGGTTGAATCGGATGGCATCTGCCCAAGTTCTCAACACATAGGCGGAAAGAACAGGGAATATTCTTCTTTAATTAGAGTTCCGATAAAGATGATTAGAAGGGGAGTAAAACCTATAGAAGCTATTGTCTTGGTTATCACCCTCCCACCACCTCCCGCACCGGCACATCTCCCAACTCCATCTCCACATCCGGCACAATCCCCGACGAGTAATCCCGGTCGTTGAAATCGTAGGTTTTGAACGTGTTGATGAAGCAGACGATTCCCGACGGCAGGGGCACCAATAGCGGCTGGCCGGTGGCACCGGAGGATTTCTGCCCGACCGTCACCGTTTGCGGGTTTTGGGTGAGCATCCCGACAAAGCCCTCCGCCGCAGATGCGGTCTTAGGACCAATCAGGAGATAGATACGGCCGTGGAAACGCTCCCCTACAGGCACCGTGTTCGCCACCGTGTCGGGAGAGATGGTCTCAAAGGCAGTGTGGCTGTAGTAGGGATAGTAGAACGCTTTCTCCTGTTCCGAGACTTGCTCCGGACTGTAATACAGCAACCGCACGCTGGCACGCGCCATGTAGGTGGCGTTATGTATCGGGGTCTGCATCTTTCCGGACAACACAACCATGTCATTGTCAACAAGATGTGGAACTATCGGGGAGTATGCCCTGCCGTCTCCGCCTGTATTGTAACGCAAGTCAATGATGAGGGCGGAATGTTTTAGGATTTCCGGCAAATGCTCCTTGAAAACCTGCGTCGTGGACTCATTGCAATCGTCAATCCGGAAATAGACGGCATCGTTTTCCTCATCCGTGATTATCAGGTTGTTCTGCTCGTTGGTGAGGACCTGCGTAGTGTCCACCCAATGGTAGCGTTCCTGACTTTTGCGCTGCCGCTCCGTGGGCGCGAAGAACCAGTCGTAATGGACTTTCACCGTCTTCTTCCTGTCGCCGGACAACACCTGCAACGTAAGCGGTTTCAGGTTATCGCGATGCTGGAAAACAAGCGGACTCAGCCCTTGGGGAGTGAACATGGCGTAATCCAAAACAGCCTCGGGATTGCTGCACGACACATACTGCCCGATATAATCCCTGAAATAGGTCACTGCTGGCATTCCGTCCACCTGCAGAATCTCGTCACCGGGCTTTATCTCCTTCCCGTACCTGGAACTGATGTTCTTCACGAATATCCTGCCGTCCCTCACCTCCGTAATCAACCTGACCATCGCCAATTCAGGAATCAGGTTCTGCGGTAACATACAGTATGTGTGACTGTTATGGAAGTTCGCTGCGAACCGCTGCATCGTAAGATAATGCTCGAAATTGTTCCGCGTCCGCATAACCTGCGGAATGTAAGCCTGATAGAGGCTGTCCAAATCCACCTCCGGACAATGATCCCTGTTGGCGAAGTTGTAGGTGATTTCCTTCCACAGTACGGAAAGTTCGTAAGCTTTTTGGTCAGGGGTGAGGGTGTTGGGTAGGGACTGGCTCTGTGCGAGGAACGGAAGGAGCAGCAGTGATAATGCTATTGTGATGAGTTTTTTCATGTTGTATTGGGTTTGTTATTCGATAATGGCTTGTTTTTCGGAACAAACGAGACTTTTACGATTCACGACCTCGTGCCAGCGGCACGAAATCTCAATAACCCCATACGAAACGAACGGAGTGAGTGCCGTGTGGGGTATGCGGCGGAAGCGCGAGGCTGTGTGCCGGAGGCACACTACTATCACCATCGATGGACCACATCCACTGCTACACATATAGTGGCGTGCCTCTGGCACGCTAGTATTCGCGGGTGATCCCCAAGCCCCACACTGCGGCTGTTGCCTTATGTGGGGTTACTGAGATGGCGTGCATCCTGCACGCGGCGGGGAAACCGCACACGAACGCCAAAAAGACACTATTTGACCCTCTTCAACGTCATGCGGTGTTTCTGCCCGAAAGACTGTGCCCACGTGTCGGAATACAACACGAGTTCCTTTTTCTTGTAGGATTCCACCGTCCAAACCTGATGGTCGAAATTTAGCAGGCCGGTGGATTCGTCATAATCCCAGTTAAGGGTCTCAGTAACACCATACCAAATATCCTGATAGGTACCGTCCGCGGAAAAGATATAAGTTTGTACAGGATCGTCCGCAGACAGCTCCTCTACCCACTCATCGCTATTTACAGCTTGGTGCTGGAAACTTGTGCATTCCCATTTCCCGACAAACGTGTCTTTTGTCACCTTCTTGTCGGAGCAGGAAATCAATACGGTTACGGTGGCCAACGCCACTGCCAGAATGATAATTACTTTTTTCATTGTTTTGGGTTTTAATAATGGATAATATTTGGGTTAATTGTTGGCTGTCGTATCGCTCATTTTTCCGCCGCAAAAATACCATTCTTTCGCCACAAAATATTCCGTCATTCCAAAAATATGTTCCGTCTCACCGAAAATATGACGAGTAGGGTGTTATTTGAGGATTAACGGATGAAAACAATGTTGAAAATCAAGATGTTATCGAAAACTGTCAATTTTGGAAGTGAGACGGAATAAAGCGGGAAATTGAGACGGTTTGGGGGCTGAATCAGGGTTTTGAAAGGAAATATTGTTTATCTTTGCGTCCTGATTTTAACACTTTCGGTTATGAAAAAACAAACGCGCACCATTATCATCGTCCTGCTGAACGTCCTGTTCTGCGCCTACATGCTTTGGTTTTCCGCCCGCAACACCTATCTCCGCCCGTATGCAGGTAGCACGACTCGGGAACTGCTGGCGGGACTGATTCTGCTGGTTACTCTCTATACCAACTTTTTCCTTCTCTATCCGAAACTCCACAAAAAGCACCCTGTGGTTTATTGGGTGGTATTGGTCAGCCTTTGTATCATAGCCGCAGCAGTTGACTTTGCAATCGCCCATCGCTTTATGATGTATTGCAATAGCGCGGTAATTGAAAAATATGGTGCTTTTAGTTTCTTCTCCCATCATTACAGACTTATAGTAATTCGAAATGTGACCTTAAACGCTTTTCCGTTTATCTTCCGTGAGCGGCAGGAACTCCAGAAAGCGCTGGACAAGGAGGTGCAGATTGTCTATCAGGATGCCCGGCTGTTGGATGTGGCAGACAACGACCACAACATGCGCCTCATCTCCAAGGACGACATCTTCTATTGTCAGCAAGACGGGAACTACACCCGCATCTACGTGACGCAGGACGACCCATATTACTCCCGCAACGGCTCCATGAAGTATCTTGAGCAACTGTTTGGGCCAAAGGAGTTTGTACGCATTTCCAACACATTGCTGATCCCTTACCGATATATCCAATCCTGCAACGGCACCGAGGTGTTCATGAAACGGCTGCCTTGGCAGAATGAGCCGCTCTCCTTCGCCATCGAGCCCAAGTACCTTGACCAGGCTCCTGGACAGATTGCCCTTCACCTCCTCACCGCCAAGGGACTGGAGAGCATGAAACCGCCCAAACAAAACCGTAAGAGACGGAAACCCAAACCCTCGCAGGAAAAGACAGACACTGTGCTTCAGTACATTAAGGAGCATCCGGGCAACCAAACCAAGGAAATTGCCGAAAACACCCAATTCTCCCCGACCACGGTGGAGCGCTGCCTGGCCGAACTCCGCAAGCAGGAGCTCGTCACGTACAAGGGGAGCAAGAAGACGGGAGGGTACTGCGTGGTGGGCGATTCGATGGAAAGTATGGCTGAGGAGACTGCGCAGGGGCAAGGGAAGATTGCGGGGAAAAAGGTGTTAAAAGAGAAGTCGGCCAAGAAGAAGCTGACCGAAGGAAAGCCCGCAGAACCGTCATCCAAAGAATAGGTCTCTTGCGATGCGGCAGCTGTTTGGTGCTGTGTTAGTTTTACTACTGTTTCTTTACTCCGAAGAAGTTGACCAGGCTCTCGTCACCCCAAAATTCAGCGGCGAGGTCGAAGAGGCGTTCCGCATTGCTGTCTATGGGTTCGTCTAACCAGTCCACCATGGAGCGGCGGATGTGCGGGTGCGGGTTCACATACTTGCCGGGAACACGGGGCTGGCCGTAGCCCACCGCCCATTCACGCCATATCCCGTGGATGGGGATCTTGAAACTCACGGCCTCGGGGATTCCGCCGTCATGCTCTATCTTGTACTGTATGCTGTTGCGGAGCTTGCGCTCCACCTTGCCGCTCTTCTTGGTTATGGAGGTCTGCTGTAAATAACCACGTTAAAATACACCAAAGTGCCATTCAAAAGTATACCACTTTGAAGACTGCAAAAATACAAAAAGCGTGTTATAAATCATTGCTGTATCACGAAGACCTCAAAATGGAATACTTCTCAGTGGCAATGGCGGTATACTTTTGGATGTCAATTTACAATTTGCTGGACAAAGCTCAAAAAAATGTCAAATTCATCGAACAGGTTAGCCGTATCTTCGGCGTATGTTGTAAAACTATTTTCCGCGAAACTATTTCCGCGAAAATAAAAAGTGTATTTTTGCAGC
>CAMJPH010000090.1 GCA_946407715.1 uncultured Bacteroidales bacterium | reverse complement strand
AGGTCGGAAAACGAAAGTAGGAAGAAAACTACTTCGTTTTCCTCCTACTCGATTAATTGATGTATTTCATACTGTCTTTACGACAAAAAATGTATTTTTGCAGCATAGTATGAATTTATCAGATGACAATGAAGAAAGCATATCTTTTCCCCGGTCAGGGTGCCCAGTTTGTGGGGATGGGCAAAGACCTATACGATAGTTCCCCGGCGGCCCGTGATCTTTTCGAACGGGCGGATGACATTCTTGGATACCGTATCACGGACATCATGTTCAGCGGCACGGACGATGATTTGAAACAGACAAAGGTGACGCAGCCTGCCGTGTTTCTCCATTCTGTGGTCACGGCGTTGTGCCTTGACGATTTCCATCCCGATATGGTGGCAGGGCATTCGCTTGGAGAGTTTTCGGCGCTTACCGCCGCAGGGGCGCTGCGTTTCGAGGATGGCTTGCGTCTGGTCTATGCCCGTGCCATGGCGATGCAGAAAGCGTGTGAGGCCACCCCGTCCACGATGGCGGCCATCATTAACCTGCCGGATGAAACGATCAGGAAGATATGCGATGAGGTGAGTCGAGAGAGTGGGGTGGTGGTGCCGGCCAACTACAACAGTCCCGGTCAAGTGGTGATTTCCGGCGAGGTGGAGGCTGTAAAGGAAGCTTGTTCGCGGATGAAGGCTGCAGGCGCGAAACGTGCGCTTCCATTGGCGGTGGGCGGCGCATTCCATTCCCCGCTTATGGAGACCGCCCGCGTGGAACTGGCTCTCGCCATCGAACAGGCTCCCGTCAGCACACCCGTCTGCCCGATATACCAGAATGTGGACGCTTTGCCCCACACCGACCCTGCGGAGGTTAAGGAAAACCTCCTCAAACAGCTGACCGCACCTGTTTGCTGGACGCAATCGGTGTTGAATATGTTGTCAGACGGCATGACTGACTTTGTGGAGTGCGGCCCCGGCTCCGTGCTTACGGGATTGGTCGGAAGAATCCAAAAAAGCTTGGAGTGATTCTGACGCCATCCGGTATCGTCTAAGAATACGATTCCCCACAATAAAAAACGGGAATCGTTTTTTTTTCAAAAATGGTGTTCCGTTTATATTTTTTTTATTTTTGCAATTTATTCTTAAAACAGCTATGTGAGCATTGATGTTGACAATAAAGAACTGAAACAATGAAAAGTAAGTAAAACGGATAATTATATAATTATGGCAAATTTTTTCGACAAGTTGGCTGACAAACTGTCAACATTTTTGGATTCAAAGGTGATTTTCCTGTTGGATTGTCTGTTGTCCGTGATTGCCTCTCTTTTCGCCCTGCTCTGTTTGGGCTATTTGAGAGGCAATATTTATTCAACAGGGAGCTTTGCCCTGCTTTGGATGATCACTTCGCTTCTCTCGACGATAGCGGCCATGTTGATTTTCAAGGGCTACAAACTGATAATCAGGCATACAACCTTGCATGATGTCCTTTGTTTTGTGAAGGAGGTCGCTTTCAAGTTTGTCGTCATGTTTGCGGTGATGCTCATCAAACATCGGCAATTTTATATGGGGGTGTCGTTCGCACTGGTCGCGGATTTTGTCTTTACGCTCTTCCTGCTGGTGTTTGTCCGTCTCGCGATGATAACAATCTACCACTTCTTCCTGTCCAAGCGTCAGGCCAAGCGGGTGTGCAAGCGCGTGGTTCTGTTTGGAACCGGCGACAAGTCTATTGCTGCCGTGGTTCGGTTGCAGAACTCCACTCATTACAAGGTGGTCGGTTTCCTGACCGAGGATCCGCAACCCTCCGATCTGCTTCTTGCCAACCTGCCGGTATTCACTTACCAAAATCCGGAACGATTCGAACAGATGATTAACGATTACGATGTGGATGCCGTGTTGTTCACCACCGAGATTGATGCCCGGAATGAGCGCGACGGATTGGTCAAACTCTGTTTGGAGAAAAATGTGAAACCGCTGATTATCCCGAATATTGACGAAATGTCGGGTCGTGTACAGCATAATAATGTCAGAAATGTGAAGATTGAAGACTTGCTGGGCCGCGATGAGATCAAGATTTCCATGGATGCCATCAGGGAGAATTTCAAGGGCAAAGTGGTGATGGTCACGGGTGCCGCCGGCTCTATCGGTTCAGAACTATGCCGCCAGCTTGCCGGATTCGGTGTGAAAAAGCTGATTCTTTTCGACAACGCCGAAACCCCGATGCACAATATCCGTTTGGAACTTGAAGAGAAATTCCCGAACTTGACCTTTGTGCCTGTCATCGGCGATGTGCGCCAAGGACCCCGTGTGGATTTCGCTTTCCGGACCTATCGCCCCCAAATCGTGTTCCATGCCGCCGCCTACAAGCACGTTCCCCTGATGGAGGAGAATCCTTGCGAGGCCATCCGTGTCAATGTGCATGGCACGCACACCGTGGCCGACAAGTGTATCGAATACGATGTCGAGAAGATGGTGATGATTTCCACCGACAAGGCGGTGAACCCCACCAATGTGATGGGCTGCTCCAAACGTATCGCCGAGATTTATGTGCAGTCGTTGGGTTTGGCCATTGAACGTGGCGAAATGAAAGGACGCACCACGTTTGTGACCACTCGTTTCGGCAACGTGTTGGGCTCCAATGGCTCTGTGATTCCCCGTTTCCGTGAGCAGATTGAGAAGGGTGGTCCTATTACGGTAACCCATCCTGATATCACACGATTCTTCATGACTATCCCTGAAGCTTGCCGCTTGGTGATGGAGGCCGCCACCTTCAGCACGGGAACGCAGATTTTCGTGTTCGACATGGGTGAGTCGGTCAAAATCAACGATCTTGCGAAACGCATGGTGGACTTGGCCGGTCTCAAACTCGGCGAGGATATCCAGATTGTCTATACTGGTCTGCGTCCCGGCGAGAAATTGTATGAAGAGGTGCTTTCCAACAAGGAGAACACTACCGCAACGGCTCATAACCGCATCTATGTCGCTAAAGTGCGTGAGTATTCCTACACGGAGGCTTTAGCGGCCGTTGAGGAGATGGAAGAACATTCTATTTTTGTCAGAATCCCGGAAATGGTTATGAAAATGAAAGAATTCGTGCCGGAATTTGTCAGCAAGAATTCTGTTTTTGAAGAGTATGACAAACACGAGGGAAAGTGACTTTTCCAAACGGTGTTTTCAAGTTTATAAATTGAAGTATGAGTGAATATCATATAGTTGGCATTCAACAAGTAGGTGTAGGGACGGAGGATATGCGCGCCTCATGGAAATGGTATGCCGACATGTTCCAGATGAACATTAGGATGTTGGAGGATGACACGGTGGCGGAGAGAATGTTGCCTTATACAAACAATAGACCCGAGAAACGTCATGCCTGCATCGCGGCTAACTTGCAGGGCGGCGGCGGTCTGGAAATCTGGCAATATTCGGAACGGAAACCCATCCCTATCGACTTTGACGTGCAAATCGGCGACCTCGGCGTTTTTGCTGTCAAAATCAAAACACACGATGTTGCCTCGTTCCATGCTGAACTCGCCGCCAAATACAAGAATGTATCACAAATTTATACCGATCCGCGCGGTTTGCCCACATTTTATTTCTATGATCCCAACGGAAACCTGTTCCAAGTGGTGGAGGATAATTACATTTTCATTGATGAAAACCGCTTGTCAGGTGGCGTTGTCGGCGTGATGATCGGCGTGACCGACATAGACAAGGCTCTCGTGGTCTATCGTGATATTCTCGGCTACGATACTGTGGTTTATGACAAAACCGGTGCATTCAGCGATTGGCAGACCTTGCGCGGCGGCACCCAACGCTACAGACGTATGCTGCTCTCGCATTCAAAACCGTTTGTGGGCCCTTTTTCCGAACTCTATGGCAGCAGCACGATTGAGCTGGTGCAGGCGGTGGAACGTACCCCCCGGAAAATCTTCGAGAAACCCCGCCAATGGGGCGATCCCGGGTTTATCCAACTCTGTTTGGACGTGGTTAACATGCGTGCATTGGAAGAACACTGCAACAAGCATGGCTTCCCGTTTACTGTAGATAGCTGTCCCGATGCCGGCGACTTCGACATGGGTCTGGCTTCTGGGCATTTCACCTATATTGAGGATCCCGACGGCACGCTGATCGAATTTGTGGAGATTCACAAAATCCCAATCAGTAACAGATTCAACATCTGTTTGAATTTGATGAAAAGGGAACGGACCAGACCAATGCCGAAATTTTTCTTCCGGCTGATGAAGTTGAACCGTGTGAAATTTGACTGATATGGGCAATCTGCTTGATTTGATAAGAAAAGACCTCCGTTATGAAGAGGCACTTCATGCTTGCATGAACTGTGGTATGTGTACGGCGGTGTGTCCGGCAGCGGAGTTCTATGACTATGATCCCCGTCGCATCTGTGATTTGGTGCAACGGGCAGATGAGTCGGTGATTGAGGGGCTGTTGCGCTCCGAAACCATCTGGTACTGCGGGCAATGCATGTCGTGCAAGCCCCGCTGCCCTCGTGGAAACGCCCCAGGAGAGGTTATCAACGTGCTGCGTAAAGTCTCCCAGGAAACAGGCTATTTCCGCGACAGCGAGATGGGTCGCCAGCAGACTCAGCTCATGAACAGCATCGAAAAGAACATTCTCGATATCGGCTACTGCGTCCATCCCGACCGCGTGGATCCCGATTACCACGTAGAACAAGGTCCTGTATGGCGCTGGTACGTGGAGAACATAGAGGAAGTTGCCCCGAAATTGGGTGCCAATTACCACGGAGATGGAGCTGGTGCCTTGCGGAATATCCCTCACGAGGATATGGATGAGGTGCATAAAATCTTCGAAGTCACCGGTGGCTTTGACCTGCGCAATAAAGTGCTTTGACTTCCGTTTATAATGCTGCTCTGACTTGTTATTGTTCATTTTGTTGGGAAAAAGTGGTCAGTGATCAGTGAATAGTGGATAGTGGATAGTGATCAGTGGATAGTGGATAGTGATCAGTCATAGTCAATTGTCTAAGTTTAAGTTAAGTCTAAGTCTAAGTTTAAGTCTAAGTCTAAGTTTAAGTTAAGTCTAAGTCTAAGTCAGTCTCTGTACAACAGACTATAACATTTTTCGTTAAAACGATTCGTTATGAGAAGAATACTCACCATAATATGCTGCTTGATACTGCCGTTTGTGCTGCTTGCGCAGGACAAGGTCAACGTTACAGACAAAAACGGGAAGAAGCAGGGAGTATGGAAAAAATATGAGAACGGGAAACTCCAGTATGAAGGGCAGTTCAAGGATGACGTGCCATACGGGACGTTCAAATACTACCACGAGAACGGCAAGCTGAAGAGTGTCACCGAATTTTTGCAGGGTGTGCATAAAGTGAACACGGTCATCTATGACGAAAAAGGGAAAAAGGCTTCTGAAGGATCCTACAGGGACCAGCAGAAAGACGGTCTTTGGCGTTATTATAACAACGAAACATTAATAAAGGAAGAGAACTACACGGAAGGAAAGCGTTCTGGTTTATGGCGGACGTATTCTCCCACAGGAGATTTGCTGGAGGAATGTAACTATTTGAACGACAAGAGAAATGGTGTGTACAAAACGTACTATCTGAACGGCAACGTCAGTTTGGAAGAGAACTATCTGAACGGCAAGACCAATGGGAGAAGCACTTCATATTATCCTGACAAGAAGGTTTCGGTCACCGGCGACTATCATAACGGCTGGCGCGATGGTGAGTGGAATACGTACGATGTGAACGGGAAGATCCGTTCCACGATGGTATATAAGAACCAGCGCTTGCAGAATACTTATATATATATGTATCAGAAGGGGGTGGGTCAGAAGTTGAATCAGAGTGCCGTGGCTTATTTTGTGAAAAACCGTGACAAGATGACGGTGGTGCTGCGGAGCGGCAATAAGATTTCCATTGACGAGAGCATGGAGGAAGTTGAACAATGGATCGATTATATGGAGTTTATAAAGGTGAATCCGCGCTATATTGTGGCTTTGGACGCTCTGGTGAGCTACAAGCCGGTGGAAGAAACTGACGGTGCCATAACCATCAGGGTGGCACCTGACCCTGGCGAGGAAATCTATTCCGAAGGTGTTGAGGCCAAAATGGTGAAAGCGTTGTTCAACACCGAGAAACCGAAAGAGTGAGTCTGGCCGTTGGCTTTTAGCTTTTGGCTTTTGGCTGTTCGCTGGCGAGGAACTCATGACATAGACTTAGACATAGACTTAGACATAGACATAGACATAGACTTAGACTTAGACTTAGACTTAGACTTAGACATAGACAAAGACAAAGGCTAATGACCAGTACCCCAAGACAGTGAACCGTAAACCGCAAACGTTGAACCGCGAAATCCTCCGCATTTCCATTCCAAGTATTATAACGAACATCACGGTGCCGTTGCTCGGCATGGTGGATGTGGCGATTGTCGGGCATATCGGTAATGCCTCCTATATTGCGGCCATCGCGCTCGGTACGATGGTTTTCAACCTGATTTACTGGAATTTCGGATTTTTGCGGATGGGCACTTCGGGCATGACGGCTCAAGCGTATGGCGCGGAGGACAAGACGGAGTATCTCAATGTGCTGGTGCGCGGGATGGTCATTGCTCTTTCGGTTGCGGCGATACTGATCGCGTTGCAATATCCGATCGCGTTGTTTTGCAAACGGTGGATTCAAAGTTCGCCGGAAACGATAGGGCTGATGCTCACCTATTTCTACATCCGGATATGGGCGGCGCCGGCCACCATCAGTCTGTATGTGCTGAAAGGGTGGTTCCTCGGTATGCAGAACGCCGCCTCCCCAATGTGGATTGCCACCCTGCTGAATGTGGTCAACATTATCTGCAGCCTCCTGTTCGTCTATGTCTTCGATGCGGGTATCGCCGGCGTGGCGTGGGGCACCGTGATGGCGCAATACAGCGGGCTGCTGCTCGCCCTGATCATCTGGATTTGCCGATACGGGCATCTTTGGAAGGATATCCGCTGGCGTGCCGCGTTGCATCTGCGCAAAATGCTCCGCTTCTTCCAGGTGAACGCCGACATCTTCCTCCGCTCGCTCTGCCTCATTGCGGTGTTCACGTTCATCCCCTATATTTCCGCCACCATGGGCGAGGAAATCTTGGCCGCCAACACCCTGCTGATGCAGCTTTTCACGCTCACCTCCTACGTGATGGACGGTTTCGCCTACGCGGGCGAGTCGATTGTGGGCAAGTATGTGGGTGCGCAGGAACCGGCAAAGCTACGGCTGACTGTCCGCTATCTGCTTTACTGGGGGATTGGATTGGCGGTTTTGTTCACGATACTGTTCGTGTTTTTCGAGGAAGGACTGCTGCGTGTCCTCTCTAATGACGAAACGGTCATCCGAACTGCCATGTGCTTCATGTTCTGGACCTACCTGCTTCCGTTCACTGGTTTTGCTGCTTTCATTTACGACGGCATCTACATCGGCGCCACCGCCACCGCCGCCATGCGCAATGTGATGTTCGTGGCCACCGCGGTCTTCTTCGTTCTCTATTATTCCCTTGCCGCCGCCTGGCAAAACAACGCCCTCTGGTTCGCCTTCATCTTTTTCTTGATTTTTAGAGGGTTGCTGATGCTGATTGGACAACGGAGATTTGTGTTTTCAGCAGTGAACAGTGATTAGTGATTGGTGATTAGTATTAGTAAGAGGGTGTCGGGGGATGACCTCTTTCGGTTTTTCCTGCACTGGTGGGTTTTCGTGTTTCGTTAATCCATGCGCTGGCGTGTCGGAGGTTCCGTTTGGCTGGTCTCTGTCTCGCTTTTTCGTTATGGAAGTGGTTCTCGGAAATGCGTGACGTTTCCGGTTCGGGAGGGAGACCAAACGGAATGGTGCAATTGTTGTTCGAGACGCTTTCCTTGTCCGGTGCGTTCGCGAAAACAACCGCGTTAGCGGTTGCATGTCTGTGGCCGGATTGGGGGCGCGAATCCATCATCGGAGGATGGTGCAGTTCGGGGTTCGCGGCGCGGGAAAAAGGTACGGGCGAAGGGATTGGATAGTTCGCCGCGAAACGGGTGGATGGTTCGGACGGGCGTGCGAGAGGGATGGAAGTGGAAATGTTTTTTGGCATGAGGGTGTATCGCATACGCCCGTACATGCGGTGTTTGTAGAGGGTGTGTCAAAAGTCACGTTTGGCACACTCTTATTTTTTGTGTGACG
>CAMJPH010000089.1 GCA_946407715.1 uncultured Bacteroidales bacterium | reverse complement strand
TGGTGAAACTGGTTGTTCTGGCTCAATTTCAGGTCGTTCACACGAAACCGTGCAAGATAGGACAACCAGTAAAAAAAATGTTATGTAATCTCTGTTTTTTGTCTTGTTCATTGCTTCTGGATTTAATCTGATTCTTGATTTTGAGGAATGCGGCGGAAACAGAAATTCTTGCTGTAACCCATTAGGGGAAATGTACCACGCAATACCAACTCTTGATTTCCCGCTCGAAAGCAGTAACGATTAGAGTTCTTTTGTCCATTAATAATATCAAATGGTTTAGGCCTATAACTGACAAGAAAATTGTCAGTAAATTCATAAAAATATTCATTAATTCTTGCCCCGTGGTGGTGAATCAATGTCGTGTCATCCACAAACACCAGCGTGTCGGCAGTGCCGTCCGCGAGGTCGCAGGTGGCGGGCGGTTCGCTGTTCACGTTGTTCATCGCGCACAGCACCCATGTGCCGATGAACTTGTTGGCCGGCGTGGTGTCTGTGTCCACTATTGGCGGTGTGGGCGGTTCGGGTTCCGGCTCCGGCCTCTCGCATGCGGCGAACAGGGCGAACACCGCCAATGCGGCGGCAGCGACAAACGCACCCCGCAAACGCTTGTCCGTGTTCTTAGTTTTTGTTGTTTTCTCTTTCATCGTTTTGTGATTTTATCGTTGGCGAAAATACACTTTTTTTTGGGATTTGTGATTCGGGGATGTAGAGACTCGGCGCGCCGAGTCTCTACACCCGAAAATCCTTACCGTTTCACAATCTTCTGCCAGTATTCCTTCCCGTCCGCGTCCGTCACGCGCAGGAGATAGACACCGGCGGGAACGTTCCGCAGGTTCATCGTGGCGGTCGTGCCGGGTTGGGATAGACGATCGTGACCAACGGCGAATGCTCTTCCACACCCACGAAGGTCTGGTCGCATCCCAAACCATCATCGACAGCTCAATCCTTCACGCAGCGGATGGCGCAATAGTGGATGTCCGGCAGCGAAGAGATTTCCGGCGATTCCTGGTTGATACTCAGGAGCAGTACGTAGGACTGTACCTCCGTCGAGTCACACCCTAACCAGCCCCACTGCGGTATGCTCCATGGCGAACCCCCACCCGGGGTGACGGGGATGGGATAAGAGTCGTTATGGTCGGAACTCCAGTAGTAGGCGTTTTCGCGGTGGAGCCATCGTCGTTCCATTTGTTCCTCGTAATTGGGCAATTCCGTGTGACGTGCGAACGAGATAATATAGCCGGTGGGCAGTGCGGAAAAACCAGTCTTGTTGAATTGGGAGGTCTCCCCCGACAGGGGCCACTGTTGGCTCTCCATAGCGTTGGATACGGAACCCGAGGAATCCCACAACGCGGGGTGGTCGGCGACATAGTCCGCGAGCTGCCGCCATTCGTCACGGGAGGGAAGATGCCATCCGTCGGGACAAATCCCTTGGACATGCCCATTCTCCGAAATCCCACCATATTGTGCAGCAAGAGCGTTATAGAGTATCTTCTCCTTGTAATCTGAGTAGGCGGGCTCATTCAGTTTTATTTCGAACTTCTGCAGGGCAACTCCGTTGGGAAAATGCTTGACTCTGAGGTCCTGGCTCATCCAGATTTGATTTCCGATACGCACGGTGTCGTAGACGTTACCGTCAACATCCGTAAGCTTTTGGGGCTCTTCCGGCTCAGGTGTTTCATGTGTGCAGGCACACAATAGTGCTGCAACAACTATTGTTGCTAAAAACACTTTAATGATTATCTTTTTCATAAAAATCTTTTCATTGTTTTATGAATTTTTTCGTGATTATGCGATTTTGTTGATCTATAAAAGTGAGCAGATAAATTCCCGGCGACAAGCTGTAGAGATTCAAAATCGTCATTGGTTCGACAACATTCCTGCGCAAGCATACTCTTCCAAGATTATCACGAACATAGACGACTCCGCGCACATTTTCTTCTGTTGAAAATCTCAGAAACAGTTGCTGGTCTGACGGATTCGGGTACAGAGTAATGTACAAATCCGAATAATCAGGAACGGCGACATATTCCTGCCAGCATCCCAAGTCCGGATGGGTCATGTAATATAAGGTGTCGTCTTTTGTAAGACATAACAGGACATCTCCTTGCCCATGGGGCGGTACTATCCCATACGTCGGACCGACTCCCTCCATAAATCGAAGAGATATGTTGTAATAGTGTCCAACCGTTAACGGATACCACCAACCTTGGTCAGCTGCGGAAACAGGAGATAGATGCAGCACCTTTTTCGAATTCACAAAGGTAACAGAATCGACAACCATTCGCATGGTATCAACGTAATTATAGAGCTGTGAGACCGGCAGTTTGAAGGTGTCCCCAATGCTCAGGGACATATCGCATAACAGAAATTCCTTGTTCTCAATCAGGGCATAGAGACGACCGTTCTGTGTATCCTCCCGCAGTTTAACCTGATACTCTCCCAATCCATTGGTGACGCCATCATAGTACTTTTGCCCGCCGATTACCACCGTATCCGAACGGGTAAAACTATAGGTGTTTGTCAAGCACCCTAACAGATAGGGGTCGTAATCGGCCGTGTTTTTGGTGATTGGTTGGAATCCTTCAGAATACTCCCACGAATCCCCGCCGAAAAAAGATTCGTACTGGGCATGGACAAGCAGGAAGGATGACAGGAACAAAAATAAAACCATAACCTTTTTCATCACTCTAAATTTTTATAAGTTTAGGCAGACCTCTCATTATTCCATCTTTTCCCGCTACACTTCAGACCCTGCGAGGTCTGTTGAACAGAATCCGAAGATGTGACGCCGCAAAATTACGTTTTTCCCGTTTACGTCCGGATTCGGGGCGCCGCCTGCGGCACGGGACATGCCGCCGCGGCACCCGCCATCATCCGAACTTTCTGTATGTTATGCCGTTGTGCATGGGATTGGTGATTTGTGATTGGTGACTTGTGATTTGTGACTTGTGACTTGTGACTTGTGATTCGGGGTATCCGTAGAGACTCGGCGCGCCGAGTCTCTACATCCCCGAAAAACCGTTACCGTTTCACAATCTTCTGGTGATATTCCTTTCCGTCCGCGGCCGTCACCATCCGCCCCTGCAGGTCGTAAAGGGCGACGCTGGCGATCTCCGCACCGCGCAATTCCACGAACAGGAGGTCACATGTGAATTATCTGTATAACTTTTCATAGATACAGCATTTGCTTGTGACATATCGTTATAGTTCAGGAAAAGCCGGGCATATTTGACTGCTGCTCTTTGAGTTTCCTCCTCTGTGACCAAACTTTGACCGAATGAATAAGAAATCAGAAGAAAGGAAGTATAAAAACGAGATTATTTCTCATAGTGTTAAAATTTAAGGGTTAAACCAATTCCATTGGGAGAAAGGTGGGGAGACAGCGATACGGTATGATTATAATTTCGGGCTATCCTGTTTAACCTTGCGTGGCTGTCTATAGTGAGAACCAATGCTGGAATCATCGGGACCAAAGAGACTCCCATGGTTATCCCGGAAATAGCAAATAGAATCGGAAACACCGGAGTGGTTTCCATTCCTGGTGTATTTTCGGAAGGATTAGCCAAGTCATAAAATGCGATAGAAGCCCACACAGTAGAAACCAGAAAACCTGCTCCTGCAAGTCCCCACAGCGGGATTGCCGCTATGTATTCCCTTCTTGCCAGCCTATATTGCGAGAATGAATTTTCGTCCAAAATCAAAGAAAGTTCCTGATTTTCTATATCGTTGGAAAAGCCCTCATATCGGAGATGACCGGCATGGCGCACCATAGTCGGGTGCTGTTGGGCTGACAATGAGGACATCACCCAAAGAATCAGAAAGCAAAAAAAACATATCTTTTTCATACCACTAGGGGACTTCTATTTTTCACTTTTCGCGCTGCCGCCGGCCTTGGTGCGAAGTCCGTTAAACACCATGGGTAGGGAACAGCGCGGCAAAGATATATCTTATCTATTTTAAGAAGCAAAAAATCAAAAAGGTTACATTTTTTTTACGGGATACCGTAGAGACTCGGCGCGCCGAGTCTCTACATCCCCGAAAATCCTTACCGTTTCACAACCTTCTGGTGGTATTCCTTCCCGTCCGCGGCCGTCACGCGCAGGAGATAGACGCCGGCGGGAACGTTCCGCAGGTTCATCGTGGCGGTTGTGCCCTGTTGGGGCGCACCTGCGTTTGCGCCCGTCACCATCCGCCCCTGCAGGTCGTAAAGGGCGACGCGGGCGATCTCCGCACCGCGCAATTCCACGAACAGGAGGTCGTCGGTGGGGTTGGGATAGACGGTCAAGGCGGCGTCATCGGTAATGTCCGTCGTCACGCGTTTCGCGCGGGTCCCCGCATTGTTGTCACCGTTGTCGTCCACCAACAAATCGTCTTCGTAACAGATTCCGTGGAAGAAGCAGAGCACCCCCTTGGCCATCACCGAGGCGCGGCCCGTGTTGCGTTCGGCAATCGTCTGCAGCTGCGCGATCTGCGCCGGTGTTAATGCATACCAATTGACATGCCCGCCGGGTTGTAGGGGCGAATAATTATTCGCCCCTACGGAACCGCCATCGTCCGCAACATTGTTCCGCAACGCCAGTTTCATCGCGTGGAACTCAGCATAGTTCGCCATTTCCGCGTCGTCCGCATCCGACACGAACGTCTCCGCATAACCCTCGCAGAACCGCGTCTCCGTCAGCGAGTACGGGTCGGCGATGGGCTGCGCGGCCGTGTGCCACTGCTCCAACGTGCCAAGGTCCAGCAGACTGTCGGACATGAGGGTACGCACGGCGGTGTGGTAGGTGTCGGAGAGGGATTGACGCAGGTCGGCCACGATTTCGTTTGCACCGGATTGCAGAAACGCAAAATTTTGCGTCTCCACGCCAGCCCCACCGTCCATGTCACCGTTGTTCCCTGCCAGGGCCGTGGTATAGGCGTTCATGCCGGACTGGAAACCGGCCAGCAACTGCTGCGAGCCGTTGTTGCACAGCGTGGAGGCACAGCCGTTGGCGGATAATATCAAATACGGGAACACATTTGTCGTTCGCAGACCCGGATAGTGGGGGTTTCCCGGAACCGCCTTGCCCGTATGATAATAGACTATGTTCTGATTCGCGAAACTCTGTATATTGTAGCCGCTTGTCCCGTCAAAAGTATTTCCCGCGCTAACTTGCAGACTGCCTTGCTGTTGGGACACAGTGGTTTTGATTGTCGCAAGGCGTATGTCCGTGACATTCCCGTTGAAATCCCCGCAAAGCATCTGAAGCCCCCCGTTCGCATCGCCGTTGGCACCATAGACATCGATGCCGTAGCTCAAGGTGTCAAAGACGTTCCGATAGATGCTGTTGTCTGTGTTTCCATTGTTTTCAACCCTGATGCCCGTGGAGGTGGAGGTCACTGGCAAGCCTGCGCGATGGAACCGGTTCCCCTCCACTTGGTAGCCGCCACAGGCGTTCAGATACAGGCCGGTGTTGGACGGGCTGGACGGGCGGCTCTGCAGATTGAAATCGTTACGGGTCACCGTGGCGAAATTCGTACCGTTGATTTTCACGCCTGTCACATTGTTGACAAATCTGGCACCGTTCACCAGCACTGCGCGAGAGTCTCCGTCGGTATTGGCCTCCACTGCCGTGGTGAATCCCGAGAACTCGCAACAAACGGTATAGGGCTCAGGGCACTCGCAGCCGTTGTAATATTGGACATCGCAATGGCTGTCCACTTCAAAACCCGCGTTTTCGGTGTAGATGGCATGGCGGCGGTCTCCCGGCATGGTGGCCGTGTTTTCGAAACGGCACCCTTTGAACTTCACCCCCCGGACCTCCCACATCGTGACATGGTCGATAAACGGACAGCTGTCCTGCATGAAATGGTTGTTGTCATTCACGGAAAAAACACATCTTCTGAAACTGCTCAGGTTGTTCGCGACAGATCCGTTTGGATGCGTGTTTTCGTAGGAAAGGAAAGCCACGGAGCGTCTGTTGTTGATGAAATACGCGCTGTCGGCCAAAATGATGCCGCCGGTGGTGGCGTATGACGCGTCGCCTTGCAACCCTGTGTGGATACCGCAGTGCGCGTTCTCGATGGTGGCCCCGTTGCGAAGCTCCACGATGCCCTGGTACTGGGCGAGCTGCCGTTGGTTGGGGTCGCCCAACACCTCAACGCCCGGCCACATCTCGCCGTCGCAGGCCGAAGTCAGTGTGCCGCCGTCGATGACGAGCTTGCCGCCAGGACGGACGATAAGGTGGGCACCCGGCGAGCAATGCAACGTTCCTGTTACGGTCATTGTCTTCCCGCTCTCCACACAGAACGTGTCACTGGTCAGATATCGATCATCGCTTATTACAAGTGATTGACCTTGAATGGTTGTCCCCTCCACAATGGGTGTAAAACTCGTATTATTGTTAATCTGAATCGGATAATGAGCCAAAGTATCGTTATGTTCCAATGAGGAAACAACGGCACTAATCCACGCCTCACCTTCGGCCAACGGCACAACATCTACGACATTGGGATTATTGGTAGGAACAAGACGAATGTTGTCACTCTTTAACCATGTCACTGAAGCATTAACATCCTGCGGGAGGTGGAGCGTGTAGGTCGGACGGGTACACAGTTGTATCTCGCGAGGGCCTTGGATATAGGTCTCGATCTCGTTCAGCAGGTAGTCCACCAAATCATAGTCAAAGGAGATATGCTCCATATTCTTATTGAGAGGCCCCCAATAGGAGTCAAAGGGCACTTTGCCCTCCGCCACCAAATCATGGTTCGACACATCCGTGGCATACGGTATCGGTTCATTGATGTCCAAAACACTGGTTATGGGCATAAAGCAGTGGGAGTGCTGATTAAAATCAGGAAACACGAATCCTAAGATTCGTAATAAAAGTAATTTGTCCATAATTATGTCAAATGTGTAATACTTGCATCCTGGAGCTACATCTATACTTCCTTTATTATCATTATTTGTAAATGTCCAAGAAATTGGAATTTTGACAAACACGATGTAGCGATTTAGTTCAAACACTTTACAAGGTCCTTGATGTGCCATATTTCGCGCAAATATATCAATATGATAAGGAAAATAAGCTCTGAAAGATAAAGCTTCTTGAGAAGCACTGCCATTATTAGTACCATTAAGACTACCATTTGAAATGGATATTTTTCTAGCAGAATTAGGATATTTTACATTAGTTATCTGTTGACAGTATGTATTGAAAATTGCACCCGCGCCTGCCTTTTTATGATAAACAAGCATTTGTTGTGCTGCCTTGCTACACAAAAGATTGTTCCAAAGGTTTTTCAAAGGAAACAATAGAGGATATTTTCGAAAATAGTCAACAAATGCTTGCACTCCCATGGAAATATTTGCTCCCTGATGTGGAGAATCAAACGAAATCCATAAACGGCAATTGTGCTTGCCATAGTTGGTGTTTGCATCGGGATGCTGTTCCATATACGCCAAGGCGTAACGAGTGATTTGCCCGCCCATACTGGGCCCTACCACCACTATTTGCTCGTTGCTGCCCGATTCCTGAAGGAGTTCGTTCAACTTGTTAATGGCGGCAATACAAACCATGGCATTTTCCTCAATAAAAGTTCCTCCTTCGGGAAAATCAAGCAACACTACATCATAACCCAAATCCAATAACATATCTCCAACGTTATCATCAGATAATCCGTCCCCTAATTTCTCCCACAATGATTTTCCATCGTCATCCATATTTTCTTCGAATCTCCTATTGTTCTCGGGATCAAAACCGTCTGCAATTAATACGGGTTTCCTAAGAATCCTATCGGCATTTGCATAATAAATCCTCATACTTCCTTGGGCGGTTTCGAAGTTTCCTCCATCATTGTAGGGGTATGGAGGTGGTGTGATTCCTAAAACAGATAAATCTTCAGTGTAAGGGTATGCACTGGTTCCATTACTATTTCGAAGATTTCTCGTTATACGGAGTTTGGCGTAGGTAATCACAGTACTTCCATCGGAAAAAGTTGATGATACTCGAATAATTTTGTCTCCATCGGAAGGGTAAAGAACATTAACAGAAGAGTTCATTGCCACCACGCGATTACCTATCCCATCTCCGAAATCAATCGTTAAAGAGATAATAGGGTTCGTCGTGTTGTAAAAGAAAAATCGGTGGTCAATAATAAATTGAATTTCCAAGGAAGAGGTTTGCTCTACCAGCGGAGCCACCATAAAGGCATTGTGTTCATTGAAAAGGGGTACATTTATGG
>CAMJPH010000088.1 GCA_946407715.1 uncultured Bacteroidales bacterium | reverse complement strand
TTGTCAACATGTACTGCGGTCGTATCGGCACCCTGACGATGGCCTTCGCTCTCACACGTCACAAGAAAGAATCCCCGCATCAGTATCCTGACTTATATATTATGCTGGGTTAAAGAAATTCGCGGCATTTTAATTTGGATTACATGACCGACACGATGACACCCCAGCAGCGGCACTATTGCATGTCGCGCATCCGCAGCAAGGACACCACGCCCGAGAAGCGCGTCCGGCAATGGCTGTGGAAACACGGCTACCGCTATCGTCTCAACGTGAAAGGCGTGCCGGGCAAACCCGACATCGTGATGCGCAAGTACCGGACGGCGATTTTCGTGAACGGGTGCTTCTGGCACGGACACGATGTTCAATTAAGAATTAAGAATGCAGAATTAAGAATGAATGGGGAGGAACCGGAAATAAAGGGTTCAAAATGCTGCAAAATTCCTAATACAAATAAAGATTTTTGGGTTTCTAAAATATTTCGCAACCAAGAGCGGGATCAAAAGAACTATGAGATTCTCACTAAGAATGGCTGGCAGGTGATCGTGCTTTGGGAGTGTCAATTGAAGCCCAAGAAATTGGAACAGACGATGTTGCAGGTGGAAATCCAGCTTCACGACTTCTACATCAAGACCTTTAACCATCGGTCGAAAACGTACATCCATATCGAAGAGGAACGCCTGCCGATGGTGGCGGAGGAACCGGAAGAATACGGGCAACAAACAGAATAACCTGAAACCTGAAACTTGAAACCCGAAATTTGAAAAACGTAAAAAACAAACATAAAAAAACAATATGAATATCGCAGTCTATACCCTCACTTCTGCCCTGCATGACCCAGAGGCGGTGGACACGCTCACCAAAGCGTTTCTTACCTCCTTGAATGTTCCGTACATTCTGAAAGGCGACGATTTCTCGGACTACGGCTCCCACGATCTGAATCTGATTTTCGTGCGGACGGGCGGCACCGAAGGCATCTTTCAGCAAATGATGCCCACACTGGTCGGGAAATCGGACGCTCCGTTCTATCTCCTGGCTTCCGACAAGAGCAACTCGTTAGCAGCCTCATTAGAAATCCTCTCCTACCTGCGACAGCAAGGGAAACAAGGTGAGATACTGCACGGCAATCCCGAATACATCGCCTCGCGCATCCAATTGCTGTGCCAGGTGGAATCGGCGGTCAAGCGGTTGCACCAAAGCCGATTAGGGGTCATCGGGAAACCTTCCGACTGGCTCATTGCCAGCCAAGTGGATACGGAGTGCGTCCGACAGAAACTGGGCATTGAACTGTTAGATATTCCCATGAGCGAACTGCTGGACACGCTGGCCGCAACCCCTGAATCCTCGCCAACAGAGCATAGCGATATGCCAACGGTCAAAGAGGCGCTTCCCGATGCCTGTCGTATCTATGAGGCATTGAAAATCGTAGTTCAAAAACATGACTTACAGGGTTTTACAATCCGTTGTTTCGATTTGTTGGATGCTGTCCACAATACCGGCTGCTGTGCGTTGGCGAAGCTGAACGCGGAGGGTTATATTGCAGGTTGCGAGGGCGATGTTCCCACTATGCTGACTATGATGCTGCTCCGCGCCCTGACCGGCAGTTCCTCTTTCCAAGCGAACCCCGCCAGCATCCATCCCGAAACGGGCGAAATCCTCTTCGCCCACTGCACCATACCCTTCGATATGGTTCAGCGTTACGAACTGGACACGCATTTCGAATCGGGAATCGGGGTCGGCATCCGCGGCTTCGTGCCGGAAGGTCCTGTCACGATTTGCAAAGTTTCGGGCGATTTGTCACGAGCGTTCGTCGCGGAAGGAAAGCTGGTTCGCTGTCAGACAAAGCCGGATCTCTGCCGCACGCAGTTAGTGGTGCGTCTCGCCAAACCGTCCGATACCGAATATTTTTTGACGAATCCTATTGGAAATCACCATGTTATCGTAGTCGGACAGCACGCAGAAGCACTGAAAGCGTTGTTACGGAGAATAAATATTTTCTGAATTATCCTCTTGAATCTTGTAAATATCTTGTCTGCGTATTTCTGCGAGTTCGGCGGGGCATATAATTGTCCCGCAGACCGCGCAGATTGACGCAGATTATCACACCGTTTTTTTAGCAAGAATTAAAGGGATAATTCCGTAATTTTTTTTACAAAAATGTGGTTGAATCGAAAATAGTTGTATTTTTGCGGCGGATTTGCAGAAATAATCAGAAGTTGATTAGTTTTGCTTATAGACAGACAACAAGACGATTACGATGGCAGATATTAAATGTTTGCAAGACTGGGTTACCCATGAAATGGTGAGGGGCCGGTACATTTTCACGAAGGAAGATGTGCTGAATTTGCACCTGCCCATTTCAGACCAAGCGTTGCAGAACAGTTTGACCCGACTGACTGATCGTGGCATCATCATGTCGCCTTGGCAAAACTTTTACGTCATCATACCCAATGAGTACAAGTTGAGAGGTATTGTTCCTCCCTCGTTTTACATAGACAAGTTGATGAATTTTCTGAAGCGAGATTATTACGTCTCGTTACTGACGGCTGCTGCGATGAATGGAGCTTCGCATCAACGAGCTATGGTATTCCAAGCAACGGTCAATGGGGGACCTATCCGTTCAGGAATGAGAAACGGTGTACGCGTACAATTCACTCTAAGACAAAATCTGCCACTTGAATTCACCAGGCGTGTGAAGACCTTGACTGGCTATATGACCGTGGCAGAACCTGAGTTAACTGCTTTGGACGTGGTGGCAGAAGAACGCAAAGTGGGAGGTGTGAGCCGAGCTGCTGAACTTTTAGTGGAACTGTGCGAGTCAACCTCCTGGGATGACAAAAAGGTGCCATTGCTGAGTTATTTCAGCAGTGCCACCATTCAACGTCTTGGCTATCTGCTTGAACAGATTGAAGAGCAGGATCAAGCTGACAAACTCTATACATTATGGAAACAAACAGGTAGGATAATGCGAAAGACTCCACTGAAGCAAACGTACGCCGTTAGCGATGATATGCCCATAGATAAGCGTTGGAAAATTGTTATAAACTACGAAGTTGAAATTGACGAAATATGATTCCCCAATACTACATACAAGAATGGTACGAGCAAGTGCCTTGGAACACTGATGCGATGGTCGAGCAAGACCTCATCATCTGCAAGGCCCTGGTCTGCATATTCAACGATGAATTTTTGGCTTCGCAGCTGGCTTTTCGCGGAGGTACGGCGTTGCACAAGCTGTACCTCACTCCGCAATCTCGCTACAGCGAAGATATTGACCTCGTGCAAATCCATCCCGGTCCCATCAAACCCATCTTGTTCCGTCTTGGGGAGGTGCTTTCGTGGCTTCCTGGCAAAGTGACGAAGCAAAAACGGTACAACAACACGATGTTTTTCCGTATGGAATCAGAAGTTCCGCCGGTACAACCCTTAAGACTGAAAATCGAAATCAATTGCTACGAACACTTTAACGTCCTGGGGTTGCAAAAAATGCCGTTTGAAGTTCAAAACACCTGGTTCAGCGGAAAATGCGAAATTACCACTTACACCCTTAACGAATTGATAGGAACCAAGTTGCGGGCCTTATACCAAAGAAAAAAAGGTCGCGACTTGTTTGATCTGCAAGTGGCTTTGGAAAGCGGAAAGATAGACGTAGCGCGAGTGTTAGAATGCTACCAAAAGTATATGGAATTTGTGGTGGAAAAGGTTCCTACATATAAACAGTTCGTGCAAAATATGGAATTGAAGTTACAAACTCCGGAATTTTTAGGTGATATGGACATATTGCTTCGCGGTGGAGCAGAACGATTTAATCCGAACAGAGCTTACGAACTGGTCAAGAAAACCTTCATCGACCTTATGCCCGGAAGTAGAGATTAGATTTTTGCAAATAACAATTAAAAAACGTATTACTATGAAAAAAATCCTGATTTTCGCTATCGCCGCGCTATTGTTTGCGGCATGTAGTGATTCTGAAAAACAGCTGCAGAAACGTGCGGCCGAGTTGTGCCCGTACATCCCCGACCACGAACTGTCGGAGAAGTCAAAACCGTATATGACGGCTGATTTCTACAACGTGTTAGACACGATGTTCAACCAGCTGCCGGAGTTCGAGGCCATGGACCACGAATGGCTCTACTATTTCGTGACCGGCAACGGCGGCACTATCGCCGACTTTGAAGTGGCCGGCGTGGAAAAGACCGACAACACCCACGCGGTGGCCACCATCAAGGTGCGCCAGAAATGGGAGGACGGTTCGTTCGATGAAAACTCTGACGTAGAGGAACATAAGCTCTATATGGAGAAGGTGAACGGCCAATGGCTGATATCCGACTTCGACGAGCACAAGGCCGACTGCATCCGCCATATCGCCATCAACAAAAAGGAGCAGGTGGTGCGCAACGCCATCAGCGACTATCTGGTGAATGAGATTGGCGAGCACTACCAGAAAGGCGAACTCTGCATCCCTATGATGATCATGGTACACGAAGAGGACGAACTCTTCATGGGAGATTTCTGGGTGTACTGGTACGACAAAGCCGGCGACACGCTGAAGTGCGTCTCCGGCGGCAACCACGCGGGTTTGATGACCCTGAAGAAGGAAGGCAACCAGTATAAGGTGGTTTCTTTCGAGCAAACCGTTGACGGGGCCGGCAACGAAGCCAGCGCCCAACGCATTTTCGGCAGCTATTTCGACATCTACCAGAACATCCACTCCAATGAGAAGGTCCGTGAGGCCGTCCGTCAGGAGCAGCTGCGCGAGTATGTAAAAAAACACAACCTCAACGTCAAATACTATCAGGACTACGGCTGGCCTGCCGTGGAACTGTAAGATTACGAGGAATGGTGAGGCAATTGCTGTGGACTGTTAATGCTACTCTTTCACCAATTTGACAGTGTGGACACCTTCTGCACCGATGAGACGCACAACGTAAATGCCATTTGCACAGTTGCCCAAATCGAATTCGGTGCGGCCGTTTACAACTGCTGTTGCAGAAACTTGTTTGCCAAACATGTCATAAACAACAGCCTCACCATTCGTCATATCGGCTGTTATAACAACCAAGCCTTTGGTCGGGTTCGGAGTGACAGAGACTGTAAAATCAGATCTTTCCTCTATGCCGACCACTGATTTTTTTCCCACTTTCACATTGTCCACATAGATGCCTCCGCCATTGTGGCATGTACCAACAAATGAAATCTGGTATGTGCTCGACGGATTCGGCAGCGTGATGAGTTCTGTCTCCAGTTCTTCAGCAGGGTATGCATACTCTTGGATGGAATGCCATTCGTCCTCCAGCGAGGTTCTGTACCATACGGACATTTCATCAAAATTTGAAAGATCTTGTGGATGCTTGTGCATGAAGCTGAGTGCCGGATTGGTCACGGTTGTCAAATCCATAGGTAGGGAAATAAGCCTCGCCTCTCCCCCTAACCAAATTAAAAAAGCCGTGTTATTATGAATAAGATAACCAGGATCTACTGTCCAGTTGTCAATACCAGAAATTATCTCCGTCTGCCAACACACAAATTCGTCAGACGACTCAAAATCATCGAAAAATGGAACATCATCCGTCACCACATAGACATCACAAAAGGAGGTGAACACGATGGGAAGGGACCAATCTGACTCACTGTCATTGCCACAATTGGCTTTCACACGGAATGTATATTGGGTCTGGGGAGTCAAACCTTGCATAAGAAACGGTTGAGTGGTGACCACAGTTTCCACACCATTGAGCTCAATAGTCCAACTATCCTCATTACCCGTAGTTGACCAACTTAAAAGTGCTGAGGTGTTGGTGATGTTGTTTGCTTCCAAACCGATAGGACGACTGCAGCTAAAAACAGAAGCAACCTCTACATTATCCAAAAAGAGAATGATTCCACCAAGACCTTGAGCGTTGAATGAAATCTGATAAGTGGAAGAAAGATTTGGTAAGTTACATATTGCTTCATAGGTATTTGTAAAATCACTGACACTGAACGAGTTAAGCACATGCCAAGAATCTGTTTCCGAGGTGCGGTAACAGACTTCAAGCACATCTGCAGCATAGACCCCCATCATGGCATAAGAAAATGTTACCTTAGCCGCACTTACACTGGTGAAATTGAGAACAGGGGAAATAAGTCGAGCTTCTTCTCCAACATTATCGTATGAGAATGAGGCCACAGAAGATTCTGATCCGTTAACCACCGACCAGTGGCCACCTCCTGTGGAGTCCACTGTCCACAAATCGAAAACACCCCCTTCAAAACCCTCAATAAAGGGTTGGTCGTCTGTGATTGTAATCACATTTTGGGCAAAAGATGGGAAACTTACGAATAAGAGACATGACGTGAGTATTATAAAAACCCTATTCAAAAAGTAAGAATTGTTCATAAGATTAAAATTTAAATGAAAACTGGGTGCAAACATACAAAAAAAATTATTCGATTTACAAATTTAATCACAAATCATAAAAAAAAGAGTTTGGACAATAATGCAAACGAAATCTGTAAAGACCGCTTAATTCTTATGCCTCAAATACTCGTCTATCGCCTTCGCCGCGCTCTTTCCCGCGCCCATGGCGAGGATGACCGTGGCCGCGCCGGAAACGATGTCGCCGCCGGCAAAGACCCCCTCCCGTGAGGTGGCCCCTACCTCATCGGCCACAATGCAGCCGTGACTGTTGACATCCAAACCTTGCGTTGTGGTGTAAATCAGCGGGTTAGGCGAAGTACCGATGGACATGATCACCATATCGGTGTCCAACACGAACTCAGAACCGGGAATCTTCACCGGACGACGGCGACCCGAAGCATCTGGTTCCGTCAGCTCCATGCGCACGCACTCCATGCCGCACACCCAGCCCTTGTCGTTGCCGATAATCTTCACCGGATTGGTAAGCAGTTGGAAGTCAACACCTTCCTCCTTAGCGTGATGCACCTCCTCGCGACGGGCAGGCAACTCCTCCTCGGAACGACGATAGACGATATGGACTTCCGCCCCGAGACGGATGGCCGTGCGGGCCGCATCCATGGCCACATTGCCGCCACCCACCACCGTCACCTTCTTACCAACGAAGTTCGGGGTTTCGTAATGCTCCTTGTAAGAGAACAGCAGGTTGTTTCTCGTCAAAAACTCATTCGCAGAGACAACACCGCAAAGGTTTTCGCCCTCAATGTTCATGAAATTGGGGAATCCGGCACCCGAGGCAATGAAAACGGCATCGTAACACCATTTGTTCATCAAATCATCCACCGACATCGTGCGGCCGATCACCACATCGCTCTCGAAACGCACACCGAGATTCTTGATGGTGTCGATTTCGGGCTTCACAATGTCTTTTTTCGGCAAGCGGAACTCCGGAATGCCATAGACGAGCACGCCACCAAACTCGTGAAGTGCCTCATACACTGTTACATCGTAGCCCATACAACGCAGCTCTTTAGCGCAAGTCAGTCCGGCGGGACCACTGCCCACCACGGCCACTTTCTGGCCTTTCCGAACCGTGGGTTTCTGTGCCACGATTTTGTTTTTCATCGACCAGTCGCCAATGAAACGCTCCAGTTTGCCGATGGCCACGGGGTCACCCTTGCGGCCGAGGATGCACTTGCCCTCGCACTGGCTCTCCTGCGGGCACACGCGACCGCAAACAGACGGTAGCGCGGTGTCCTCACGAATCAAGGTGGCTGCCTTGTCGAACTGTCCGTCCTTGATCAGCGAGATGAAGTCGGGAATGCGGATATGCACCGGACAGCCGCTCACACACTGCGGGTTTTTGCAGGTCAAACATCGGCGAGCCTCTTCCACCGCCTCTTCGGCATTGTAGCCGAAACAAACCTCCCTAAAGTTTGAACGACGCACCTCGGGCGCTTGCTCGCGCACTGGCACACGTGATTTTGGTGGAAGGGCCTCATGTGCGATACCGCCGATATGACATTGGTGATTTTCACGTAACTCTTCTTCTTCCAATAACTTACGACCTTCAATGTGGTCATACATGGCTTGACGGTGCATACACTCGTCAAAATTGATGAGAGACGCATCGAACTCGGGACCATCCACGCAGGTGAACTTCGTTTGGCCGCCGATCTGCACACGGCAGGCACCGCACATGCCCGTGCCATCCACCATCAGCGAATTGAGACTCACCACGCAGGGAATCCCTAACTCCTTGGCTTTCAACGACACAAACTTCATCATAATCATCGGGCCGATGGCCGTGATCTCATCGTAGCGGCGACCCTCATGATGAACCAGATAATCCAACATGTCGTTCACCGTGCCCTTGAAACCCATGGAACCGTCATCTGTGGTGATGTAGAGGTTGTTGGTGATTT
>CAMJPH010000087.1 GCA_946407715.1 uncultured Bacteroidales bacterium | reverse complement strand
TGATTTTATTTTTTCCATACTATAAAATTTGGTTGTAGATTTATTTTATTGTTTAGTCGTTATTTACGATAAAAACTGACCATATTTTTAGCGCGGCAAAGGTATAAAAAAAAACGATACAAAAGGAATTGAAAAAACAGGGTGCTTTTCGGGCGTTCCGGCGCGGCTAAGGAGGCCATGTTTCCAAGTGTGGCAAAAACATATTCACACGCCACCGTTTGGAAACGTCAGCTCCTCCCGCAACCGTCTGCCCACAGGCCCGACGTCTTGCATTGTATTGACTTATTGTGCTTTAATGCAACGATAGGAACAACGAAGCGCATTTGTGTTGTAGTCCTCGCCTGTATTGCGCAAACCAAAAATCTCGTTGCCGGAAGCGTCATATTCGATGACTAACCTGTTGTTCTCGTTGGCAGCGCCGGGAAATCCCCAACCCACCACATAATGACCTTCATTGTTCATCACAGAGCCACAGGCTTGGGAAAAATAGTCTCCGCCATTCACTATCGGACCGCCGCCACTCACAGTTCCTGTGTTCGGGTCGATGGTCAATTTCAGAGGACGGGAAATCTGAGTGGGATGACCGTTGCCGTTATCGAACATGGTCAGCGCATTGCCGTGAAGCCGCACGTAATGTTGTCCACAGAAACCTGTTTCCCCGGGCATGTCGCGACCGGAAATGCGCCAAAGGATAGCACCTGTGGTGTCCATACGATCAATCTTCATAATAGAGCTGATCTGGCGGAACGAGCACAGCCAATTGCCGTCGGGAAGCACCTGAATGGCGTTGAAATGCACATAGTCCTTTCCCGCAGTCGTTTGAAACACGGGGTCGAGCATGTCCCGCATCTCGGGATGATCCACACTCCACCAATCGAAAACCACTTGGCCATTCTTCACTTCCTGCAAATAGGCCGATGCCAGCAACGTGTCTCCGAAGGTGCGGTCAACATAGCTGGAAACGATGTAGTGGTTGAGATCAAACATATAGAAATCGTGACCATCAATGGGGTCTCCCTTGTGGACATACGGTCCAGAAGCAACCAACTGAATGGTCTTCAAAACGTTGTAGTGATCATCCATAATGACACGCATGCCAGGGTTGTAACCTGAAATCACCAAACTGCTGAATTTCGGGTCACGGGCATGATAGCTGTAGTAAGTTTGTCCATGAATATCATGTTTCTTGAAATCCCACCAACCTGTATTGTTGGAAGATCCTATTTCATCAGGGTCGCAACGATAGTAGAGGATGTTGCCATCGTTGTCATATTTCATGATTAGCCGCAGATGCACAAAAGAGAGATAAAAATCCCCCTCTGTGGTGGCTTTTCCGGAAGCGACCATAGGCGGGATGTTCGAATTGAGCGTATTAATCCGTAAGACACCCTGATTGTCACCGCTACGGTATTCAACGGGCAGCTGCACACCCGCCGCGATTTTCTCCACGGGCACTTTCACGAAACCATTCTTTGCCGACTTTCCAGCAATGACAAGTTCCTGGAACATAGAGGCATTCTCCACCTCGAACTCAGCGTCAAACTCGGTGTTTAACGTGATGAGGTTAATCTCCGTGTCATCCTTTAGTGGGATGGAATACGATTCTCCGTTAATCTTTATTTTCAACACATCCGTTTCATCATGGTGCTTGCACCCTGTTATTATAAAAACGGTGAAAACAACTGTACATAGAGCTAAAAAACGTTTCATATAACTTTAAATTTTGGTAAAATAATTCGGCAAAAATACAAAAACATTTTAAATCCTTCTTGCCTTTTCATCCAGAAATTCATTGTCACCTTTTCTTTTTGGGTGTTCCGGCGCGGCTAAGGAGGCAACGTTTCCAAGCGTTACAAAATCGCGTCTTTGCAAACCGCAAAAGAGTGAACTTCCCCTCCTTTCCCGCATTCCACGTCTTTTTGACACATAAGCTCTACATAGTCATTGTTTAAGTCAAAAAAAGTGTATCTTTGCGCTTTCTAACAACAAAATTGTAACATTATGGCTATCACAAAATTAGATCAATTAGTAGATTTAGTTAAGTCAAAACCGAAAAAAAGATTGGTGGCTGCAAACGCCAACGATGCGCATACCATTGAGGCCGTCTATGCCGCACTGGAATTGGGCGTGATTGACGCCACGCTCGTCGGCAATCCGGAAGAAATCGAGAAAGTGTGCAAGGAGCACAACTTCGACATGTCCAAATTCACCATCGTTCCCGAATATGTGGACACGAAGGCTGCCGCCAAGGCCTGCGATCTCATCAACGCCGGCGAAGGCCAGATTCTGATGAAAGGTCTGCTGCCCACCGACAAATATATGCGCGCCATTCTGAACAAGGAGAAGGGACTCTGCCCGCCGAAGGCCACCCTGTCGCACGTCACCGTCATCGAGAACCCGGCTTACCACAAGCTGCTCATTGTGGGCGATGTGGCTGTGATTCCCGCTCCCGAGTTGAAAGAGAAACAGGCTATCCTCAAATATTTGATCGAGACCGCGAAGGCTATGGGCATCGAAAAACCGAAAGTGGCTTGCCTCGCTGCCACCGAACAGGTGTCTGTCGGGATGCAAGCTTGTGTTGACGCCGCTCTGCTCGCCGCTATGGGCAGCCGGGGCCAACTTGGCAACGCCTATATCGAAGGCCCCATCTCGTTGGACCTCGCCATCGACAAAGAGACGGTGGAAATCAAGAAATTCAAGAGCGATGTGGCCGGTGACGCCGACTGCCTGCTCTTCCCGAACATCGAAACGGGCAACGTTTTCTACAAATGCTGCACAAAGTTCAACCACGCTGAATTGGGCGCACTGCTCAAAGGTGCCAAGGTGCCTTGCGTGCTCTCCTCCCGCGGCGACAGTGCTAAAACGAAGATGTACTCTATCGCGTTAGCCGCTTTGATGGCATAACATTCGGAAAATATGATGACGTTGGCAGCTATTTTCGACTTTGTCCATTTCCGCATCGTTGATGTCCTTGACATCCTGATTGTGGCGATTCTGCTTTTTGAGCTGTACAAGCTGACGAAAGGCACCGCCGCCGTGAAGATTTTCTGGATGCTGGCTTTCATCTATGTGATTTGGAAAGTGGTTGCCTACTTCCATTTCACGATGCTTTCCGACCTGATAGGAGAGCTCATCAACGTGGGTGTGCTCGCCATCATCATCATTTTCCAGCCTGAAATCCGCAAGTTTTTGATTTACATCGGAAACGGGCGTTTTGTGCATTTCTTCAGCGACAGGTTCGCCAAACAGACCAAGAGTTCTTCGTATATGGAGGAGATCGATGCTGTGAAGAGAGCTTGCCGCCGCATGTCGGCCGACAAGACAGGTGCGCTGATCATCTTCGCCCGGCAGACCCCGTTGAACGAATTTCTGAGCACCGGCGAAACCATCGATGCCAAGCCGTCGGCCGAACTTTTAGAGAACATCTTCTTCAAGAACAGTCCGTTACACGATGGTGCGGTGATTATCAAGAACCATCGAATCGCCGCCGCCCGCTGCATCCTGCCAGTGTCGAAGAACCGTGACTTGCCGCAAGAGGTGGGTCTTCGTCATCGCTCTGCCCTTGGAGCCACGGAGTTCACTGACGCCGTGGCCGTGGTGGTTTCCGAGCAGACAGGCACTATCTCCGTCTGCTATAACAACACGATGACCCGCGACCTCACCCCTTCCACGCTCCGGCAGATGTTGGAAGATATTCTGACAAAAGAGTAGATTTTTTTCGCTATCAATACCAAAAAAGGAGGGTTTTTCAACAAAAATCCTCCTTTTTTTTCTTTGACAAAGAATATTTTCCCTGAATTGTTCATAACTTAGTCGTTTTTGTTGACAAAATGTCCTTGGACAACCCTGTGCAAACAAGTCGGATTTATTATCTTTGCGCCGTTTGTTTTAAATGTTGTGTTGAATCTCAATTGATTAAAAATAAAATACTTACATCTTAAATTTTAAAGTATGAAAAAAATTTTACAGTTAACCAGGACGTTCCGCGAAACACGGAACATTGTTGCCCTATGCCTCGCCTTCTTCTTATGCGCAGGCAGTCTTTGGGCACAGACAGACTATTCCTCCACCTACACGAGTGCGGTGACGTTGTCCACCGCAGGAGGAACAAATGCAAGTACTTGTTACGTTAGCATCAATAATGTTAGCTATGACGGTATCAAAGCGGGTACGAGTAGTAAAGTGGGTGCTATTCAAATCACAGTTCCAGAAAACACCAAGTACCTCCACTTGCATGCAGCTGCATGGAATAATACAACAGTTTCCTTGGCAGTTACCCCGACTGGCTATTCGAGCGATATTGCATTGACAGCAAACAGCGGCATTGCAAACAATTCACCTTTCACTTTCGATGGTGATGCTTCCTCTGACAATTATTATAAGGTGATTACTTTCTCCGAACCATTGTCTCAGGCCACCAATCTTGTTTTTACGGCTACTGGTGGCAATCGTTTTGTCATTTGGGGCGTGAATGCTGAAGAAGAAGGCACCCCCTCCAATACCCCTTCCATCACCGCCTCCAACGTTGAACTTGCCTATAACGCAACTTCAGGAACAATTGAATATGTCCTCAACAACCCCACAAACGACGGCGTTATCTCTGCTTCCAGCAATACAGAATGGATTAGTGATGTTGCCGTGATCCCCGCTTCTGCTGTTAGTTTCACCTCCACTGTTAATACAGCATCTACCCAACGGACGGGTACAATCACCCTTACCTACACGTACGGCGACAACCAGACCGTCTCCAAAAACGTGACCGTGACCCAAGCCGGCAATCCTAACGTGGTTAACAACATTTCCGATATCACCGCAGCCGGCACATATTCGGTGCAAGGCACCATCGTCGCGAAGAGCCAAAGAGGTTTCATCGTGGGTGACGGAACCGGCTATGTCTATTATTACAACACCAATTATACCCAAGCAGATTATAATATTGGTGACATCGTGAAACTTTCGGGTCCTGTGGTCGTTTATGGCGGTGTATTTGAGTTCAACAACAACGCCACGGTCACCTCTGCGGAAACATCGAACTATGTGGCTGAAAGCCCTACAGTCCTCACGGGTGAGGATATGGACGCAAGAGTGGCTTCCACCACACCTCCTGCGCTTTCCACTTATGTCCAATATCAAGGAACGCTTTCCGTTAGCGGCACCCACTTTAACATCACCAATATTGACGGTGCCACTACCGCACAAGGAAGCATCTCTTATCCTCTTAACAGTAACTTCACAGCATTAGACGGTAGAACAGTTATCGTGGAAGGTTACTACGTGGGGGTGTCAAGCAGCCAATACTATAACACTATGTTAGGCAACATCACAGAAGTGGTTGGCGAAGAACCGGTCATCGTACTCAACACGTATGAGGTCAATGTTGATGCAGAGGCGCACGAAGGCACTTTAGAGGTGACCTACATCAACGTTGACACCGAGCTTGGCGCAGACATCTATTGGTACAATGAAACCGGCGCACTCGTGAACGGATACGACTGGATTGAAGCCGAAATCGACGGTGAAACCATGAACGTCTCTTACACAATCAATGCCAACAATGGTGAAGCCCGCACGGCTTACTTCAAAATTTATGCCGTTGGTGTTGACGAAAGCGATGCTTATTCCAATCTCGTCACAATCACACAGGAAGCCCCAGTAGCTCCCGAAACCCCACATTATACTTGGGATTTAACTGTCGCCTCCTACGATGAAATTGAAAATCCAAGTATCGTAACCTGGTCAAGTGATTATGCCTCCATGACAAACTCTTCTGTAAATGGCGGTACATCAGCCAGCAACTACCTCGGTGGCGATGCCAATAACAGAACCAGTTCCCGGTTCTATTCCAACAACACATTGACCATCACCCCTGCTTCCGGCTATGCTCTGACAAGTGTTGTGTTCACCGCCACTTCAACAAATTATGCCAATGCATTAAGCGGCAGCACTTGGACGAATGCCACGGTTTCTGTGGACAATACAACAATAACCATCACCCCGACGGATGGCACAGCTGAAATATCAGCTCTTATCGGCGGCACCTGCGGATTCACAGCTGTCACAGTGTATTATGAAGAGAACAACTCGCCTTCCATTGTGGCGAACAACGTGAACGTAGCATACAACGAAGGTAGCAGTAGCATCGCTTACACTATCAACAATCCCGTTGAAGGCGGCGAACTGACGGCCACCACGACCGCAACTTGGATTACCCTTGGCGAAATTGCCAACAACACCGTGCCGTTCACCTGTGAGGATAACGATGCAACGGAAGAACGCACCGCCACTATCACCCTGACCTACACCTACAACACCACGGAAACGGTTTCCAAAAACGTGACCGTAACACAAGCAGCGGCTCCTGCGCCTGTAATGGTTTACAACACCATTCCTGCCATTTTTGAAGCAGCCACAAGCACAGAAGAGAGTGTTTTGGTTACCTTTGACAGCTGGATTGTCTCCGGTGTTTCCACCAACGGTAAAAACGTGTTTGTCACTGACGGAACCAACGGTTTTGTCATGTATTACACTACTGATATGAGTGAAACATATGCTGCCGGCGACATTTTGGACGGTGAAGCTGTGGCTTGCAATTTGAAACTTTACAATGGTTTTGCCGAGCTTCTGAATGTGAATGCCGAAGATTTGACAATTGTTCCGGGCGCTTCTGAATTGGTTCCCGCAGAGATTGAAATGGCCGAACTTTCCGGTGTCAACACAGGTGCTTTGGTCAGCTATGAGAACCTGACTTGTTCTGTGGACAATAATAAGTATTACCTGACGGATGGCACCACCACACTTCAGGTTTACACTTCACTCTTCGCTTTCGGCAGCGCCCTTGAAGAAGGCCACACTTACAACATCACGGGTGTGTATCAGCAATTCAATGTCACGAAAGAGGTGTTGCCACGCAGTGCTAACGATATTGAAGAAGTAATCAGCGAGGAACCCTCTATCAGTGTTGACCCCATCACTGTAAACATCTCTGCTGAAGAAAACGAAGGCACCCTGACCGTGACATATAATAATATTGAAATAGACCTTGGTGCAGAGATTTACTGGTATAATGCAGAAGGTACCCTTATTGACGGATTCGACTGGATTATGGCCGATTTCAATGATGACATGAACATTGAATATACCATTAGCGCCAACGATGGTGAAGCCCGTACGGCGTATATGAAAGTTTTTGCTTTTGATTCCGAACTCAACGAGGTGTATTCCGACCTCATCACGTTCAACCAAGCTGAATATACTGTGGACTATGCCACCCTTCCCTTCGCATTTGACGGCGGCAGAGCTGACATTGCAAACACTGTCGGCTTGACTCAAGAAGGTCTTGACAGCGACTACAATACTTCTCCCAAATTGAAATTTAAATCTACCGGCTCATGGGTGCTCCTCCACTTCAACGAGGAACCCGGCATATTGACTTTTGACATTAAGGGTAACAGTTTCTCTGAAGGTACGTTTACCGTGCAAACCTCTGAAGACGGCGAGACCTACACTGATTTAGCCACCTATACAGAACTCGGTAATACGCAAAGTGAAACATTCAACACTTTGGGTGCCAATGTGCGCTATATCAAGTGGGTCTATACGAACAAAGTCAACGGCAATGTGGCGTTGGGCAACATTGAGCTTCGTGCAGCTACTGACGTACCGCAACAGTACGATTTGACCGTCTCCGAGTTCGAAAATCTGGAAATTTTCACGTTTGTTGACAATTTCGACGAAATGGCTTTGGAAGGCGCCGGTACAATTCAAGTGAACGAAAATGCCAATGTGTCATTAAGCGTTAGCGCCAATGATGGTTATATTATCGGCTCGTTGGTGGTGGACGGTGAAAACGTCACCTCACAAATTGACGAGACGGGCTTATACACGTTTGTGATGCCTTCTCATAATGTGACCATTACGGCAACCGCGATTGAAAATGTTCCCGGTAACTGGGTGCTGACCGACATTGCAGATCTTACTGAAAACGACGTGTTCGTCATTGTTGAGACGAAAGACGGTGTTTCCCACGCCATGACGAACGACAACGGCAGCTCAGCTCCCGATGCAGTTAATGTCTCTGTGGTAGGCAATACGCTGTCAGGAGAACCTGCCGACAGCCTCCAGTGGAACATCAGCATTACTGACGATGGTTATACTTTCTATCCGAACGGCACTACCGAGAGCTGGCTGTATTGTAATAACACCAACAATGGTATTCGCGTAGGTACTGGCGAAAACAACGTGTTCAGTGTTTCTGAAGATGGTTATCTTTACAACAATGGCACAACGCGTTACATCGGTGTGTACAACAACCAAGACTGGAGATGCTATACGTCAATTAATAATAACATTACCGGACAGACGTTCGCTTTCTACAAGAAAGTCACTTCAACTACCCAGAACATCCAACTGGCCGCTGGTACGAACTGGGTGTCGTTCAATGTTGAGA
>CAMJPH010000086.1 GCA_946407715.1 uncultured Bacteroidales bacterium | reverse complement strand
ACATTTATGGTGGTGTTTTCCCAGAGGACACTGTCAGCATCGTAATACAAGCGCTGTCTCAAAGCGGAAGTGTCGAATGTGTTGAAGTTGGCATGCAACATTCCAAGCACTACAGTTGAGTTATCTGTAGGGATGTATCCCAACATCCTCTCCACTGAATCAGTCAAAAAGGTGTTTTGCGCCCCCGCGCAATAGAGCTCGTCGTAGGCCATAACGAACTGATAGAAATCGCAAGTGTCCGCAGGATGAGGAATGTCGGTCACATAACTGACCAGATTGCTGAGCGGCAGCACCCGCTCATACAGAATGCCCGTCGAGGTGTGGCTGAGGTCAACGTGCTGGAACACACTGTCGAACGCCTGTGTGTAGCTTTGCGCGGAGGCACCAGCGAACACGCTAAAAATCAAAAGAATAATGATGTGTCTTTTCATAATTACTTTTATGTTTATAACTGATATTATTTCCCAAAATGATAGTGTAGAGATGCTACAAGTGCAAAATCAAAAAAATGGTATGGATTTTCATCCACAGTGAACCCGTAACGATTGGCGGGGTCAGCTGCTTTGCTTGAGTAAATGATACTGTACCCAAAAGAGGCTTCAAATTGCCACGAAAGAGGGGCAGAATCCATTTTATATTCTATGCCCAACAAAGGTTGAACCGTTCCTTTAAAAGAAACCTCTTTTTTCCCAGCACTATGGGGAACCACGCCTCCACCGAGGCTTCCTCCTGCAAACCAAAAAGTGTTAGTTCTATTGGGAAATTTCTTTTCATACAACAGCTTGATGTCAAAGCCTATGTCATAAGGAATGGGAAGTATAGGTATTAGAAAATGTAGATTTGCTCCAATATCCGTTTGTACGAATAAGTTGTTTCCTACGTTGAACTTCATTGCAATACCATTTTTCCATCCTACATTTAATCCTACACTATGTTTGCAATTATGCAAATTTGAAGTATCGTTATCTGGCATACGGCTTTGCGCGGAGGCACCAGCGAACACGCTGAAAATTAAAAGAATAATGATGTGTCTTTTCATAATTGTATTGTTTTTTGTGCCGAATTCAATTAATAAATGCAACTTTAAATTATAAGATTCAAGTTTACGGGTGCAAAATTAGAAAAAAAATATTCACGCGGAGTCATAAAATTCAACTTTTTTCTTGGCCTGTTGTTTAACTTGTTTTGAATAAATGAAATATCGTTGTCCGTGAGGCTTTCGAAAGAGGTGCCTTTCGGCAAATACTGTCTGATGAGGCCGTTCATGTTCTCGTTGGCACCACGTTCCCAGGAATGATAGGGGTGGGCGAAAAAGTAATCCACGCCAAGAGCTTCAGCAATAGCCTTGTGCTCTGCGAACTCCTTGCCATTGTCGGAAGTGATGGTGTGCAGCATCCCTTTGAAAGGAAGAAGCATTTGGATGGCCTTGTCGCGGATCTCTTGCGCGTGCTTTCCCGACAGCTTGGCTATCCACGAAAGATAGCCTGCCCGGTCGTTGACGGTCAGTAACGCCCCTTTGTGGTTCCGCCCCACCACGAGGTCGACTTCCAAGTCGCCGAACCGTTTCTTATCTTCCACCACCGCTGGCCTCTGGTCAATGCTTACCCTGTCGCGGATGATGCCGCGATTATCGCGCTTGTTTCCCCGTTTCCTATGGTGCCGTCCCTTTCGTCGGAGATGTTTGTGCCAGTCGCCGCCGTTGCGCTTGTCCTTCCACACGTACTGGTAGATGCGCTCATGCGACACCATCCCTTCGACTTTTTGCAGTTTGCTGCGCCCGACAATCTGTTCCGGGGAGAAATCCATCTCAAGCCCCATGTTCACGATTTGCTGGATTTCAGGCGTGAACTTGACATGTTTGGGCTTCTCATGCATTCTTTTCAGGTATTTTTCATGCGCGATTTTTGGATCGTACTGACGTGTTTCGGGATTGGAGTTCCTCTTCAACTCCCTGTTGATCACAGATTTATGTTTTCCGATTTTCTCGGCGATAAATTTTTGTGAGTGTCCCATCCTGAGGTACACGGAAATTTCGCATCTTTGCTCGGTCGTTAAATGGCTCATTTTTTGCAAATTTGTTGGCCTCGCAAAGATAGCCTTTTTTCGGCCCGGTCGGCGGCGGTTCTGACGGGGGTACCCCCGTCAGAACCGCCGCCGACCCCCTTCTATGCCAGCCCTGCGGGTCTGAAAAGTTGCATTAATGAGTTGAATTTGGGTAATAATTCTGCTTTTTGTGTCGTCACCTCGTATGTATGCCTCAAAAATGGTGTTTTGGCAAATGGGAACAATGGAACTATGTTTGTGACGCCATATTCATTTAATATGGCATTGATAGTGGTGTTTGTTGTTGCTTTGTCACTTGACAACAAGGTTGTGGTGTCCGCAAAGGTAACCCATAGTTTATCATCAGACTAAACTTGACCGGCAGAAAATCCAACAACAAACAACAATACTGTAAGAGGAAATAACTTTTTCATATCTACTACTTTATAAATTTGACACTTTGATTAAAATTGGACGCATCGTAACAATGTATTATGTACTGTCCGACAGGCAATGTGGATATGTCAATCTGTTTTTTAGTATCACAGGAAATCACATCTTTCTTTACAAGATTTCCTTGAATGTCAAAAATATCACAGTATATCTTCTCTGAGATGACCCTCTCAGGCAAAACAATGTTCAACATATCCAACGCGGGATTGGGATATAGCAACACGCCTTCCTTTTCGTACTCTGTGATACTAGTTCCTCCACATTCTGTGTAGTTCGGATTCATCCAAGCAAGACTGCCGTTCAAAAAGAAACAGGTGAGGTCACATTTTTGTTGTGCTTCGGCCTCCAATAAGCGAAAGTGGGTAGGGTACAGAAAACCATGTACACTTCCGACATCTTCAATCCAGCTTTCTCGAATGAATTTGAAAAGACCATCCGAGAGAGGTTTGAAAAATAATACTTTTTTACCCTCTCCATTGACTTGTGCTGTGGAAATACTGTCAACTATCAAATACTGCTCCTCATCCCAAAATGCATCCAATATGGGAATCCAAAATGCAGTGTCTCCTGGTTGTAGCCCATAATCATAAAGAAGGGTGGTATTACCAAGCGAATCTTCAAAAAAACATTTGTCGTCTTTCGTAAAATATGCCCCGACATAATTATCATTTTCATAAAGCCGAGAGGCAAGGGTTTCGTTTATAGTTGTGTCAGATCCAGTGGAGATAACGGAATTGGTATAATGCCCGAGGTTGTATTCAACTATATTCCACTGTCTGTTTTGAGAATCAGGTGTTTCCTGTCCCCATGCTACGCTACCGCACAGCAGCAAGACAATACTTGCTATAATAAAGAATGATTGTTTCATAATATTAGTGTTTTAAATACATATTGAAAACATGAAATTTACGATATTTTATATTACTTGTTTGATATCAATTTTATTCTCGCATCGTCTTTCTCAAAAGATACCCTACCCCGCTCTCTAATCCGCGCACACACGCCCGGCATCTGCCACCGCCACTTGCGGACTGTGAGGCGGTGGCGTTTTCACCGAGTTTCCAATACGTCCTGTTACTGTGCGATCTACCCATTGTTTCCTCTTGATTTTTCGCGAACGGAGTTTTTGATTTCCCGAGCAGCGTAGAGACGCACGACCGTGCATGGAGACGCAAAATTTTGCGTCTCTACATACCCTATGGGACCATTATTAGTTATTTGTATACTCCGGCGTTTCACTGAAGAACAGTCCCGTGAACGTGAACTGCTTGGTGGCAGTGTCACGACAGACTAACTGCGCCGGAATGTTCAGGAAGATGCGGTTGTTGTTGTCGTCCGTGTAGTTCAACGAACGGTCAGGCATCACGAAGAAGTCCTCCGTGGTCAACCCGAACGTGTCCGTGGTGGTGGCAGTAAGGTCAGCTCCGACCTGATTCAGGGAGACGGCTGCTGAGGTTAGACAAATATGACCGTCACCCATACAATCAATATGACATGGTTTACCGTTTATGGAAATACAGCTCCCGCCACAATGGGTTCTCAAGTGTCCTGTCGTAATAGTGAGAAGATAACTTGACTCCTTTGTTTCCGTTGGCAAAAGAATTACCTTGTTATCCGAATGATAACCCTCCCCTTGAGTGTCGGTCGTTTTCTCGGAAGACGGACACATTAGCATGGCCGTTGTAACAATCAAATACAAAAACATTTTTTCATAACCCTATTATTTTATAAAACTTCTTTTTTGTCGCTACAAATTTACCAATTAAGCGTATTCGCCAATCAGTCTCCCTGCTCATTTCGTCACTTTGCAATGAAAAAAACGGGTGTGACAAAATCTATCTGAATGAGAATTAAGCAATAGATTGAAAACAAGAATGTTAAACAGCAATCTCTAACTTTCATTCTCAAAGAATAATCTCATAGTTTTTATAGATACTCGCTATTATGTGTAATTTTTAACCCTCTTAGAAGACATCCTTAGAACGAAATGAGAATAATAACACCCGCTGTTTCGCAGGAAATGCTATCTTTGCGGGAAAAAAACAATTCATTTGTTATGAACATAAGCAAGCCGTTTTTAAAGACCCTGATCGGACATCTGGTTTTTTCCATTTTCTTCTTTTGGTATTATACCAACTACAGTTTCATACGGCCAGCGGTGGAGCCCGAAACAGACTGTTTCCTGGCGCTGCTTGGATGCCGACAGAATCTGCTACGTCCAACAATTGCAAAACTACAACCGTTTTTTTAAGCATGATGGAAACAAGTATGAACGGCGAAGCACACTGGCGGAACTTCTACAATTGTTGGGAGAAGAAGACTTTATGCAAGTATCAAAGAGTGTCATTGTCAACAAATCCTGCCTGAAAAGTTGCACAGAGGATGAAATAACCCTCTCTACGGATGAGAATGTCGAGGACTACCTGTTAAAAATAGGGAAGCCCTACCGTTCAGAGGTGATACCCATTGCCAAAGCCGTTCTTAGCAAGCCGAAACAGGAAACCCCAGTATCAGAGGATCCTCAACCAGAACCTCTTACAGCGAAGCTGAACCCGAAAGCCCTTGCCATTTTCCAGTATATTTCAACAAACGCAGGATGTAAAATCACAGACATTCAGGGAAACACACATCTGCCCAAGAGTACAATAACCCGTTACCTGAAAAAACTACAGGAGGAGGGTCTCGTCAGGTATGAGGGCAACAAAAGAACCGGCGGGTACCAGGCGGTGGAAAAGAAGGAATGAAAAAAATTTCGGCGACGATGGTGTCGTATCCATAAATTTCTTATTTTTGCGCGAAAATAAAATATAGTCATTATGTCCTTTAATACAGAAAGAATTGCATTGGAAGGGTTGACGTTTGACGACGTGCTGTTGATACCGGCGTATTCGGATGTGCTTCCCAGAGAGATTGATTTGCGGACGCGTTTCACACGCAATATCCGGCTGAACCTGCCTTTCGTTTCGGCGGCCATGGACACGGTCACCGAGTCGAAGATGGCGATTTCCATCGCTCGGGAGGGCGGCATCGGTGTGATACACAAGAATATGTCGATTGCCGAGCAGGCCAAGCAGGTCGCTTCGGTCAAGCGTGCTGAGAACGGCATGATCAACGCGCCGGTGACCATCACGCCCGACAAGACGGTGGGCGACGCGCTCCGCATCATGGCCGACTACCACATCGGCGGCATTCCGGTGGTGGACGGGAAGAACATCCTCGTGGGCATCGTCACCAACCGCGACCTCCGTTTCGAGAAGGACTTCAACCGCAACATCTGTGACGTGATGACCAAGGAGGGGCTTATCACCACTTCGCGCGACACGGACCTCTACCGCGCCGCCGACATCCTGCAGGAACACAAGATTGAGAAGCTGCCGGTGGTGGCCGAAGACGGGACGCTCCTCGGACTGATCACGTACAAGGACATCACGAAAGCCAAGGACAAGCCGTTCGCCTGCAAGGATGCACAGGGCCGTCTGCGGGTCGCCGCGGGCATTGGCATCACCGCCGACGCCGTGCAGCGCGCCGAGGCACTCGTGGAGGCCGGCGTCGATGCACTCGTGCTCGACAGTGCGCACGGCCACTCCAAAAACGTCATCAACACCTTGAAGGACATCAAGAAACAGTTCTCCAACGTGGACGTGGTGGTCGGCAATATCGCCACCGGCGAAGCCGCCAAGCTGCTCGCCGACGCAGGCGCCGACGCCGTGAAGGTCGGCATCGGACCCGGCTCCATCTGCACCACCCGCGTGGTGGCCGGCGTGGGCGTGCCCCAGCTGAGCGCCGTCTATGACGTGTACAAAGCCCTCCGCGACTACGACATCCCCCTCATCGCCGACGGCGGCATCCGCTACTCCGGCGACATCGTGAAGGCCCTTGCCGCCGGCGGTGACTCCGTCATGCTCGGCGGTCTGCTCGCCGGCGTGGAGGAATCCCCCGGCACCACCATCCTCTTCAACGGTCGTAAGTTCAAGACCTACAGAGGTATGGGCTCCCTCGAAGCCATGCAGCAGGGCTCCAAAGACCGCTACATGCAGGGCGACGTGGTCGATGCCAAGAAACTCGTCCCAGAAGGCATCGTGGGTCGTGTGCCCTACAAGGGCGACCTCTACGAAGTCATCTACCAGATGGCCGGCGGTCTGCGCTCCGGTATGGGCTACTGCGGTGCGGCGAACATCGAGAAGCTGCACGAGGCGCGCTTCTGCCGCATTACCAACGCCGGCGTCCTCGAAAGCCATCCCCACGACATCACCATCACCAGCGAGGCCCCCAACTATTCCAGTGAACTCAAATAAGCAAGTTAATCATCCAAAAATACCATTGTTATGAATAAGAAGAATCTTGTAGTAGGTGTTGATTTCTCCCAAAGCTCCCACAACGCCATGCGCCATGCAGTCTCCATTGCGCTGAAAACCGGTGCGGAAATGCACCTCGTGTGGGTCAAAACCCCCGGTGTCGCCAACAACGTGACCGAAGACGGTGGCGACAACTACCTCCAGAAGGTACAGGCCAACCTGGAGGAATGGAAAAACGAGTGCCGCCTGGAGGCCCCGAATGTGGACATAAACACTGTCATTTTGGAAGGCAAGGTGCACACGGAAATCCTCAAGTACGCCGCCAACCAACCCAACACCATTATCGTGATGGGCTGCCACGGCACCTCCGGCTTCGAGGAAGGCTATATCGGCAATAACGCCAACCGACTGATCAAAGACTCCAAAGTGCCGATCCTGATCATGCGTGAGAATATCGAAATCAAACGTGACCTGCACAATATCTACGCACCTATTGACCTCAGCTTCGAGACGTTGCAGAAAATGCGCTACGCCACCTACCTCGGCAAATACTTTGCCGCCAAGGTGACCATCGCCGGCATCTATTACCCCAACAATGCCGACACACGCCACATCATCAACGTGCAGATGCGCCACGCCTCCGATATGTGCGAGGACAAGAACGTCCGCCACGAGATGGTGACGCTCACCGTGCATAACGACTACGTGCAGACCCTGCTGAACCACGCCCATGAGCTCGACGCCAACCTTATCGTGATTATGCGCGAGGAGAGCGAGACCGACTTCACCTCCAGCTCCAACATGACGGAGATTCTCAGCACCTCCAAGATGCCGTTGCTGATTATCCCGAACTACACCGCTGTGGGTCTCGGCAGATAATGGCGAAGATACGCAAAAGGACGCTGCGCGGGGGCAATATGCTGAACCCCACCCCTGTGGTTATGGTCTCTTGCGGCAGCACCCTCGAAGAATACAATATCATCACAGTCGCATGGGCGGGAACGGTCAACTCCGACCCGCCTGTATGCGCTGTTTCCATACGTCCCGAACGGCACTCATACGGGATCATCAAGCAGTCCGGCGCGTTTGTCATCAACCTGGTTGACAAGAGGTTGACGCCGTATGCCGACTGGTGCGGCGTGCGCTCGGGCCGGAAGTACAACAAATTTGTGGAGACCGGGCTGACCCCCGTTCGCGCCACGATGGTGAACGCCCCTATGATTGAGGAGTCGCCCGTGAACCTGGAATGCAAGGTCACCCAGGTCATCCCGCTCGGCAGCCACGACCTCTTCTTAGCCGAGGTGGTGGCCGTGCACGTCAACGAAAAGCTCTTCTCCCCCAAAACCGACGCCATCGACCTGAAACGCGCCAACTTGGTGGCCTATTCGCACGGCCACTACTACACGTTGGGAGAAATCATCGGCAAGTTCGGCTTCTCGGTGGAGAAGAAGAAATCCCAAAGCTGATACACTCCTCCTTCAATGGTGGTTTGCTCCCGGGCGAACCACGAGCGAGCCATGTATGCGCAATCACCGAGCCCCAGACGGATCTGCTCCGACCATAGGGTCAGAGTCGGTTTATGAGGATCCGTTTGATCCCGTGTCTAAAAAGAGATGACCGTCGGAATCGCGAAAAAAAAGTGCGATTCCGACGGTCATCTCTTTCAGATGTGAAA
>CAMJPH010000085.1 GCA_946407715.1 uncultured Bacteroidales bacterium | reverse complement strand
ACAATTCTATTCCCGTTCTCATCCATAGACATGGAAATCACTATCTCTTCCCCATCTGGATCCACCAACCTCACTGGGTTATCCGCGCAGTACACATACGGACTCAAAGAAGGATATTTCGAAGCCATCGGGTCCACGCTCAGCCACACACTCAGATCCGAGCTGTAATACCGTGATCCAAAGTAGCTTAGGCCGGTTTCGGAGTCCTTTTCTTTTGCGGAGAACGTGTAAGTCCAACAATGTACAATGTACAATGAACAATGTACAATGGCGGCGGGATGCCCCTCCCCGTTAGGGGATGCATATCTGTAGCCCGGAATTGTTGCGCACACGGGCCAAATCCCCGTGAGAGGATTCATGCCTCTCCGCGTATCACACTTATTTACACGTATGAAATTTGCGGTGGGTTGCGGGGGCTGCGGGTAATATGGGTGGCGACGATTCATTGGTGGAGTTTAACGTGGCAAAAGTACGAAAATTTGGTTCAGTTAGATGTATAGAAATCGGGAAACATTATAGTTTGATAGTTTTATGGTCTTCCATTCCTTATTTTCTGTATGATGTGAAACTCGCATCATTCCTCGTTTTTATCAACCTCGGCATTCATCTAATGGATGATGGCACCTTCCCTATATGTAATTTATTATTGAACAATATTACATTGTTGTTGTCGTCCAATGGATAAAAATAGTCGCAATCTTTGGGAACCCCAGAATAGGATATTAAATTTCCACAGGCGATTATTATCTTGTCATCAATGAATATTTCAAATATTGGCGACAATTTTCCAATTATTTCATTTTCAACAAATACACTATCCATTTCTATATCCATTACATTATCATCCAGATATGCTATTTTATAGGAATGATTATATATTTTAATAGTATCAATCTCTTTCTCGAAAACAGCCTGTGACATTGCGGAATTATTTGCTAAAATCATAATAGCCACTATCACCACTGTTAATGCCTTGAATGGTTCCATAATTAGGGAATTTTTGTAATAAATCGTTCAATTTCATAATAGCGGGTTTGTAATCCCAACCGTTTTTTGTATAAACGTATACAGTACCATCATTGCTTGTCCCATAATAAATTGCAGCATGTTGGGCGTTGTTATTGCCATCTGCAAACCTTATCAATGTTTTACCGAATTTGGCATTTTCTAAATTTGTAGCAGAATAACTGCTATACACTTGGCAATCGAATTCTCCCCCTGTCGGGATACCGACAGCATTATTTATCTCTTTCCCTTGACTTCCTGCTACTGCTGCTCCCCAGCAATTGTAATGGTCTTCTGGGGTGGCACCTGTTTTGCTTGTGTGCGCCAAGTCTGTTTCACGTGTAAGGTCGCTGGTTGAATTGGCTATTGATCTAGTATAGACATTGTCAACTTTAAACTTATCGCCTATCTTAAGATTTAAAATACCATTGTTAATTTTATAACCTTGCGATTTTAACATATCACAAGCATCTTTTGCACCAATATTGAGATATTTTGCCAAAGTCCAAGCATTATCACCACGTTGTGCTATCAGATTGCCATCCTCATCTGGTTTCCAGAACTCCTCCCCATCCGGGTCCACCAACCTCACCGGGTTATCCGCGCAGTAAACATACGGACTCAATGAAGGATATTTCGCACTCATCGGATCCACGCTCAGCCAGATGCTCAAGTCGGAGGAATAATATCTTGAGCCAAAGTAACTTAGGCCCGTTTCGGAGTCGCGTTCTTTTGCGGAGAAGGTGTAAGACGAGTTAGCAGTTAGCAGTGGGTAGTTAGCAGTTGTGGTGTAGGCGGAGGGGTTCGGGTGCTCTCCCGCGCAGGCCGTAGGTCTGCAGGGCTCGGTAGCGATGGAGGTGCACGAACACACGCGCACGCCGTAGGTGTGCGGGCGCATGGAGCCGTCTGCGTCCCGCAGACGGGGTGCGGGGGCGTAGGGGACGGGGCTATATGTTTGGTCGTGGATCATCGGTGGTTTTTGACGTGGCGAAGATACGAAAAATCCTACAAAACAGCGTGTGGTTCTAATGGCCGTCGGACATCAAGTGTTTTCGGTAATCATCAATATAATCCGTCGAATCAAACGGCTGCAATGACCATATAGCTCTGTCAAACAATTCGCGTTTTCGAACAGGTACGTTGAAGTATCCCACTACAACTCTTTTGGCCACTCGAACTTCCTTCCAAGCTCTCAATCCATCATCTCCTCCCAAGACTATTGTGTCGGAACAATCAAGGGAACGGAACACACTGTCTATTACATATTGGCTGAGCAATGGTTGGCCTGCCATTGTGTCTTCTTCATCGAGATCCGCACGATAATAATGACAGAACACACTGTCCCCGTAAAATGCTCTGACAAGATCAGCAGTCTCTTCTAAATCAAAAGTCATCGGATAATGATGTATATACAAGGTGGCGGGTGAAGAACCTGTCACGGCATATTCAAACATATAACAATAGTCGTTCTGTATCATATAGCAACTTCGCCGAAAATTATCGGGAATGCAAATGTAGTATCCTTTTTTACTTATAAGAGGTTTATAAATCACATTGACATATTGCGGGAACTTGCAGGAAGCCACCAGCAACACCATTGATAAAATCGCAATGAATAATAATCGCCCTTTCATATCCCTTGTGCTAAAAAATGGACGATGCTTTCCTTGGCTTCCAGGGCTTGCCGTCTCGAAGTATATTTTCACCAAAACCTTCGTATATGCCCGGAGCAACTTCTTTTTTGTAATAGTGGTCACGTAAAGGCATATTCATTTCACCTCGAACAATGTTTTCGTAATATGTGGCAGTCCATTCATTATACTCAATTTTCTCATATCTCTTGGTGTTTAATTTGGCATTTTCAACCTTGTCCAAGGCATGAACGAATTCATGAATCAAATCAATGGTGCCATTTTGCAGCATCCCATCCACAGTAGGGACAGATTCCCCTTGGGGATTCCAATAGATTGTTCCGTTTGTTGTTGTACTAGTCTCACCGTTCTCGTATTTGATAGTCGTACTTCCTCCAGGTTCATAGCACACCTCACCTCCTTTTTGTTTTGGCTTTATCACAATGTCATTAGATGTGTTTTCGACAAATTCGCCTAAAAATTTATTGGCCGTAGTGGATTGACCTTGTAATTCCTTCAAGGAGGATTGGGCAGAACGTGCAAAGGCATCCGAACCTTGATATACTTCACCGTTGCTGCAATAAAGCAAACCGTCATTTTTGTACTGATAACGTTGCCCATCTTCACCAACGATCCACACATCCTCCCCATTCGGATCCACCAACTTCACCGGGTTGTCCGCGCAATACGTGTACGGCGACAGCGACGGATATTTGTCACTCATCGGGTCCACGCTCAGCCACACACTCAAATCGCTGCTGTAATAGCGTGATCCAAAGTAGCTTAGGCCGGTTTCGGAGTCCTTTTCTTTGGCGGAGAACGTGTAAGTTGAGTTAGCAGTTAGCAGTGAGTAGTTAGCAGTTAGTCGGGATTCGGAAGTGCCTGTACAGATCCGGTAGAAGCCGGCCCCGCCAGGGGCCAAAGCTCGGTAGGACAGCGCAACCCCGCGGCCAGCATGTCCCGCAGGGACAGAAGCCCGGTAGGAAACGTCGGTGGCGCGGGTTCCCGGGAGCCCCTTCAGGGGCTGGACGGGGTGTGTCGCCGCGTGTCCCGCGGATCGGCGCGGAGCTTGGCGCATGGAGCCGTCCGCGTCCCGCAGACGGGGTGCGGGGGCGTAGGGGACAGGGCGATATGTTCGGTCGTGGTTCATCGGTGGTTTTTGACGGGGCGAAGATACGATTTTTGTTTAATTTGCTGTGCAAATTTAGGGATTCGCTATATCGCTTTGGTGGCTGTATTTTTCCAACACATGGTATAATTCCAACAGTTGCTCCTTTTTCCAACCGCACCGATCTCTTAATATTATGTGTGTCCTGGATTTATTTTCATCATTGTCAAACAGCAAACCAAAACCTATGGTCGTGTTGCAATGAGGAATAAACAGCATATTTACAAACTCTGCAAATATATTTTCCTTAGTGTTATTAAAAAGGATCCAAAAACGGCTATCATATAGTGGATAAACCTTTTCTCTGTTCCAAAAGAAAAAAATCCGGTAATTGATTTTTATGATTTTCTGGTTTTCGTCTATTTCTATTTTGCTTACCATATGGTGGCACTGGAAATAATACACATAGGGGGAAAGAACCAATGACGGAATCACCCATTCGAACAAAGATTTGTTTGAGTAGTACTGACTCCAACTCCAGCTGTTTCCTTTAATCCAACATATTAAAAAGGAAAAGATATCGGAAAGGACACCCCATGTAACCAGATAGTACACAAGATATACTATAAAGAACAACCAAAAGGGAATCTTCGTTTTTCGTGTGGCATACATAAGCTAATGAATTTTCATGTTTTGTGGAAAATCTTCCCTTTTCTCAGGGTGAGTTACAGCATTGCGGATTTTATAGGACCAATAGGTAGAGATCAAAAAAGAACATACATTTTTCCTCAAAGTTTTTACAACATCTTTTGTGGTTGAATTTTTTGACAACGACAACGCATCGAACAAACTGTTTCCAGTTGACTTACAAACATCCCGTACAAAATCCTGTTGCTCGTACATGTCCGCTTCACTTCCGAATAATGCATCCATGACTGTAATCAAACCTGAACACATCTGATATGCCCCTGCGCCCAAAATCGCGGCTCCAACAGGCACAGTGGCTCCTCCCGTCACAGCACCTCCTCCCACTCCAATTGCCGCTCCAGCCATTACGGTAGAACCACCTCCAACCATGTCCAATACACCGCTGATAATACCATCGACGGTTGGGGTAAACACAGAAAATTTGAACATCATCCCGATGGCGCCATCAAACTCAACAGTTCTGTTCACTTTCTCCCCAGAAGGTGTATTTTCTGTTTCCACTACGATTTGATGATATTTCCCACCCTCATTGCTTATCCAATCTAATTTCCTTGTTGTTTTGTTGTACTTCCATTTATCAAGATTGTCGTCAATCTCCTCCCCATTCGGATCCACCACCTTCACCGGGTTATTCGCGCAATGCACATACGGACTCAGCGACGGATATTTGTCACTCATCGGGTCCACGCTCAGCCAGATGCTCAGGTCGGAGCTGTAATACCGTGAACCAAAGTAGCTTAGGCCGGTTTCGGGGTCCTTTTCTTTGGCGGAGAACGTGTAAGACGAGTTAGCAGTTAGCAGTGAGTAGTGAGCAGTTGCGGGGTGGGTGAAGGTGCAGCACGGGTACTCTCCCGCGCAGGCCGTAGGTCTGCAGGGCTCGGTAGCGATGGAGGTGCACGAACATACACGCACGCCGTAGGTGTGCGGGCGTATGGGGTTGTCCGCGTCCCGCAGACGGGGTGCGGGGGCGTAGGGGATGGGGCGATATGTTCGGTCGTGGTTCATCGGTGGTTTTTGACGGGGCGAAGATACGAAAATTCTGTATTATTTGAAGACATTTCATTGGGGAGGGGGCTAAAACGGAGGAGCACCGAATATTCTGTCCACTTTTCGACGATATCTTCGTTCTGCGGCTTGCATTCGCTTTGTTTTTTTTCTGGAATAGTACCCCAGCCTTATGCGACCTTCATCATCGATAAAAGTTCCGTTCTCAAAAACCAAATAATAATACCCCTCAGGCAGTGTCTCCGACCTGATAGGTTGAGGCTTTAGTAAAATCCAATCATTATCTTTGAAATAGAACAATTGCCCAAAATGACAATTATTCTCAGACAGTTTTTTTAGTATCTGTCCCTGTAAGAAGATATTAAGTGATTGAAAATTTTTCTTTGATGTCCGGATATCCTTGTCGTATATAAAGGTCGTGTCACAATCGGTGACATATTTAAGAACAGGGTCGACCTGACTGAAACCCACAATCAAAAAGGATGCGAGGAAAACAAATAGTAATGCTTTTTTCATCTTTTAAGTTGTTTAGAAGAGATGTTTCTGTTGTAATAACCGTTTCCGTAGCAGTTGTTGTCATTTACAGAGCCTATACTGCAGTTAACACCTAAGCTGGGAATGTTAGCAAGTGGCAACCGAAGACCGTTATCTTTGGCATACTGCTCAGTAACTCGTTGTTCTGTTTCAAACGCAATTACATTTTCTTTGCCGCCTCGAGATTGCGCCTCATATAATTGGCAGCGTCGGCGGAGTTCATCGGCGACTTCATGGATTCTGCGATTTTCCGCAGTTTCCTCATCACCGCCTCCTTGTGAAATTTGTTCAAAAATGTCATCGGTCATTCTTTAGTATAAAGTTTCGACTAAAAGTATAATTCCATCAGGAATATCCAACTGCAAAAATAACATTTTTTCTTATTTGTCGCACACTATACATTCATCCCGGAACGTATCTGCTTGACGGAGGCCTCCACCTCCTTGCCGTTGATGTGGATGGTTACCCTGCGGGTGCTTGACTTTGCCATAACTGATGTTTTGGCGAAGATGGCCTAAACGTCTGTCACAGGATGGGACAGGGATGAAATAGAATTCAACATGTCATCATCTCCGCGGAAACCCGTGTGATTCGCACGATCCGCAGAGATGTGTCCCGCCCCTGAAGGGGCCTCATGAAACCCGCGCCGCATTCGTTTCCTACCGAGCTTCTATCCCTGCGGGACATGCTGGCCGCGGGGTTGCGCTGTCCTACCGGGCTTTAGCCCCTGGCGGGGCCGGCTTCTGACATCGGACTTGTGCAGGCGTTCCCGTAGTGTCAACACCATGCATTACACATCGGTCATCGGCGGGGATTCCGCTGCCGCGGCTGCACTCACTGACGGCGCACGTCATTCCGGCGAGACGCGCAACGTCGAGCGGAACCTCCTTCTCGCCAGTGAACGCTGTGTCGGCAACGCGCAGCGTCGAGCGGAACCACCGACGAACACCAGTGTGTCTGCGAGGACGCAGACGGCTCCATCTCGCTCCGGATTGCTACGGAAAAAATACTACTTTTGCACCGTCGAACAATCGCGTATGAACCACGACCGAACATATCGCCCCGTCCCCCACGTCCCCGCACCCCGTCTGCGGGACGCAGACGGCTCCATGCGCCCGCACACCTACGGCGTGCGCGTGTGTTCGTGCACCTCCATCGCTACCGAGCCCTGCAGACCTACGGCCTGCGCGGGAGAACCCCCGTGCTGCACCGTCGCCTGCCCCGCAACTGCTCACTACTCACTGCTAACTGCTAACTCGTCTTACACCTTCCCCGCCAAAGAAAAGGACTCTGAAACCGGCTTAAGTTACTTTGGATCACGGTATTACAGCAGCGATTTGAGTGTGTGGCTGAGCGTGGACCCGATGTGTGACAAATATCCTTACCAATCGGGCTATGTTTATTGTGGGAATAATCCGATAAAAGTGATTGACCCGAACGGGGAGGATGAGTGGGAGGTGAATAAATCTGGACACATCAGGCATGTTGATGAGAGCGAAGGCACCCCTGATAAACTATTTGTAGTTAGAGGCTTTGGTAAAAAAAGATTTAAAGAAAGAATCGATGGTGAAGGTCTTAATGTGGATGCTGACCTTATGAAAGGGCTCTGTGATTCTGAAGGAGATGGAAAGATTGTTTTCTCCAAAACACATTCTGACGACAAACTGGAAAAGATGGAAGAAATGTTCAATTTTCTGGCGGACAATACAAACAAAGAACATACTAGTTTAAGAAAAAGCAGATTGATTTTCATGTTGTTGTTTACGGTTGTACTCCTATCACCTAAAATCATGGTTTCACAATCAGAGACATGCAAACATCGTTATGTGGTTGTTGAACCGTCTCCAACGATGAAAACCGTGTTGGGAAAAGTTTGCTCCTCCATCAACGAATGCTTGTGTGTTCGTAAGGGCATCCCGTTTTATAGTCGTGTATGGATGCATGACACGATGATAGTAGTCCAATTGAGCCAGATGGAGACCATCTTGCCATTGGTTCCCTGCGTTTGCATTTTGAACGATATCCCTTTTTTTATTCATTATTCAAACGATATCTCTAAGTTTTTCAAGGAAACAAACGCAACGATATGCGCAGATACACTTTTTGACATCCGCTCTTGGAATGGAATGGTGATTCCCAGTCACTCCAATATTATAGACAACGATTATTATGAGGCGAAATTCACTTTTTCTGGCGACAGCTTTCACCTTTGCTGTGAACATCCTTGCATCACCGAGCAGCAGAACGTGCCCAACCTGAAACCTCAAAACATTCACTATTCTCCAAAATCTCTGGACAAACTTTGCATTTATAGTCCATACGTTGACACTGTGTCCATCGCAACTGTTCGCCTTTCTATCAAATTCGACAACATACGTCGAATGAATGTGGTTGACATTAAAGACCTGACATATCTTTGGGTGTTCAAATATCAAACTGACCGTTATCCAGACAAAGAGTATTTTTATTATGATGGTTGTGAAATAGCCGATTCAACACAATTTGCGTATTACAAGTCCCAAATAGAAGAGGTTGTTCACAGATTGCGTTTTCGAGTCCCGAGAAGATATAAACGTTTTCCGAGGTTCAAACAGAAGTACGGTTACGACGACTATCTCATAACCGATTTCCGGATAAGTGAGAGCGAGCCAGTCATATTGACGTTAAAAGTGTTACCAACCTTCATGAAGTAGTCTTCCTTTTTTCGTATCTTCGCCCCGCAAAAAAACAAACAATGACCCCGAGCTCGACATATCGCCCCGTCCGCCGCGTCCCCGCACCCCGTCTGCGGGACGCGGACGGCTCCATGCGCCAAGCTCCGCGCCGA
>CAMJPH010000084.1 GCA_946407715.1 uncultured Bacteroidales bacterium | reverse complement strand
CGATGTCGCTCATTTTTTTCACAGCCTTGCGGATGGTGAAGAAGTTGGTGAGCATACCGCCGGGCCAACGCTCGGTCACGTAAGGCATGTTCACTTCCTTGACCATGGTGGCGACGGTCTCCTTGGCCTGTTTCTTGGTGGCCACGAAGAGGATTTTGCGTCCTGAACGAGCGATGCTCTTGGCGGCGCTGCAAGCAGCGTCAATCTTGTCCATCGTCTTGTTGAGGTCGATGATGTGGATGCCATTCTTCTCCATGAAGATGTAGGGAGCCATGGCAGGGTTCCATTTTCTTTTCAGGTGTCCGAAATGACAACCAGCTTCTAATAATTCTTCAAATTGTACGTTTGACATTTTCTTTTTTTTGATTTGTTTACATTCTTGAAAGCAACGGTGGAGTAGTCCTACGCGGGAATCTTCACCGTTTCGATACTAAACACTGTCCAAACAAGATTCCGATTAACGTTTGGAGAATTGGAATCTCTTACGGGCTTTGGGCTGACCGGGTTTCTTACGTTCAACCATACGCGGGTCGCGGCGCAGGAAGCCTTGGGCTTTCAATGCCGGGCGCAGCTCGGAGTTCACCTGGATGAGGGCCTTCGCGATAGCCATGCGGAGAGCCTCGGCCTGACCGGTGACACCGCCGCCGTCTAAGTTGGCCTTGATGTCATACTGACCCATCAGGTTGGCCACTTGGAGGGGTTGCTCGACCTTGTACTGCAGGGTGGGAACGCAAAAATATTCCTTATAGTCACGGTTGTTGACCATGATTTGGCCGCTGCCGGGTTTCATATACAAACGGGCGACGGCGGTTTTTCTTCTACCTAATGTATTGATAACTTCCATTGTTACTTAATATCCTTAATGTTAATTACTTTGGGTTGTTGAGCTTCATGCGGATGGTTCGGACCCACATACACATGGAGGTTGCGGAACAGCTGGGCACCGAGTCTGTTCTTCGGGAGCATGCCCTTGATGGCGTGTTCCAGAATGCGTCTCGGATCCTTGCGCATCACTTCCTTCGGAGTGGCGAAGCGCTGTCCGCCAGGATACGTGGTGTGGTGGACATATTGCTTGTCCGTCCACTTGTGTCCCGTGAATTTCACCTTCTCCGCGTTGATGATGATCACATTGTCGCCGCAATCGAAATGAGGCGTGTAATAAGGCTTGTTCTTGCCTTTCAGTATGCGCGCCACCTGCGAGGCGAGGCGGCCCACAACCATCTCCTGGGCGTCAACGACTACCCATTCTTTCTTGACGATTTTCTCATTCGCCGAAATTGTTTTGTAACTTACTGCATCCATTTTTTCAGTTTTGTCAATTTTTTGCGAGAGACATCTTCACCCATATCTCTCTGATTTCTAATTTTTTTCCTTTGCTAACTTAAGGATAATAATCGAGAATTTTTAAGCGCGCAAAAATAGACTTTTTTTGGATATTGTCAAGAGGTGTTGAAAAATATTTTTTGGCTCTTAGCTGTTTGCTTTTGGCTTTTTGCTAACTTCCAACCGCCGTCAGTAGCATGAAGATCCCGATCCCCAAATAGTTGCCGACGGCATATCCCAGCAGCCCGATGGCAATGCCGGGGAGAATCACCGACTTGTCGTGCAGCACGGCGGCCACCATCGGCACGAACGGCGGCGAATTGATCAGGGAAATGGACGACGTGAGCGTCATCGCCCCGCTGATCTTGAAGAGTCGGGCCAGCAGGATCTGGAGTGCCAGCGACCCGAAAACCACAAAGGCGATGTAATACAATATATATATATATTTCGAAAACTCGAGTTCGTGGACATTCACCATTGTGGCAACGGCGAGACAGAAAACATAGACGAAATAGAGGCCTGTGTCGAAAGTTCCTTCCAGCTTGCGTACTGGTTTCCAGAATGAGAGCAGGATGGAAAGAGTGGTGATGACGATGATGATGATCGCCGTCGTGTTCTTCACCGGGATAAGGTAGGTCAATCCGACAGCGAGGGTTACGATAGCAACGGCACCGAGGATAGCAACGGCACGGTTCAGTATCTTCTGCTTTAGTAGTTTGGCAGAGGCTTCCGAAACGGGCTCTGACAAATTGTCTGTGACAGCCTCTGTGGAGGCTGTCGGGACACTTTCTGTCTTTGGGAAAAACCAACGGACGATTTTGCCGCCGAAGAAGACGATGACCAGCAGATAGACGGCGGTGACGACCAGGTCATAGCCGGAAACAAGGAGGAAGAGATTGTGGGGCAAGTCAACGGCCTTGGCGACAGGCGCGAAGTTGGGGATGCCCCCAGTGTAGATACCGGTCATGGCGGCGGTCACCTTGGCGAAATCCTCGAGGCTCACTCCAGACGCCAGTGCTTGGGAACGGAAAAGGAAGAACCCGATGATGTTGACGGCCATGATGCTGACCAACCCGACAAGGAAGGCCTTGAGCACCGCCTTAGCCGACCATTTCCGGAAGTCGCAGCTGCACAGCATCAGCGGGATGGAGGTCAGCACGGCCATGTTGGAGATGTTCTCGAAAAGGTAAGTGGAGTCTTTCCCGACAATGCCGACATTCCCCACCACCAGCCCGATGACATAGAGAATGACCATCGGGGAGATTTTCTCGATGACGGGCCACTTCCTTGCCGCAAGCATGACGAGCAGCGGGACGGCGTAGAGGTACGGTATGGCGATGAACGGAGGCATTTGGTTTGGTGGTTTCTTTCGGGCGGCAAAGGTACGATTTTTCACGATGAGACGATGAGGCGATGAGACGATGAAGCGATGAGGCGATGAGGCGATGAATGACGACGAAGATGCTGAAACAGTGACAGCATTTTACTATATGACAAAATGTCATCCTTTTGAACTTTGTCGTGACAACAATTTCTTTTTTTGATTGCACATTGCGATTAGCATCTGACGTATTTTCTCAATAACAGTTTTACATTCTGACAATTGATGTTCGTCAATATAGTTCATATCCGATGCCAGGATGGGCTGGCAGTACACTTCCATTAGTGAACCAAAAGAGATTTCAATAAAACGAATTTGCTCTTGAATGGAAAACCTATAATTTCCTTCTACAATATTGGACGAAACGGAAACTGCAGCTCGTCTAAGCTGGTCCCCCAGTCCATATTTCTCAAATGAAGGAAATGTGTTCTGTAGCCGGTAAATCATCAAAACTAATTTTCTTGATTCCTTCCAAACATCCAAGTTTTCAAATGAATATGTATCCATGATAAAATATATTTTGTTATAAAAGTAATAATGCAAAAGTAATTATAATTTAAATTCAAAACAATCCTTTTGGTGCTTTTTGTTAACCAATTAATGTTCATCGCCTCATCGCTTCATCGCCTCATCGCTTCATCGCCTCATCGTTTCATCGTTTCATCGTTTCATCGTTTCATCGCGGTTTTTGGCACGAAATTTGCAACATTCCCAGCCGTCAACGAAAAACGACAAAGAATTCAAACTTAAAATAAAAAACAATATGAAAAGCATCAAACCTTTAGCAGACAGAGTTTTAGTGAAACCTGCGGAAGCTGAACAGAAAACCGCCGGCGGCATCATCATCCCCGACACCGCCAAGGAAAAACCCCAACAAGGAACTGTTATCGCAGTCGGCCCCGGCAAGAAGGACGAACCCATGACCGTCAAGGTGAAGGACACCGTGCTCTATGGCAAATACTCCGGCACCGAAATCCAACTCGACGGCGAGACCTACCTTATTATGAAGGAAAGCGACATTTACGCGATATGTAAATAGGACTTTGGACTGAGGACTGAGGACTTTGACTCAACGTTAACGGATATCCTCCCAAGTCTCAAGTCTGACGTCTCAAGTCTCAAAACAAGACTGAATTAACGAATAAAACAAAAGTAAACAATAAACAACAAAGCAATGGCAAAAGACATTAAATATAACTGGGAAGCCCGCGAGGGTTTGAAAAAAGGTGTTGACGCATTGGCCAACGCCGTGAAAGTGACGCTGGGACCGAAAGGCCGCAACGTGATCATCGACAAGAAGTTCGGTGCACCGCAAATCACCAAGGACGGTGTGACGGTCGCCAAGGAAATCGAACTGCAGGAGCCCATCGAGAACATGGGTGCGCAGATGGTGAAGGAGGTTGCCTCCAAGACCAACGACCAAGCTGGTGACGGTACCACCACCGCTACCGTGCTCGCACAGGCCATCTTCAACACTGGTCTTAAGAACGTAACCGCCGGCGCCAACCCGATGGACCTCAAACGCGGTATCGACAAGGCCGTGGCCACGGTCGTCGAGAACCTCAAGGCTCAATCTGTGGAAATCAACGACAGCCACGAGAAAATCGAGCAAGTCGCTACCATCTCCGCCAACAACGACTCTGCAGTTGGCAAGGTGATTGCCGAGGCTATGCAGAAAGTGAAGAAAGAGGGTGTGATTACCATCGAAGAGGCCAAGGGCACTGACACTTACGTGAAGGTGGTCGAAGGTATGCAGTTCGACAGAGGTTACATTTCTCCTTATTTCGTGACCGACACCGAGAAGATGGAAGCCGTCTATGACACTCCTTACATCCTGATTTACGACAAGAAAATCAGCAACATGAAGGAATTCCTCCCAATTCTGGAAAAGGTTGTCCAAAGCGGCCGTCCTATGCTGATTATCTCTGAAGATGTTGACAGCGAAGCTCTTGCCACTCTCGTCGTGAACCGTCTGCGTGGCGGTCTGAAGATCGTGGCCGTGAAGGCTCCCGGCTTCGGCGACAGAAGAAAAGAGATGCTGGAAGACATCGCCATCCTGACCGGTGGTACCGTGATTTCTGAGGAAAAAGGCTACAAACTTGAGGATGCCACCATTGAAATGCTCGGAACAGCGGAAAAGATCACGGTTGACAAGGAGAACACGACGATCGTCAGCGGCAAGGGCGACAAGAACGCCATCGCTGCCCGTATCGCCATGATCAAGTCCCAGATCGAAAAGACCACTTCCGACTATGATCGCGAGAAACTGCAGGAACGTCTTGCCAAAATGGCAGGCGGCGTGGCAGTCATCTACGTGGGTGCCGCTTCCGAAGTGGAGATGAAGGAGAAGAAAGACCGTTTCGACGACGCTTTGCATGCAACGCGCGCTGCTATCGAAGAGGGTATCATCCCTGGCGGTGGTGTGGCTTACATCCGCAGCATCGCAGCTATGAAGGGTCTGAAGGGCGACAACGAGGACCAGCAGATCGGTATCGACATTGTCCGCCGCGCTCTGGAAGAACCTCTCCGTCAGATTGCCAACAACGCCGGTAAGGAGGGTTCCGTAATCGTAAACGCCGTGGCCAAGGGCAAAGGCGACTATGGTTACAACGCCCGTATCGATGAGTACCAGCACATGATCGAGGCTGGTGTCATCGACCCGACCAAGGTCTCCCGCGTGGCTTTGGAGAACGCCGCTTCCATCGCTGGCATGTTGCTCACCACCGAGTGCGTGCTCGCCGAAATCAAGGAGGAAACTCCCGCAATGCCCGCTGGCGGCATGAACCCCGGAATGGGCGGAATGTACTAATAAGAAATTTGAAAATCATAATTTACAGGGGGAACTCGGAAGAGTTCCCCTTTTTGTGTTATATGACAAGAGAACTCACAACTATCAGGGAATTCCTTCTGAATTTTCAGCAACAATTTCAAAAAAAATGTATCTTTGCGATTTTATAATTCATCTCTTATGAGAAAGATTTGCCTATTCATTTTAATTATCCCGTTATTTTTCACAGGAATGGCGCAGTCGGTTTCCCAAGAAGAGGCTACCCGAGCCGCCAACCGTTTTTTCGAAGCACAAGGAAAAACATTAGTGCGTTGCACCAAAGTCGTACAAAACGGGCAAGAGGACCCGCTTCTCTACTTCTTCAATGCGGAGAATGGTTTCGTGGTGATATCCGGCGACAAGAGTGCCCCGCCGATACTATCTTTCTCCGACCACCAGCTCTATAACGACAGTGACGTGGTGCCGCCGTTCGAAATGTGGATCAACCATTACGCCGATCAAATCAGGATAATCAAAAAGCAGCAAATAGTTCAACCGAAATTTGTCTGCCAATGGAATGATATCCTATCGGGCGCACCCGTCTTCCGTGCTGGTGACGAGGTGGAGCCGCTGATGCTGTCAAAATGGGATCAGGGCGAATATTACAACTACTACTGTCCGAGGGATGCAGCTGGCGAAAACGGTCGTGTGGTGACGGGCTGCGTGGCCACCGCCATGGCACAGCTCATCTACTACTATCGTTTCCCCGAAACCGGCACTGGCAGCTATTCCTACACCGACGAACACTATGGAGTACAGTCAGCGGACTACAGCAATGCCACCTACAATTACAACGCCATGTGCGATGTCCCAACATGCATCAACACTGAGATTTCCAAGCTGATTTACCATTGTGGCGTAGGCGTGGACATGCATTACAGTCCCGATGGTTCCGGCATGACCAACCACAGCGCAGCGAGGGTCTTGCGGACGTTTTTCAAGTTTTCGCCCGAAACCGAATACCTCTATCGCGACTCCACCGACCTCAACTGGGACAGCGTGATTGTCTGCCACCTGAACCGCAGGATGCCGTTATACTACGCTGGCTGGAGCGTTCCCAACATCAACGGTCATGGTTTCATCTGCGACGGCTACAAGATGATGGACAGCTGTTACTTCTTCCACTTCAACTTCGGATGGAGCGGCTACATGGACAGCTACTACTACACCAACTCACTGATTGTGGGCGGTTACAACTTCAACCTCGCGCAGGAGCTAATCATCAACGCCTATCCTGACACCACACAATATACCTACCCCACCCCACAGCCGCTGACTGGCAGCATGCTGCTAACTGCCGACGAAGGGACCTTTACTGACGGAAGTCCGACCTACGAGCATTGTGATGCTGGTATATGCTTCACTTGGAACATTGAGCCGGAACCGACAAATCTGGAAAAAGTCACCCTCAACATCGATTACAGTCTCGCTGCCGGCGACACGCTCTTTGTTACCAACCCCAACGTGAACACCTTCGTAATGCGGACTGCAGATACGGGTTCGCTGTCTATTGATTGGGGAACGGCCAGCCTGGCTGTCCATCTCATCACGCATTCTTCAGCCAGCGAAGGCTTCCGGGCACACTATGCAGCACACCGCTACACTTTCTGCAGCGGGACGAAACTGTTTTCCAGCGTAACCGGGCATATTGAAGATGGAAGCGGCAACCACGACTACAACAATCTGACAACTTGCAAATACAAAATCGTGTTGGGACCATATTCCGCCATTCACGTTGACATCAATTCGTTGGATTTGGAAGAAGGCAAGGATTTCCTCTATTTCTATGACAATCTGATGAGCGAGGAGAACCACCTGCTCACGCTGACCGGGAATATGTCCAACATCGACTACACCTTTGAAACACGGCGTCTTCTGATGGTTCTTGAAACCAATGAGACCATTGCCGCGGACGGATTCTCCCTCGACTACGAAGGCGGCCAAGCGGGCATTGAGGGAACAACCCGCCAGGAAATCACAATGTACCCCAACCCTGCAAAGGGACAGCTGCACCTTGTCCATTCCACCCCTATCCAACAAGTGATCATTTACAACGCCGAAGGGAAACTGGTCTTCAGTGAGACTCCTGAATCTGAGAAGGTTTCCATGCAAATCGGCCACTTACCCGTCGGCATTTTCCTCGTCAAGATCACTACAGAGGACCAAGTGTTCACCAAGAAATTCATCAAATTCTGAATATAGAAGGGCGGTCGCAATGCGGCAACCCTACTATATTCAGAATTTCCGTAAGTAGTTCATATCAACTGGATCAAGTGAGAAAATGTCTTTACTATTGACGCGAATGACAAGCAACCCGTTTTCGCGGGCAACGGCATCCGCCCCTGCCACATAGTTGATGGCTGCTACTGCAGCAAAGACATCCTTGTCCGCATATTCAGGGAAGAATCTCCTGAACATCCCCATTTTGTGCAAGAAACGTTTCACTTTCTTTTTTGTGAAATTCGCCTTGACTTCCACGGGAACGACAAGATTCTCATTGCCAAGCATGGCATCCACTTCCATTTGTTTGTTCTCTGAAACGAGTTCCCGTTTCAAATTCTTACCGCTGTCGTGCAGATCTAAACCAGCTTCCCTAAAGATCTTTTCCGTGGAAGAACTCACCAGCCCCTCCTCGATGTGACCCGTAACTCCGAGAAACTCAACAGAAACACGCCTAATCGACTCATTGGTCTCTTCAAACATCTTTTTGACATCCCTGTTCGTTTCCGCAATCAGCCCTCTTGTCTCCGCGAACTTCTCATTCGTCTGATTGTTCGTCTCCGTAATCATTTCCTTGACCTGCTTCAACTGTTCGGAATTCTCCTTCATCTGCTTCCAAGTCTCCTCTTTTAGTTCATTGAGTTCTTGGTTTCGTTTTTCATGTTCAAGTCTGGAGGTTTCAGCAAACTTTTCAAGTCTGTCCATTCTTTCTCTTGAAATGCGCATATAGTGTTCTTGTTCTCTGCGGGAATTCTCCCACCGGGCGTCGTGTTCGCTTATTTTGCGAGCTTGTTCAGCAGCTTCCATACGCATTTTATTGATTGTCAATTCGTTTCTATTAATTCTTTCGATGTTTTCCAACACCATCTGCCTTAATTGTGGCGTGTCCATTTCTTTTTGCATTACTTTATTTTCCATAGTCTTAAATATTTTATTGAGTCCACTTGAAAAAGTGCTAAACCGGCAATATTCGATTTGTAATCGCTTGATTATCAGGATTTATTTTTGAACAAAACGACTTTTTCAAGTGGACTCTTTATTCAAGTTTCGCAAGCACTTCTTAACCCACTTGCAGTAGGGATTTCAGATTTATCTCTTT
>CAMJPH010000083.1 GCA_946407715.1 uncultured Bacteroidales bacterium | reverse complement strand
CCTCTTCGACAAGATTGTCAACCCTTCCAACTTGATGGATTTGGACGATTTCTTGAGGAAAGAGGATTGACACGGGAACCGTACCCTCTCGACTTATCCCTCCGGCACGTACCTCGTAAAGATCAACTTCGAACGAGGGGTGAGCGTGGTGAGGAAGGCGGTGAGACGATGAAATGAATGCAATACGCTATGAGAAATGAAAGGAGGGCTTTCGGGTCCTCTTTTTTATGCTTTTTTTCTTCTCTTGGGCGACCGGGCACGCTATCCGTTCAAATTTCGCACTTCGTGCTCATAACCACTACTATCGTTGTCGCAGTATTAGGGAAGAGGAAAACGCAGTCAACCAGCACGACATCGTTTTCCCGTAGCCGTCCCTATCCGTGACGGACGTTTATGCCATCTTTGCCACAAACTACAGGTTTATGGCAAAGAGCAGCACCCGCAGGGTAACCATCTACATCAACGGCAAGGAGGTGAAGGCCTCCGTCAAACAGATACGTTCCGAGATGAACAAACTCGTGAACGAGCAGAACCGCATGGTCATCGGCTCGGACGAGTACATTTCCCACGCCAAGAAAATCAATGAACTGAGGCAGTACCTCAAGGAGCACGCGCAGAACATCGGCTCCGCCGCCTCCGCATGGACGGAAATGTACAACAAGGTGCTGCAGTTCGGCACGGGCATCGGAGGCCTGACGCAGATCCTCTCCTCGCTCGACAACGTGACTTCAACCCTCAAGCAGGTGGCCCCGACCTTGCCGCCATGGACGACGTGTATTCCGACGTCATCAAGACCACGGGGATGACCCGCGAGCAGGTGGAGGAACTCAACGAGAGCTTCAAGCACTTAGATACCCGCACCAGCCGCGAGCAGCTCAACAACCTCGCCTACATCGCGGGCAAGCTGGGCATCTCCTCCAAGGAACTGGTGCAGCAGTTCGTTGAGGCGGCGGACATCATCAACGTCTCCATGGGGGACGTTTTGGGCGATGACGCGACGCTGGCCATCGGCAAGATGGTGGACGTCTATAAGAAGTCCACCGACATGCTCAAGGACAAGTCACTCAAAGAGCAGCTGCTTTCGCTGGGTTCCGCCGTCAACGAGCTGGGCAAGACCAGCACGGCCAACGAGCAGTACATGGTCAACTTCACGGGGCGGCTGGGCGGCATCGCCGTCCAAGCCGGACTCGCCGCCGACCAGATCCTCGGCTTCGCCTCAGCCCTTGATCAGGACATGCAGAAGGTGGAGATGTCGGCCACCGCTTTCCAAAAGCTCATCCAAAAGGTCATATCCAAGCCTGCGGAGTTCGCCAAGATTGCCGGAATGGAACTCGGCAAGTTCAAGCAGCTCATATTCAATTAGGAATTAGGAATGAGGAATTAGGAATGTTCGGGTTGCCGTTCCTGTTTGCCGTCTTTTGTTGATTTGGTTATGGATGAAAGCATCCTTATAAGTTCGCGGCAGTCGGCGACAATGCTTTCGAAATGAGGAGACTCTATTCTCCCGCTTTCATGAAGCAATTCCAACCAGTATTCCGTTTCAACGGCCTCCTTGAACGCGATGTACATCTCGTCGAGGAAGTCGCTCCGACTCTGCGCGGCCGTTGCCTCCCGCACATTCGCCCCGACGCTCGTTCCGCTTCTCGACACCTGATCCGCCAAGGTGAACAGTTTCTTTGCGATGAGATAATCATTCAACCTTATGATTCTCAATGCAAAAGCTTTGCTTTTCTCTACAATGGGATTATCTTCGTTCATGGTTTAAAAATCTTCTGCAAATGTACGCTTTTTTTATTCCTAATTACTAACTCCTAATTCCTAATTGAACACGGCGGTCTATGCGGTGGCGGCAGCGCAGGCGAAGATGGCGGGCAACACCGAAAGGGCTGCTGCTGCGGTGAGAAAGATGAACGCATCGGCCAACGCCGTGCCGTGGGTGGCACTCGCAACCGCGATAGTCGCGGCGGGCACGGCCATCTACAGGCTGGCGACCCGTACTGTTTTTCAATTAGGGATGAGGAATTAGGAATTAGGAATTGCCGGGAAGCCGTTTCTTGGTGCCGTCTTTTGTGGATTTGGTTATGGAAGAAAGCATCCTTATAAGTTCACGGCAGTCGGCGATAATACTTTCAAAATGTGAAGATTCAATCTTCCCGCTCTCGTGAAGCAGTTCCAGCCAATATGCCGTTTCAACAGCCTCCTTGAACGCGATGTACATCTTGGCAAGGAAGTCGTTCCGACTCTGCGCGGCCGTTGCCTCCCTCACATTCGCCCCGATGCTTGTGCCGCTTCGAAACACTTGGTCCGCAAAAGTGTATAGTTTCTTTGCAATAAGAAAGTCACTTAACTTGATGACTCTCAAAGCAAACGCCTTGCTTTTCTCTACGATGGGATTGTCTTCGTTCATGGTTCAAAAATTTCCTGCAAAAGTACGATTTTTTTTAACTCCTAATTGCTAACTCCTCATTCCTAATTGAATTCGCAGCCGGAACCCTACGCCAAGGGCGGTTATGTGGAGAAAGAGAAGAACATCGTGGCCGGAGAGCGCGGCAGGGAGTGGATAGCCCCAAACGAGCTGGTCAGCGACCCCGAGACGAAGCCCGTCATCGAAGCGTTGGAGGAATACCGCAAGGGCAACAAAGCCCCCTTGCACAACCTTGAGATGGCTGTTCCCGACAGCCGCACAGTGTCCCAAACCGCCACCTCCATAAGCCGTACATTTGCCCCCGAAAGAACAGAGAGAGCCGTCACCAGCAACCACTACCACCAGGCCGCACCTACCGACAGCGGCACGATGGAGCGGATGCTGGAGGAGCTGACCGCCCTGCGCCAATACATGAGCGACCCGAAGAACAGACAGGCGGTCATCAGCCGCGAACTCCAGATAGAGTTCGAGAGCCAAGAGCGGCGAAGTATTGGGAATGGGTTTACATCGGTCTGAAAAACTCCGCAGGATTCTTTTGGAAATCCTCAGCTGTCATACTCTTTTTATCAACAATCTGATTATCTTTGATTTTCATGACTGCTATACCTGCAATACCAAAAGCCATTTTGTCGAGTTTGTTTGTGGAGTCAATCAAAAGATTTGTGTCGAGGGATGAAATTTTCTCGGGAAATTTTTCCAATGTTGATTGAGAAATCAGGATAGCATTATATTTTCCTCTTACGTTATCGGGGTGAAGGTTGAGAAAAGAACATGTTGATTTTGTGCAGTTTGTACAGCCGTCAGGCAGGATGAACAGGTATTCGCCATTTTTAAGTTCATAGGAAGGGAATATCTCTTCCATATACTCATTGAAGAAACGACTTCGTTTCTGTAGGTCAGTTTCTTGTAAAGATTTCTTTTCCGGATAAGTTATTAATGAAGAAGGATGCTTGTTATTACACGAAAACATGGTTAATATCATCAGCAATATCAACTTCGCACCTGCTTTTGCTTTTAATAAATATCGCATATTACATAAACATTTTTGTTCTTTTCTGTTAACGAATAGTCCATGACAGCAAGTCCTTCGGAAGTCACCATACAATCATACGGCACAAAATGTTCGGGCATGTCTATTTCAGTAAGTTTCCGAAAATCACTGTCTAAAACAATCAAAGACCACGGCCTCTCAATTAAATTCTTTCTGGTACCATCATCGTTTTCGGGGTTCATAGGTCTTGTCACAACAACGTAATAATAGTTCCTATATGGATCATATAATATTCCTTCATAAGTTGTCTGAGAACAGATAAAATTTTCTAATCCCACATAGTCATATACAGAGACGGTAAGCATCTCATTTTCGTGTTTTTGATATTTGCTGCGAAAAAAGTGGCGTTCTTGGGCGCCGTCGCGATGTATTATGAAGACCGAGTCGACAAATGCATATATTTTCACAATGTCAGTGTCTTTATTCATTGTTGACATACCTTTATAGTAATATCTGACCGTGTCCTTTTGCGAATGTGCATTCGGGAATCTCCCTATTCCTCTTTCTGTGTGTTCAACTCGACTTTTTTCGACAATAAGCTGATCAAAAACAGGTTTCGAAAACATGCTTTTCCGGGAACTGTAGTTAAGCAGAAAATCTGTTTCGCTGGGAAGAAAACAATTACAAAATAACATACCAGAATCTCCCTTTGAGGGTACATAGTAATGTTCCATAATTGTTGTCATAATATACTTTTCCTCGTTTTCATATCTCATATTGAGAGTTATCGTATCTTTCACAAAGCCATTGTTGTCGACTCTGAGCAAAAAACTGTCTGCTGAAAATTGAATGATAAGGCATGAGTCGTTCTCTACGATGCAGTTTTGTATGTAATTTTTATGCATAAATTGTTTGATAGGGTAAATGGATTCTTTGCAGTAATTCAAAACGGCATATCCGTCATCAGTTGTATAATAGTAAGTGTTAAGAATTGCGTTTTCAACGGGGGAATAATAAGAACGAACCATCCCGATATCGTGGGAAATAGACAGTGTGTCAATGCAATGCAATGTCAGCTGTTTTCGGGAACATGACGTTGATTGCGTGAGGAGAGAGAAAAATGCAAAAAAAGCTATGCAAAAGCATATAAATGCCTTTGCATAGCTTGAAAAAAGATCATTTTTCAGCATAAGGAAAATAATGTGTGGATTTTGACGATATGTTTATTCGCATTCTTCATTCCAAATCATCTTGATTCTTTGTGAATTTAGATAATAATAAATCAAACCAACAATAATGGATAGCACGATGCCGACAACCATTACAGGAAGGTAAGATGAAATATGTGTGTAAAAATCTAATCGATTGAAAATTTTTGATGTTATAGGAGGAAGACAACCAACCAACAGAGGCAAAGCAACTACAAAGGATAGTATCATTTCAAGTAATTCTCTTTTCTTTAATTTTTGTACCGCAGATGCAACATCTATAGTGCTTGATGTCGGTTTGTTTACAATTCTCAAAATAGCGATGCTCTTTAAATACCACATTATACTGATTAAGAACAAGACAACAAGCACAATAAAGGGTATCAAATATTTGCTTTCTGCGACAAACAATTGAATATTAGCTATCAAATAAACAAGAACTATTCCGCAGAACAAGAGCATAAATGATTTGTTTCTTAGCATTTTTTCGCAATAAGTCACTTTCCTACTGTCAATGAGTTCTTTCACAGCTTTTTCTTGTAAAATGAAAAGCTGTGACAATTCTTTGTCTTGTTTTTCCCAAACCATTTCTAAATATTCAATGTCTATGTTCTTTTTACTTTCTTCCATAGTAATTAAAAAAAATTATTTGTTTTGTTTGTTTAATATTTTTAGTTTTTGTTTGATACGTTGAAGTCTCGTCCCTACATTCGACACTGTAATTCCAATTATTTTGGAAATTTCCTCGTGGCTTTTTTTTTCCAAATACAAATAAACCACAGCTTTTTCGACATCGTTCAGTTGCTCAATTAAACTGTATAATTGTTCTACATCCTTGTCCGACTCTGTTTCTGCGAGTTGTTCGTCAAACATATTTATATCCAAAAGGGAAACATGTTTTTTCTCGTACCTTTGATATGAAATAGCCGTGTTCAATGATATTCTGAATATCCAACTATTATCTTTGTTTTCAGAATGATAAGTGGTACTGTACCCTTTCCACAAATGAAGTACTATTTCTTGATACAAATCGCATACAATCTCTTTGTCGTTATGTGCAAACATCCAACAAACTTTATAAATCGTTGCTTCATGACGTTTGATCAATGCAATAAATTCTCTTTCCATATAGAATCACTTCTTTACTATTATTAAACGCAACAATGCCGAAAAAATCACATGGACAATTTTTTTTTGATCTGTTACACGATTTGCAACTTGAAACGATGCCTGTTGTTAAAACCTAAGGCGAACATTACCAACACCGTTGTATTCAATGAGCACTGCTGCACATCGCAAGGGGGACTTCCCTGCAGATGGAGGTGAACAGCGGTGTCTTCTCAACGGACGGCGTTGAAGGAGACATCATGTTCACCTTCGATGTGCCAGCCGCCTGCAACGACATGGTGTTCCGCCACGCCCGCTTCGCCTATGCGCAGCGGCTGAAGAAGTACGCCTGCACCGTCAAGGCCGGAGGCGTGGAGATTGCCCGCGGCGACCTCTATATCCAAAAGGCGACACAGGCCACGTACTCCTGCGGGCTGGTCATCAACCCTTGGCCGGAGGGTTTCGCTGACAGGAAGCTGTGCGAGAACGACTACGCGGAGGACATCATCATCAGCCGCAACGCCACGGAACATAATGCCAAGTGGCTTGAGTTCCTCAAGTCAACGCTCAATCCGGATTCCGTGGTCAAGTTCCCGCTGTTCCTCGACACGGCCTTCTACGGCGGCGGGAACAACGACTTCGGCTGGTTCCTCACGCAGTACGACAACGCCCCTGACAACGCCAGCGGCATACAGGCCTCGCTGAACACCAACGACAACGTGGGGCTTGACCGCTGCTACATCAACCGCTTGTTCTTCAACGGCAACGGCGATGTGATAGAGGAGCGTCCAGGAAACCGAGGCGTGCGCGTGTTCAACAACCGTTCTGCCGACAACCCCAACAGCTTCGCTTTCTGCCCCGCCTTGCGGCTCACATGGCTGCTTGACAGGGTGGTGTCCAACGGCGGCTACAGGGCGGAGGGCAGCTTCCTACAGGACACAGGCACCGCCAAGGTCTATTCGCAGAGCCTCCGCGCCATGGACGGCCTGCTCACGCAGTTCGACAACGAGGCCGGATTCAGTGCCGGAATCACGCCCTCCGTGGATTACTACCACCACATGTTTGCGGGAATACCCCACATGATGCAGCCGTTCACCGACTCCAACGGCAACGAGCAGTATCTTTTCTGGCCGAAGGCAAACGGAACCCACCATTTCCATGTGGTGATTCGGACATACCTGCCCGCCAATGTCATACAGAACGGGACGGTGCAGGTGGAGGAGAACGGCGGCACCGTGACCAAGCACTACGAGGAGGCGCTGGTGTTCATGATGAGCTACTACCTTAACACTCCGTCGCAGGCCACGGCATCAAACCTCTACGGGAATTGGGACGACATGGACTCGCTGTTCGGCCACTGGTACACGCCGTATTATGTGAAGACTTATAAGTCCCACCAGCTATCCTCTTTCGGCTATGCCGGAGCGGGCTTCTACGAAATCACCTTCGACTTTTCCGTCAGCGGAATGAGCACGAACCAAATGTTCATGTTCGCCAAGTGCAGGGGAATGATGGAGGAAGTCGGCGGCTACGGCCAGCGGCTGGTGATCAAAGACTTCGAGAGCGTGCCGATAACCGCTGACGCGACCTCGTACAGCAAGGTCTATAACTGCTTCGCCGACAGACTGCGCTACGGCGAGCACGTCCCCGACATGACCAACGCCGACTTCATCGGCACGCTGTGCAAGACCTTCGGCCTCGCCCTCTTCCTTGACTCCACGACCAGGAGGGCGGAGTTCGCCTTCGTCCGCGACATTTTGGAGAAGTCCAAGTGCCTCGACCTCACGGCATACGCCGTGGACGGCGAGACCGCCATAGAGAAGACCGATGAGCGGAAATACGTTTTCAAGCTGGAGGGCGTGACCACGGACGAAACGGACAGCACCAAGACGCTGCCCGCAGTGCCTACGGCGGACTGGCTGCCAGATGCAGCGGCCAACTATGGAAAAGTCTGCTTCGTGGAGAACGAGAACCGCTACCGAAAGGCGGAGCGAGAGGGGGACAGCATCGCCAACTGGGTGTTCCGCTGGAACCCGCAGGGCGGTGCAAATCAAACTTTGAAGGCAGGGGAGGGAAGCGAAGAGAGCATAACACCCTCGCTGAAGATTCCCGTGATGGAGATCACGGATTCCAAGTCCGAACACCCGGAGTTTGTCATGCGTATCGAGCAGGCGGGCTGCAGCCCTGTCTTCGACACGGGAAACACGGACTTCCCGATGGTGCTGGAGACCTACTTAGGGGCACGCCAGCTGGCTATCCTGCAGGCGGGCAACCCCTTCATAGAGGCGGCGCAACCGACCCGTTACAACCGCAACGGCGACCCCCTTGACGGCGTTTCGCTGACCGTGCAGGGTGAGGACTCCGTGGGCGAGAAATGGGCGCGCCCGTGGCTTGACTTTCTCGCAGGCTACGAGAAAGTGAAGTACCGCTTCCTGCTGCCGCTTTCGGAGTTCCTGAACCTTTGGCTGCTGCTGAAGCCGCAGGAGGCGCGGGCGGAGAACCAGACCCGCTGGCTGCTGGTCGCAGGAGTGAAGAGCCTGCCCATTAAAATCACCTTTCAGTTCACTGAAGGGGCGCAATCCGTCATTGCAGAAGTGGAGGCTGCAAAGATGAGGATGTCTCTATAGAATCCGGCTTGGGTTTTGCTTCGTCTTTGTCTTTCGCAAATTTGGGTGTCTTGGAAATCACAATATCACGCAGGTTCGGGTCAACATGCTTCGTGTAGATGGTGGTCATCGCAAGGGAGGAGTGGTCGGCCAGCTGCTTGACGGACAACGGGTCTATCCCGTTCTTTATCATTTCGGTCATACCCGTGTCGCGGAAGGAGTACTGTTGCATTTCTTTCGGCAGGTTCAACGCCTTGCGCAGCTTCACCCAATGCTTCGGCATTGTGGCATCAGCCATACGGGTGGAACAGGTCTTGAAATGCTCGCCGAAGATGTAGTCCGACATCTTCGCGTTCTGCACCCCGATGTCCAGGAAGTCAAGCAGTATCTCCTTCGACAGCGGCACCACCCTTTCGTGACCGTTCTTGGCAACATTCTTGGGAATACTTATCTGCATGTCGGCAAACGACAAGTTCTCGACCTTTAGCCCCCGCAATTCGTGAGGTCTTATCAGTCCCGAGTATATCAACTTGAGCATAATCAGATACATCGGATTCTTGACCTTCAAATATTCGTTTATTTTTTCTCGGGTCTCCTCGGGAATAAGGATTCTTTTTTTATCCTCTACCTTTTTCGCCTTGATTTTTTGGAAGTGGTTCTCCTTGCAATAGCATTTGTCCATCATCCACGAGAAGAACGCGCTGCCCTGCTTGATGTAGGAATTGTAAGCGGAGGCGGTGATTTCGTTTCCCGACGTTCCTTTTCGCTCGTAATAGATGTAATCCATGAAGCGCACAATCATAGTGTGGGAAATCATGGAGGAATAAATGTTAGGCTGCTGTTTCTCAACCCATTCGCAGAAGACCTTGATGAAGGTCTTGTAAGTGCGGTATGTGGCAGGGCGGAGTGTCTTCTCTATATCCTCCATATACCGCGCCGCCACATCCTTGATAGGGGTGTACATTCGTGAATCCTCGCCCTGGAAGAACGGGTTCCACCCAGTGGAGAGCCTCATGTTCAAGGCAATGATGATGTTGTTGATGTGTTTCTTCGCCTCGCTTTTGGAGGAATAACGGCTCATAAGCCGCGAAAGCCGGATTTTCTTTCTTGCAAGCTCTTGGGTTTGTGGATTCTCCACATAGTACTCAATGAGCCATCCCGACTTGTTGGTCTTCAGAGTAGCCGGCAGGTAGTTGACAGCGGAATACTCGGAAGATACTGCTAACCTGTTGTGATTCAATGACATTTTTTTTTGGGTTTTGCCAGGTATTCACAGTGATAATCTGACAAATCCCAAAGAAATACACTTTGTCTCGTTTCTGTCTCAGTTTTAACGCAAAAATCAGCAATCTACTTGCGTAAATTGCTGATTCTGATTGAGTTTCGGTCTTTTGCGGAGAGAGCGAGATTCGAACTCGCGG
>CAMJPH010000082.1 GCA_946407715.1 uncultured Bacteroidales bacterium | reverse complement strand
GCATTCTCAACTGGAGCGTGATCGGTGCGCTGCTGTTGGTGGTCCTGTTCCAGGGAAGTTCGTCTCTGGCGGAAGAGATCAGCGGCGGAAAGTATCCGGAATATGAGAAATACTGCCAGAGCGTTCCGCGTTTCTTTCCCGGCAAAAAATACAAAATGTGAATGCCGTAACGACAAGTGAAAACTTGCAATGCTCTTTATGGAGCGAAACACAGCAATAGGAATTGTGTCGGTGGCGGGAGAAGGGACATGTTGCATATTTCCTGACCAGCGGGCATGCGAAAGGAATTTAGGTTATTTCTTGATGTTACGGACCACCTCTTCCGAATGACCGTTCAACAGCAAGAGCTTCCCTTAAAGAAGTTCGCCGTAAACGTGAAAGTCCATAAGGTCAATATTTGAGAATTGATCAGAAAATTCTATACGAAGAACAGACACACCCCCACCACGCTGATGACAGCACCGATTACCTCTCGGGCGGTGACTTTCTGGTGGAACAGGATGGCCGCCGGGGCGATGATGAGGATGGGCGTGAGGGCGAAGATGGTCTGCGCGATGCCCGCGGAGGTGTACATCGTGGCCAACAGCGACGCGCTGACCCCGATGAACGGTCCGAAGATGGTGGAGGCGAACACGCACCACATTGCCTTACGGTCGCGGACGGCGCTGCGCAACTTCGCCAAACCGTCCTTGCTGAACAGCATCAACGACAGGAAGAAGCCCGCCAACCCGATGTAGGCGCGGATGGTAGTGGCGGCGAAGGGCACGCAGATGCTGACAGGCAACGGCAGCAACGCCCCCTCAAAAACCGCGTCTTGGGAGATATTGAGGGCCGTGAGCACCATATCGTAGTGTTGGAGTCCCATCTTGCTGAGTACCAGACCGAAACCTTGGCAGACACCGGCCATCGCCGCGTAGAAGATACCCTTCGCGGGCAGCTTGAAATGCAGTCCGTGATGCTCCGAATCATCGTTTTTCGAGAGAATAGACAGGGCAATGCCGCTCAAGGTAACCACCATTCCGAGGATGGCGACCGGGCGCATCTGCTCGCCGAGGAGGATCCGTCCCGTGAGTGCCGCCGTAGGGGCCGAAAGGGTCATGAAGAGCTGGCCGAAGCGCGACCCGATGTGGATGTAGCCCTGCATCAGGCAGTAGTCGCCGATGACGTAGCCGACCACGCCCGAGAGCAGCAGCCAGCCCCACGTGCCGCCGTCGGCGTAGCGCGGGTAGGGGACGCCCATCACCAACCAAAGGGTGAGGACGAGGAAGCACAGCGACATTGTCATCCGTATCGTATTGAACGGCAGCGAGCCCATACGTTTCGAGCCCACCTCCGCGAAAAGGGCGGTGGCAGTCCACGAAAGGGCGACGAAAAGAGATATCAGCTCACCGAGGAACATGGGTTAGGGGTTTAGGGTTATTTGACCTTCTTGATACGCTCGTCGCGTTCGGGGCTGACTACATCGGAGAGGAGGGAAGACATTTTGGAAATCATTCTGTATTACCTGATCATGCCGTTTTATTCCAAATGATATCAGCAGCAAAGACTTGGCTCAAAGTCTGGTCTCTTTTAATAATCCAATACTTGAAGCCCAACAGCTCTTTCGTGATAGATAATTCATCTCTGACGGCTTTTTCGGTTTCAGGTGTTGGAGATTCCTGATACTTCATAACCAAATCTGTGAACCTATTCATAACACTTACTGCTTGCTCGAAAAAGCGTTCCTCTTTAGTTGTTCTTAGTTTATTAGTACCATTGTAAATCCTACTCAACAATTCTGTGGTTTCGTTATGTTGTTCATCGTTGATTTTTGACAAAAAGACTGCTTTTTTGTTTGCAAAATCAATAAAATGCTCGATTTCATCCTCTATGTTGCAATCTTTTGGCACAAGGGTGTTGTCGAAAGAATCCGACTTCTTTTTATTGCAATAGCCACACCCCATATAAAGATTGTTCCAGTCCTGCTCTAAATTTGGAAAATTGTGTGTGCTTTTATGATGCTCTATCTCGAAATCCGTGTCACGTTTTCTTTCACACAAGTAGCATTTGTCATTTTGATCTGCGAGCAGTTGTTGTTTAACATCTTCTCCATCGTATCTTGAAGTTGTATTTAAAGACGATGGCGCGTTATGACTTTTCTTTACTCTAATCATTATCTTACAGGTTCTTGAGTTTATCTGAGTTTTGGATCATTAACTGACGAAAGCCGCCGACAATCAAAGGGGAGGCTGTTTCGGAAATTTTTTCAAATTCGGATTTCAATTGTCTGATTGCCACCTTGTCGGCATCCGTCAATATCTTTTTTTCGAGCAAACTTTTTAGTGTCCCCAACTGCATTTCGGCATAACTCGAGGGTGTTCTAACGCCGAAATACCCTTCTGCCAGCGATTCGTATGAGTATTCAGTCAAATTATCCAACACTTTCCTGTGTTCCAAATCAAACGCAACAGCATCTGGCATTGAATTCAAAACGAACGGGGAATGGGTGGTGACAATAAATTGGATGTTGGGGAATGTCTTTGTCAAGAATGGCATGATAACCCGTTGCAATTCAAGATGCAAATGAGTTTCAATCTCGTCAATCAAGACAATGCCCTCCTTTTTGTATGCATCAGATAGTTTACTCCCATGCTGCATTTTCAAAATCAGATCGGAAACGATATTGATAGCAGCTTTGAAACCATCGGACATTTCATTAAAACCGAATTTTTGTTCTCCCAGCACTATCTTGAATGAATACTTGTTCTCCTGATCAAAATCCAACCTCAAATCATCATTCAAGAAGATACCTTTAAGCACTGATTCAAAATCTTTGAACCAAGACTTTATAGATTGTTCACGTTCCTTATTCTGATCGCTGATGGCCAGTAACTCCTGAAACTTCAGGTCCACAAGAAACTTGATAAATTGGTCAGAAACTGTTTCGCGTACGTTACTGACATCTCCCACCAGTGGCTTTTGAGGTGAATCCGGTTCTATCATTTTGACGTGACGGTCAGCCTGATAAAGAGCCATGATGAAATCCCCTTTCTTGTATTGCTGTACAATATATGCTATACTGGAGATGACGCATTTGATACTGTTTCCAGTATAACCATAATTATTGACATTGTCGATTTCGTACTCTCGCTCTTGCAACGAATTGATGCCTCTTAGCATGACTTCAACATCCTTATCGTTTGGTAATTGTTCCAAAAGGTTGGCGATAGCATTCAACAGCACTGTTTTTCCGCTCCCATTCTTTCCCGTAATGATAAGATGCGGATACTTCGCGTCTGCAATCGGGATGTCAAAGTTCTCCAGATGGAACAATTTGTTGATATGGATGTTTTTGATGAAGTAATTCATAATAATATCGGTTAGTTTTTATTTATAGAAGTCTGTTTCGTTTTATTGTCGTTGCTCTAAGCCACTTTCTTGACAGTTTGGATAGTCTGCTTCTCGTCATTCAGTTTTGGATATTTCAAATTGCAAAGATACACTTTTCTTTGGTTGGAATAAATCCTATATAAACATCCACACCTTCTGATCCTTGTTTCCCATCTGTTCGATGGCGTTGCGGATGTTTTCATTGCGGAGAATAAAAGACACCGATAATGGTACTAAAACTTCACCTTAAACGGCCAAAACCTTCCCACCTTCTTGCAATACTCCTCGTACTCATCGCCGAAGTCGCGGCGGAGACGGTCTTCTTCGGTGCGTACTTGCACGAGCATGATGGCTACGAATACTAAGAACACCACCACCGACTGCCAAGTCCACAACCAGAGGCAACAGCCTATCAGATAGACGAATATACCGGTCAGCATCGGGTTGCGGCTGAGACGGTAGGGACCGTCGGTCATCAGGTGTTTGGTGCGCGGGGCAACCTCGTGACCGAAGGCGTCCATCGGGTTGCCGTCGCCCACGCGACGCATATAGACGATGGCCCAGATGCTTAACACCAAGCCTACTACAGCGAGAATTAACGTGATGATGACTTGTGCGGTATTGACATCTGTGGCGGGCCGACCAGAACAGAGCCACATGATTACGGGAATCAGCACCACAAACAGCACGAAGCCGAGTGCGTACCCGAAGATTTCTTTGAATTTGTTCATCTTATAACGTTTTAATTGTTAATTCTACCGAGCTCTTGCCCCTATCGGGGCTGCTCAAGGAAAACTCTTAACTATTAACTATTATCTCTACTCTCTTCGCCACCTCTTCCGGGTGGTCCAACAGCAGCTGGCCGTGGTTCATCCTCTCGAAGACCTCCACGTGCGCATCGGGACATAACGAGAGCAAGTGTTTGACCTGCGGCTTCGCAACAAAAGCTTCCTTGGTACCGTGCCAATAGTGGATGTCGGCTCCGTGAATAGATTCCAATTTGCTGGTATATACCGATTTGTACCCATCCAACACCGCGCGGGTCTTCCCAGACGGATAGACCTTCCGGACCTCATCCAACAGCACGTCGAAGTAGTGCGAGTGGAACAGCCACCGCCAGAAGCCGGTCCAATGGTAGCAGGTCCACACGTTGAGGGCTTGGTAGTAGCGAAGCGGTCCCACGGTCCATTTTGGCAGCGGCAGCAGCGGCGCGGCATCCATAATGGCGTGGTCAATGACAATTTCGTCGCGCTCCAGCATCCGCGAGAGGATTTTCCCGCCCAACGAGAGACCGTAGGCGACATCCAATCGTCCGCAGAGGTTCTCCTGCACATAGCGGATGGCCTGCGCCGCTTGGTCATCGACAGAGGTGAATCGCGAGGGCTTGCCGAGCAGGAAACCGTCAACATCCACCGTGACAATATGGAAATCCTCCTTCAGCAATTCTATTAACGGAAGGAAAATCTCGTGCGAGACTCCCAAGCCCGGAAGCAAGAGGAGTTTAGGGCTGTTTTGTGTACCGTAAATATGGAAATCCATAGGTCAATCAACAATACGACAACGCTGCTAATGACGCGGCTTGACATCCGAGCTGCCAGATGCAGGGCAGTTGATATTAGGATGACACTCTTCAGAGGAGGTTCCGTACGTGAGCGTACTGGCCCCGCTGAGTTGCACATTCAGAGCAGAGCAGACCGTGACATCGGCATCGCTGGCGCCACTCATCTCCCCATACACCGACATGGCCGAAAGGTCAGCTGCTTTCAAAGTGCTGGCCCCGCTCAGGTCTATCTCCATCTTGGTCTGGCAAACACCGTTTATAATGGCATCCGAAGCCCCTGACAAGTCAATGTCCAGTTCAGCGGCTTCGATAGAGCCCCGATAGGTTGACGCACCGGAAAGTTCTATGTTCACATTGTTCCCTCTAAGATCTCCTGTGAATGAGGAGGCCCCGCTGAGATCAAGGCCGTACAGGTTGGCAGTGGCAGGGATGACGGCAGTGGCTTTTCCGTTATACATTGTGTTCGGTTTGAATCCGATTTGCAATTCGCCGTCAACGACTCTCACCACCACCCTGTCGTGCGCCAGCTCGCCCACCGTGACGACCACATCGGTCACTTGGTCGCTGACGGTTACATCAAAAGCGTTACTCACGTCAAGTTTCGTGTATGCCCCGTTGATAGGATAGTTTTTGGTGGCAGGAGTACCCCAATCTTTTGTGCATCCGAAGAATAAGATGCTCAAAGACAGTAGAATGACAATGTTTTTCATAATTCGATATATAAACAATTAATATTCGGCAAAAGTACAATTTTTGTTTTAACACAAGGTCATCACGAATGGCGAGGCGTTTCAGGCGTGCGTGCTGCGGTAGGCTTCCAATCGTTGATTCAACAGGTCAAGGAGTTCCTGGGGTTTCATCGACAAGCGGTAGGTAGAAATCTCATCCTTGTTTCCGATGCTATGGTTTTTCGTTTTCTGAATCTCATCATTTTTATAGCGGATTCCTATCAGCTGTTTGGTGATATCCGTGAAGAAGAACTCCTCCACTTCTGAAAAAGAGATCTCCCAACTTTTCGCGCTGTTCACAGTCACCTTGTCGTCAGCAACTTCCAAAAACGGCGTTTTTTTGATCTTTTCTTTCCAGTATAAATATGCCTGATACAATCCAAAGCCAAGAAGTAAAAAAACAATTAACCACGATATCCAGTTATGGCTTCCTTCCAAAATCAAAAGAATCAAATTGCAAAGTCCGGCAACAATAAAACAAATTGCGGCGACGATAGGGCTTTTCCCATAAGAATGATAAATTTTGATGTTTTCCATAATCTCGGTGTTTTATTTTCGCGAAGATTCCCGATAGAACTCCCACGTGTCGCTATGGCCGTCGCGGTAGGTGAAGCTCCACTGCAGTTTCTGGTCCGTCAGCGTGTCAAGGTGGAATTTGTATTCGTAGTCGATGCTGCCGCTGACGACCTTGATGATTTCCTGAGCCAGTTCGTTCTCTTTGTCACCTTCAACCACCTCCATTCGGAAGCTTTCCTTGATGCCAGAGAAGTAGAAATCCTCACCCTCCATACGCCACTTACTGGGACTGACATAGTTGAACACCCACGTCACGATACTGCTGTCCTGAAGGGTGGCGGTATAGACCTGCCGGGCGGAGTCGAGGGCGGCGCCGTCGGGGTGGAAGTCCATCGTGCCGGTTTCGCACACGTCGAGGTGGGCACCTTTGAGGTCATAGTTGAAGGCGTGTTCGTATGTGTAATGTCCATCGACTTTAGCAGTGCCATCAATTTTGTTCCCGCTCTTACAGGCAGTTATAACAACAACGGACAACACTGTTATACAAATAGTTATAAATTTTTTCATTGTTCGGTAAATTGGATATTCAAAGCGCAAAAATACATTTTTTAGAGCATCCGCAACGTCTCTGCTGCAAGTCCAAACGTCTCACGTCTTACGTCTCACGTCTATGTTCTGACAGAAAGTTCCGCTAATGTACTAATTATGAACTTTTTTTGTACCTTTGCGCCCTCAAAAATTAGGGTAGAAAAGGAATGAAACCTTGGCAGATAGCGTTGTTCATCATTTTGATAATCACTTGTTTAGGGGTTATCAGCTTCTTTTATCCCGAAGAGGGCATTACGCTTGCCAAACACACCGTTAACTTCCCTTCTATCGAAAAAGTGCTGGCGGACCCTGATGCAGACCTGCCCGATTTGCCCGGTGACAGCCTGAAAAGCGACCCGAGAATCCCCGCCCCTACCCTATTTAACCGCAAAAAACGCGAGGCCATTATCGCGGAAATTGCCAAGGAAGACTCTATCAAGCAGAAACGTGTTGAGGAGCAACTCGATACGCTTGAACATTTCAAGACCACTCTTGCTTCGGAAGGACACTTTTACCTGCCCGACGGCGATGTCACCTATTTCGACAAATTCTTTGCGAAAGCGGCTTCGGCAAGATCCAAGGACGAGGTGGTGCGCGTGCTCCACTATGGCGACTCGCAGATCGAGATGGACCGCATCTCCGGCAACCTCCGCACCTGGATGCAGTCGAAGTTCGGTGGCGGCGGTCCAGGCTTGGTGCCTGCCATCCAAACCGTTGCGTCCTACGCGGTGAGCCAGTCGGCCAGCGGCGCGTTCACCCTCTATTCGACCTACGGTGACGGAGCGCGGGCGCGTGGCAACTACGGACTGATGTTGAAATGCTACCGTCTTACTGGCAGCGGCACCTTCACCGCGAATGCCACCACCAACAAGCGCACCGACAGCCGCGTGAAACGGTTCTCCCGCGTCACGATGCTCTACAACGACCACGACGGCAAATTCCGCGCCACCCTCACCGACCGCAAACACGGATTCGACTCCACCTGCACGAGCGAAAGCGCGGGCATCCACGCTATGCGCTGGCAGACAGACTCGACCACCGCCTCGCTGCGCATCAACATGCAGGGCACAGCCGACATCTACGGCATCATGATTGATAACGGTCCGGGCGTGAGCGTCGATAACATCCCGTTGCGCAGCTCCTCCGGCAACCAGTTCACCCTCGTCACCGACTCCATTTTGCACAAATGCTACCAGAATTCCAATGTCGGGATGATCATCCTGCAGTTCGGCGGCAATACCGTGCCGTCAGTATATAGCACCAAATCCATCAACGATTATTGCAGGCTCATGCAGAGCCAAATCCGGCGCATCAAAAGTGTTTGCCCCAACGCCACTCTGCTTTTCATCGGGCCTTCCGATATGAGCCACTCCTACGGTGGTTCGCTGCAGACTTACAAATTCTTGCCCGCGATGGTGGACAGCCTACGCAATATGTGTCTGCGCAACCACGTGGCTTACTGGGACTTGTATGAGGTGATGGGCGGCCGAAACGCTATGATTGCCTGGGTGAAGAAAGGCTGGGCCGGTCCCGACTACGTGCATTTCACCCCTGCCGGCGCGAACTATGTAGGCAAGACCTTGGCTGAGAATTTCGCGACGATGTATGAACTCTACACCACCCGTCGAAAGATGGGTGCCGAACAATTCGACAATTTATGGGAGGCCGCCGAAAACTAATTTGCATCATATTGACACTCTGTGCATTGAACGTTTTCGCACAGACCGACGAGACCGCTGACAGCGTCGCGCTGGTGATGGAGGCCGATACCTCCGCTGTCTGGGTGCTCCCCGAGTTGTTCTCGGCCTACGACTCCACATTCTCCTTCATTCGTTTCAACGATGACACTCTTTGCTGGGGCAGGGACAGCATGACATTGGTGCGCTTCTACGAGAAGTGGAGCCGTGTGAACCGTACCCGCAAGGGCAACGTCCACATCATGCACATCGGCGGCTCGCACGTGCAGGCAGGCACGATGTCGCACCGCATCCGCAAGCATGTCTTGGCCGAATATGGTGGCGAACCAGCCGATCGCGGGCTAATTTTCCCATACTCGGCGGCAAACGCCTGCAACAACCCCCGCGACTACAAAATCACCCGCTCCGATGTTTTCTCGCTAATCCGCAACGTCTATCAGCAGTACCCATCTCCACTCGGCATGTCGGGGATTTCCGTCTATTGCATGCAGTCGGTGCAGTCCATCAAATTCACGATGAACGAGCCGGATTATGACTTCGCCACCGACACGCTTGTGCTTTTCGGCCGCTCCAACGGCCACTACATCGACCCCGTGTTGAAATACGATACGATATGGCGCTTCCCCGATGAATCCGATCTGGAAAACGAGCGTTACTACTTTTATCCCGGTCGTCCCCTGCAGGAGTTCACTTTCTACTTCCCCTGTGGTGCGGCAGACACCTTCTTCGTCAACGGATTGTGGTTGAAAAACGGAAAACCGGGCGTAACCTTCACATCCATAGGGGTTAACGGTACTGCGGTGCCATCATACCTGCGGTGCAAGAACTTCGTCCGCGACCTCAAGGCCTTCCCGCCCGATTTGGTGATTTTCGGCATCGGCGTGAACGACGCTTTCGGCAACGATTTCGACTCCACGGTCTTCAAGAACAATTACTTGCAGCTGATCGCCCGCATTCGCGAGGCCAATCCCGACTGTGCGTTCATCTTCCTGTCGAACAACGACACGTGGAAGCGCGGCAAGAAGGGCCGTTACTCCGTGAATAAGACCGGTCCTGAGGTGAGCGATGTCATGCATCGATTAGCCAACCTGACGGGTGGTGCTGTTTGGGACCAGTTTGAAGTGATGGGCGGACTCGGCTCCATGGCCAAATGGCAGGCCAAGGGACTCGCGCAGAAAGACCGTGTCCACTTTACCGTCAACGGATACAACCTCATCGGCGACCTCTTTTGGCACGCTTTTGTCCAACCCCTTAAAACTTTACAGCAATGACCTGGGAGAACGTTTCGCAATTTCTGATCAACCTGTTCTCGTTCGATGAGACGCATCCGCTGTTGTTCACCCAGTTCAATTTCTGGGCATTCTTCGCCATCGTGTTCGCCTTCTTTGCGCTTTTCCATCGCAAACGGCTGTTACGCAATACGTTCCTCTTCTTCGTCAGCTTACTTTTCTACTACAAAACCTCCGGTCTCTTTGTCCTCATCTTACTGTTTGACACCTTCTTGGACTACTTCCTCGGTGTTTTCATGGACAAGTCGCAGCGAAACGGCTGGCGCAAGACGTTCATGATTTCGGGCGTGGTTATTAACTTGCTGATACTCTTCTATTTCAAATACGCTTACTTCTGCACCGACGCTTACAATACGATTATCGGCAGCGAGCATGAGGTCATCAACTGGCTCGCGCAATGGACCAACAACTGGACGGGCACCAACTATTTCGACGCTTCCAAAATCCTGCTGCCCGTGGGTATTTCATTCTATACTTTCCAGAATATCAGTTACTTGGTAGATGTTTATAAGCGGAAGATTGCGCACGTTTCCAATATTCTTGACTTCGGGTTCTACGTATCGTTTTTCCCGCAGTTGGTCGCAGGTCCGATTGTGCGTGCCGACCAGTTCGTGCCGCAACTCTACAAGAAGTTCTTCCTCACCCGTCGTCAGTTCGGCATCGCCGTCTTCTGGATTCTCAACGGCTTGGCCAAGAAGCTGATTATGAGCGACTACCTTGCCGTGAACTTCGTTGATCGCGTCTTCAACAACCCGTCGCTGTTCACCGCCTTCGAGAACCTGTCGGCGTTGTTTGTCTATTCGTTGCAGGTATATGCCGACTTCTCGGGTTACACAGACATCGCTATCGGTGTGGCCATGCTGATGGGCTTCTACTTGCCTAAAAACTTCAACTCGCCATACAAAGCCACCAACCCGGGCAATTTCTGGAAGCGGTGGCACATTTCCCTCTCCAACTGGCTGAAAGACTACCTCTACATCCCGTTGGGCGGCAACCGAAACGCCACATTCGGCACCTACCTCTGCATCTCGCTCATCGCGGCGGTCATCATCCTGCTCACCAAGAGCGTGGTGATTACCTGCATCATCGGCGGCATCGCGTTGGCACTGCTTGTAGCTTCATTAGTGAGCAAGAAGGCGCGACTGAAGATCAGCACCAACCTCAACATGATGAACACCA
>CAMJPH010000081.1 GCA_946407715.1 uncultured Bacteroidales bacterium | reverse complement strand
GGGTGATGATGCTCGCTATACGACAGCATTTCCAGGAAACGGGGCAGAAAGTGGGCATCAAAGTTGCAGGCGGAGTGTCAGAATTGACGCAAGCTTACACCTATTTACATATTTGGAAGCACAATATGGGCAAGGAATGGGTTACTCCAGACATCTTCAGAGTGGGCACAAGCAGGCTTGCCAACAAGGTTTTTGAAAAAATTCAAGAAATTTTTCATATAAGTGTTGGATTATAAAGAAATTATTGTATTTTTGCAGCCCGAAAAAAAAGTACCATTTATTAATTAATACGTTAAAGTTATGACTAAAGCAGAAATCGTTAATGAAATTTCCAATCGTACTGGTTATGAGAAGAATAGCGTTCAAACTATCGTTGAAGCTTTCATGGATTCAGTGAAGAAAAATATGGTGAACGGCGAGAACGTTTATCTGAGAAGTTTCGGTAGTTTCATCGTAAAACACAGAGCAGAGAAGACTGCTCGCAATATTTCCAAGAATGAGACGATCACCATCAAGGCCCACAACATCCCCGCTTTCAAACCTTGCAAGGATTTCGTCGAAGCTGTTAAGAAAAACACGAAATAATTATAAATCCAATTCAATTTATTATGCCTAGCGGAAAAAAACGTAAACGTGCGAAAATGAATACGCACAAACGCAAAAAAAGATTGAGAAAGAACAGACATAAATCAAGATAGTTCTTTCCGCGTTGTAAAATGAAAACTAAATGATTTTAACGAGTCATTTAGTTTTCTTTCTTTATAATATATGGAGAATAATCAAGTAGAAATCACAAAAGAAATCGTCATCACTTCGCACACCAACGAGGTCCAGGTGGCCTTGTTAGAGGATAAGAAGTTGATGGAAATACATACCGAGAAATCCTCGGCGCAGTTTTCTGTCGGTGATATCTATCTGGGAAAAGTGAAGAAAATCATGCCTGGCTTGAACGCGGCGTTTGTCGATGTGGGCAGCGAGCGGGAGGCTTTTTTGCACTACCTTGACCTTGGCTTGCACGGACGCACCATCAACGCCTTCGTCAGCCAAGCAATTACAACGGGCAAACGCAGTATCAGTCGCGTACAGTACTTAGAGGAGATTCCGAAGAACGGAAAAATTAGCGATGTGCTGACTTCCGGACAGCAGATCATGGTGCAGGTGGCCAAGGAGCCTATCTCCACCAAAGGTCCGCGCATCACCACGGAAATTTCCTTTGCAGGCCGCTATTTGGTGCTGGTGCCGTTCGGTGACAAAGTATCTGTCTCACAAAAAATTAAGAGCAGCGAAGAACGTAAACGTCTCCGTACCGCCGTGCAGAGCATCCGTCCGCGCAACTTCGGCATCATCATCCGCACCGTGGCGGAAAACAAGTCGGTGGAGGAATTGTCCGCCGACCTTGACATACTCCGCTACCGTTGGGACACCACGGTGGAGAACCTCTTCGCCTCCAAGGCCCCGTTGCGTCTCGCCCAAGAGGAGAACCGTGTGGCCTCTCTGCTGCGCGACTTCCTCAATGACTCGTTCCACGCCATCTATGTCGATACGCCCGAAATGTTCACGGAAGTGAAAAACTACCTGCACATGCACGCGCCCGAGCAGGAGGCTATCGTCAATCTGTATAACGAGAAACGCCCCATCTTCGACTACTTCAATGTGGCCAAGCAGATCAAGGGGTCTTTCGGCAAGGTGGTGACCGTGAAAAACGGCGTGTATCTGATTATCGAGCATACCGAAGCCATGCACGTGATCGATGTCAACAGTGGGAACCGCGTGAAATCTTCCCAGACACCAGAACAGAATGCATTGAACACCAATATGATAGCGGCTCAGGAAATCGCCCGCCAGCTTCGTCTCCGGGATATGGGCGGCATCATCACCATCGACTTTGTGGATTTGCATGACCCAGCCAACAAGAACACGCTCAACAAGGCGATGGCCGAGTTCATGCGCAACGACAAAGCAAAACATACCATACTGCCTCTCAACAAGTTCGGACTGATTCAAATCACCCGGCAACGTGTGCGGCAGGCTACCATTATCGAGAATACGGAGGTTTGTCCCACCTGTAAAGGCACGGGCAAGATCAAGCCGCCGATTGTTATTGAAGACGAGATCGCCAACGCGCTCGACTTCCTTTTCGACAAGCAACACGAACCCAAAATCACCATCGTCACCCATCCGTTTGTGTATGCTTATCTTACCAAAGGGTTCCCGTCCATCCGGATGAAATGGTGTTTCCAGTATAAAAAGAACATCAGAATAACCCCCAACCAGAGCAGCCGCCTGACAGAGGTGCATTATATGAACAATCATAACGAGGACATCATCCTCTGGAACGAACCCGCAAGAGAGTAACGATGGAGATTCCATCTGAAATAATGACTAAAATCGAACGTTTCTGTGCCTATCAGGAACGGTGTGAAAATGACGTGAGGAAAAAGCTCACGTCATTTCATTTGTCGGAAGGGCAAGAAGACGCTGTGATAAAATCGTTGCGCGAGAACAATTTCCTGGACGAAGAGCGCTTTGTGGAAGTGTTTGTCAGAGGCAAAGTAAGAATAGGGTGGGGCGTGCAGAAGATTGTGGCGGCGTTGCGGGCAAAGCGTATCCCTGCGGAACTCATTGACCATGCCTGTGCGCAAATCCCTGCGGATGATTATCAAGGGAAACTGCGAGATGCCATCGCAAAATGGCGCCGCTCGCATCCCGACGAACCGGCCAACAGCCCCAAATTAGTGCGGCACTTGCTGTCGAAAGGGTTTGGGATGGAGGAGGCTCTGGAAGCAGTTAGCAGTTAGCAGTTAGTAGTTAGCAGTTAGTGACGGGCGACCCCAATTCCCATTCTATTGTAGAAGGGGTGGCCGTAGGCCGGAGTAGTAATATAAAAAAATATGTTCCTTGAGCAGCCCCGGTAGGGGCAAGAGCTCGGAAGGGGTACGGGTGATGAAATTGCGATGAATGGACGATGAATTCATTATCGAAAAATGCTGCAAATCAAAGTGAATGATGCTGTAATATATTAATAATCAAAGTTTTACCACCCCCTAAAAAATAAAACAAATGCCGCACGTATTAGAAATATTTGTATGTTTGCAGCGGCGTTTTCCCGTGTCCTGTTTAAAGGACCTCGCAGGGTAAGGGAATGTCACGATTAAGAGAAAACCGAGGTCCTCTGAACATATTTTACGATGAAAAGATCAGTTTTATTTTTTATGGCTGCAATTCTGTTGGGTGTTGGGCTACATTCCTGCGACAGAGAAGACAACAACGGAGACAATAATGGTGGTAACAATGGCGGTAGCACATCTGTGAAATGGGTTGACCTCGGGTTGCCGAGCGGCCTCTTGTGGGCAGACCGGAATGTGGGTGCCAGCAGCCCCGAGGACTATGGTAATTATTACGCTTGGGGTGAGACCGCTCCGAAGAATGTCTATGATTGGAGTACCTACGCATACGGCAATAACTACGATGAGCTTACTAAATACTGCAATAAGGCTTCATACGGTCTCAACGGCTTTACGGACAACCTGACCGTCCTTCTGGCCTCTGACGATGCCGCCACTGTCAACCTCGGTGGCGGTGCCCGCATGCCAACTGATGACGAGTGGTATGAGTTGATGGACAGAACCACCATGACTTGGACTACCCGAAATGGGGTGTACGGATGTTTATTGACTGCTTACAACGGCAATAGTCTCTTCCTACCCGCTGCTGGTGACCGCCACGGCACGGGTCTCCTCGATGCGGGTGAGAGCGGCAGCTACTGGTCGAGTACGCTGCTCGTGGGCGAACCGAATTTCGCGTGGCTCTTCCACTTCAACTCGCGCAACCAGGACATGTACTTCACCTACCGCCGCAATGGGCTCTCTGTACGAGCGGTGCGTGCCAGTCAGAACTGACCTTTGTTCCGTTCCACTCAGAGGGCAACGTGCAACGGAAAAAATGAGGGGCGTGGGGCTACCCAGCGCACGGAGTGCGCCCCACGCCTCTAAATTTTTCCGTGAAATAAGAAGCGGATGACGATGAATGTTCGGTGAATGAACGATGAAAAAACGATGAATAAGAAAACGATAACGATTATTGCGGCGGCGGTGTTGGCCGTTGCGGTGGTGGCGGTGGGTTTCGCCACCAAGGGGAAATCCGGGGCGCAGGCGGAGTTCGCCCGTGCGGAGAAAACGGCCGCCGTGGTGCCGGATGGCGCCCTCGAGATTCCGACGTTCACCCGTTCGCGGGAGCATTCGCAGCAGATTGTGCACAAAGCCTACACGGTGGATTACAACGAGGAGTGGCGGCTGGCGAACTGGGTGGCCTATTCGCTGACGAGCGAGCAGACCAAAGGTCCCGTGGAGCGCTACACCAAGTTCGTGCCCGACCCGCAAGTGAAGGGCGCGACCGCGCAGTGGTGGGACTACAAGAACACGACCTACGACCGTGGCCATCTGGTGCCGGCCGGCGACATGAAATGGGACGAGACCGCCATGCGCGAGTGCTTCTACCTGAGCAACATCTGTCCGCAGAACCACACCTTCAACGAGGGCGACTGGAACTATCTGGAGAACCGCGTGCGCGGTTGGGCCAATTTCTACGGCAAAGTCTATGTGGCGTGCGGTCCGATAGTGTCCAAACATCCCGAGACGATAGGGGAGAACTGCATCGCTGTGCCAGACTCCTTTTACAAGGTGGTGCTTTGCGACATGCGGGGCGAGTGGAAAGCCGTCGGATTCGTATGTCCCAACGACCCCACTCACCACAATCTAAATCATTATTGTCGCACCGTCGATTACGTGGAAAACCTCACGGGCATCGACTTTTTCCCGCTGTTGCCCGACGATATGGAGAACCGCATTGAGTCGGAAATCGACTGGGAAGCTTGGCGGATTAGAAATTAAGTTTTTTGATAAGTTATGTCCTTGCGGGTATGGGGACAACTGCATCCTCGCAGTTGGGCGTGTTCCGTTTCTTCCAGCCCTTGCGGGTCGCAGGTTCCATTTGGCCGGGCAAGGCTTCGCTTTTCCGTTGGCAAAGTGGGTTTCGGCAATGTGTGGTGCTTTCGGTAGGGGAGGGAGGCCAAACGGAATGGTGGTGGCGGGATATATCTCGGGGACGTGCGGCAACGCTGTGTGGGCGCCCAGACAACCGTGTTAGCGGTTGCATGTCTGTAGCTGGATATGAGTACGGAGCCCATCATCGGTTGATGGTGCGGATACAAGGTTCGCGGCGCGGGGGAGTGTATCGGGCGAGGGGATCGGATGGTTCGCCGCGAAATGGGTGGAAGGTGTCGGACGGGCGTGCGAGAGGGATTGCAGCGGAAATTGTTTCACCATTCCGCAGGACGGGAGGTTCGTTTAACGATGGTTCGTGCCCTGACGAGACGGAGATTCCGCTCGACGCTGTGCGTCTCGCGGAATGGTGAAAACATTGGAGCGAAAAGCCCGACGGCGCGGCATCAAATGGTTATCGGTTATGGGTTATAGGTTATTGAGGGGGAGCTCGGGACGGTAATGGGAAATGGTGGTTGCCGCGCCGGCTCGCCCAAAATAAAACAAGTAGTACGCAGATGCCTCCATAGCAACGTCAACTCGCCATAAAGAAACAACGTGAAACAAACCGATAAGAGTAGGAGTCCAGAATATCCTATTTAACATAATATAAATTATAAGACAAACTAAGACTTAGACATAGACAAATGACTTAGACTATTTTTATGCTTTGAAACCTGAAAACAACATAGCGTTGAGAATTGAAAAATCGGCGGCGAATCGGATATTTCTGCGAATTTCGGATTTTGCAAAATGAGCAAATGGAACTTTTCTGTCGCCAATTGCTGACTGCTGACTGCGAATTAATCGTGCGGATGGGGGGACTCGAACCCCCACGGCTTTCGCCACCAGATCCTAAGTCTGGCGCGGCTACCATTACGCCACATCCGCAAAATCGAGTGGCAAAAATACACTTTTTTCCAAAACAAAGAAGCAGATCGAATCATAATTGAAAATTATTAAAATAAAATTGTCAAAACGATATCCGGATTTGCTGGAGTTGGTTGATTCTAAAAATCCAACTCTTTCAAATCCATTTTTTTTTACCAATTTAACTCATTCGGATTTGAAATTTTATTCGAATCCGTATTGTTTTTTTATATACTTTTGCGGCATTTTAATTTCAAAACCCCAAAGGATGAAAACCAAGTACATCGACCTGATTTCACAAACCTACGACTTTCCGCAGGAAGAGTTTAACGTAGAAGACAACAATCTGTTATTCAACGAAGTACCGTTGATGGACATCATCAAACAGTACGGAACCCCGCTGAAAATCACCTATCTGCCGAAGATCTCCGCCAATATCCAGAAGGCGAAGAGATGGTTCAACGTGGCCATCGCAAAAGCCGACTACAGAGGCAGTTACCACTATTGCTACTGTACCAAAAGTAACCATTTCGAGTTTGTGATGTCGGAGGTGCTGAAAAACGACGTACATATCGAAACTTCATCCGCTTTTGACATCAATTTGATCGAAACGCTGCATGAACAGGGGCTTTTCGACAAGGAGAACTACATTATCTGCAACGGCTTCAAGCGGCAGATTTACATTGACAACATCGTGGATATTCTGAACAAAGGATACATAAACACCATTCCTGTTTTCGACAGCAAGAAGGAATTTGACTTGCTTGCGCAGAAGAAAATCAACACGAAATGCAAGGTCGGCATCCGCATCGCCTCCGAAGAAGAGCCGCGGTTCGAGTTCTACACCTCGCGCCTTGGCATCCGCTACAACGATGTGATTCCGTTTTATCGCGAGAAGATCAAGAACAATCCCAACTACGAGCTGAAGATGCTCCACTTCTTCATCAACACGGGCATCCAGGACACCGCCTACTACTGGAACGAGCTCACCAAGTGCGTGAACCTCTACTGCGACCTCAAGAAGATATGTCCCGAGCTGGATTCCCTGAACATCGGCGGCGGCTTCCCCATCAAGAACTCGCTCTCCTTCGACTACGACTACGAGTACATGGCTGAGGAGATCATCGCCCAGATCAAGATCATCTGCGACCGTGAGGGCGTGCAGGAGCCCGACATCTTCACTGAATTCGGATCGTTCACCGTGGGCGAGGCCAGTGCCGCACTCTTCTCCGTGTTGCAACAGAAACGTCAGAACGACAGGGAGTTGTGGAACATGATCGACAGCTCTTTCATGACTACCCTACCCGACACCTGGGCTATCAACCAGCAGTTCATCATCTTGGCCATCAACAACTGGGACAAAGCCTACGAGCGAGTCTTCCTCGGCGGCCTCACCTGCGACAGCCACGACTACTACAACTCCGACTCGCACCTGAACGCCGTCTTCCTCCCGCAAATCGACTCCGCCAACTATCCTGCAGGAGACAGCCCTGAGGACATACAATATATAGGTCTGTTCAACACCGGCGCCTATCAGGATGCCCTCGGCGGTTACGGCGGAATACAGCACTGCATGACTCCCGCGCCAAAACACATCATCATTTACCGTGATGAAGAGGGAGAATTATGCACCAAACTGTTCGCTAAAGAGCAGAGTTACAAGTCGATGCTGAAAATTTTGGGCTACTAGCCGACAGAATCGAAAAAATTGTATTTTTGCAGCGGGTAAGTCTTATACGATCTGCTCCCTTATAACTCCCCCAGGACAGGAATGTAGCAAGGGCATTAAGGTTGTAGCGATGCGATATAAGTCGCTTACCCTTCTTTGTTTTTGTTAGTGAGCAGTGAATAGTGATCAGTGAACAGATGCGAAACTGCCATCTTTGAGAATCAAACAAGAGTTGATATAGACAAAAAAAATCGGAACATGTTGTTGAAAATATACCCTGAAAATCCGAATCCGAAGGCGGTGAACACCGTGGTGGAGTGTTTGCAAGACGGCGGCATCGTCATTTACCCGACCGACACGATATACGGCATCGGTTGTGACATCTTCAAGCAGAAGAGCATTGAGCGTATTATCTCCATCCTTGGCGAGAAAAAGAAGAAAGACGCACTGACATTCATCTGTCATGACATGAGCAACCTTTCGGACTACACCAAGCCGTTGGACAACAGTGTTTTCAAGACGATGAAGCGGGTGCTGCCCGGACCATTCACCTTCATCCTCGAAGCCAACAACAGCGTGCCGAAACTGCTGCAGAGCCACAAGAAGACCATCGGCATCCGTATTCCCGACAACAACATCATCCGCGAAATCGTGCGGCAACTCGGCCATCCCATCCTCTCCACCTCCGTGAAGGACGACGACGAGGTGATCGAATACACCACCGACCCCGAACTCATCTACGAACGCTACGGCGACTTGGTCGATATCGTCATCGACGGCGGTTACGGCGACAACACGCCCTCTACGGTGGTCGATTGTACTGGCGGTGGGATTGAGATTGTGCGTGAGGGAAAGGGAGACGTTTCTTTACTTTAGTTAGCAGTTAGCAGTTGACACCACCACGACTATGAACACTATATGCGCAATCGCGACGCCCGCAGGCCTCGGTGCCACGGCGATGATCCGAATCTCCGGACCGGAAGCGTTCGGGATTGCCGGATTGCTTTTTTCGGAGAAATCTATCTTCGCTGAATTAGAACCGAATTATGCAAAATTTGCGCCTTTATACGATTTTTCCAACGAAAAAAGAGATCTCATCGATCAAGTCGTGGTGACAAAGTTCGCCACGCCGCACTCGTTTACGGGCGAGGATGTGGTGGAGATCAGCTGTCACGGGTCTGTGTATATCCAACAGAGAATCATTGAGTTACTGATTGCCAACGGCTGCAGAATGGCCGCTCCGGGCGAGTTCACGCAGCGGGCCTTCCTCAACGGGAAGCTGGATCTACCGCAGGCGGAGGCCATCGCTGACCTTATCGAGGCGCAGTCGGAGACCGCGCACCACGCCGCCATGAGGCAGCTGCAGGGCGAACTGTCCGGCAAGATGGCCCTTTTGCGAGAAGAGCTTCTGCAAATGGCATCCTTGTTAGAGCTGGAACTCGACTTCAGCGAAGAGGAAGTGGAATTCGCCGACCGCACCACCCTACTCAACCTGCTCGGACATATTAAAACGGAAGTAAACCAACTGTTGCAAAGCTACAAATGGGGAACGATGCTGAAAAACGGCATCCCTGTGGCCATCGTGGGCGAGCCCAATGTCGGGAAATCAACCCTGCTGAATGCGCTGCTTCAACACGAGCGCGCCATCGTGTCTGACATTCCCGGCACCACCCGTGACACCATTGAGGACACTTTCACCCTCAACGGAACCCTGTTCAGGTTCATCGACACCGCCGGCATCCACGAATCCGGCGACACCATTGAGCGCATCGGCATCGAACGCGCCTTCGACACAATTCGCAAGGCCGCCATTATCCTATGGATCACAGATGCACGAAAAAACAGTCAAGAAATCGAATCGGAATTGTCCAAAATAACGGATTCAATCACATTGGATGACAAAAAAGTCATTTTAATCGGAAACAAAGCCGATTTGCTTTCAGATTCATCCAATCCCATCGAAAAAGCCATTTATATTTCCGCTAAAAAAAGGAAAAATCTTGAATTAGTACTTAAAGAGATTGATTCGTTCGTGAAAGAGAACCACATCCAGGACATCACCCTGCTGACCAGCGAACGTCACCAGGCGTTGCTGAACGGCATCCTCACCTCCATCGAGAAAACCCAAAACGGTCTGCAAAACCAAATGCCGACAGACTTGGTTGCCGAGGATGTGCGCATGGCCCTGCACGACTTAGGTGAGCTCACCGGCACTATCTCCTCTGACGACATCCTCAACAATATTTTTGGAAAATTCTGTATCGGGAAATGATGACAGCGGATACAGAAATCCATGCGTTACGGAAGCTCTCCACAGCGAATCGTGACATCAATACGTGTATTTTCCGCCTTTTTTGCTCAAAACACTACATCACCCGCACATTTCAGTGTGCAGCAGTCGATGATAGTGTCCATGTGCGTATTGTGAATGACGGCTTTTCATCCAACAGCGGATAATCAACTTTTACGATTATCTCTTCATCTGGCTTTAAATCGAAGTAGTTGTCGGAATAATTGACCTTGTAACCATGCGTTTCTTCAATAAATACACTTTTTTTCAAGACGTTAGAAGAAAGCTTGATTTCAGCGGCATGGTCGGAATACGAAACACTATATTGTACAGGGGTTGGATTCAGATTCAAAAACTTGGGTTTCACGAAATAGGTCAAATATGTGACTGTTTCGGCATTTTCGGGCTTGAAACAGGCTTCCACGAAAACATCACCAGCGTTTTTCACAGATTTCGGTAAAGTCATCACCGCAGCCCTGACGCTGCTGTTGGAGGAAGTTGAGACACTCACGCCCGCCGAATTGACCATTTCGCCATCCATGGTTCTAATGCACCACTCGAACAGGCCGCCTACTGGTTCCAAACCGTCGTTGATCAGATACAGTTCGATGGTGTCCTGCGAGATGTGGCGCGATGCAACGGCTACATTGGCGTACAGCTGCGGCAGGCGGTAGTACAGTGCTTTCGGATTCCCGGCCACGTCGATGCAACTCCAGGAGACCACGGGCCAACAGTCGTTCAACTGCCAGAAAAGTGTGCCGCTGCACTTCTCGTGCTGGATGCGGTGCGCCTCGATGGCCTGCGCGATGCCGTCGGCCTGTATTAACTGGCTGATATAGACGAACTTATTGAGATCGTTGGTGTCCTTGAAACCATACAGATCTTCCATCGCCTTCAGGATGATGGGCACCCCGCGACCATGCTTTTGGTGGTTGCGCATGGACGGGGATTGCAGTTTGCGTTCGCCTTCAGGGATGAAGGCGTTCCAGAGCGACATTTCCGGATAGGCCTGGAAACCGTATTCCGTCATGAAGCGGCCTGTTTTCTCCCACCAGATCTCGAACGGCAGCTCGCCCCACCAGACACCCCAGTAATGGCTGCAGCCGTGGGTGGTGCACTCGGGGTGACCCCAGCCGTAAGTCGGCGAGGAGTG
>CAMJPH010000080.1 GCA_946407715.1 uncultured Bacteroidales bacterium | reverse complement strand
TTTCAGGATCTTTGGCTGTAGCCAACACATCGCGGAAGCGCATGGTGGATTTGTGTGTGAACTTGCGGGTTTGCTTGGTGTAATCGTTAAGCTTCTTATAAAAGAAAAGGAACGGCTTGATGGTTTCAATAAAGCTCTGCGTTGTAATGTCAAACTCTTCGCCTAAATTCACAAACCGTCTGTATTGGTTGAAGAAATCAAGCCGTACACCGTCCACCTCAAAAGCTTTGACCGCATAGTCGGCGGGATGCTTCTGCAACAATTCAAAAAACAACATATCAACGTTGGGGATGTATGCGCCCCTGTTTGCATCATACAAAGCAAAGTCCTGCCGTTTGATGAACAAGAAAGTCGGTATCCAGAAATCGAGGAAGCCTTGTTTCAGTTTGAACGGCTGAGAGGACAGAATCTTTATTAATTCTGATATCCTCCGTTGCTTCCCAACAGTGCTTTTCAGAAAACGCATACTCGCATCCCACAAAGTCATTATGCCATTGTTTGACGGCGCATCAGCAAAACTGATGCCAGTATGCAACCCCGTGTTTTTCAACAACGAATAATAGATGGTTTTCTCGGGCGGGAATTTGTCTTTCTCAAAGCCCAAATCCTCCTCGTTATAGCGTTTAACAAGAGCCTCCAGGTAATTCTTTCGAGCCGATGAAATGGCTCCGCTTAATTTGTGCCGGTTGAACAATTCATTGTGCATGACAGGCGATTGGCAATACACCTCGTCGCACACCGTGGAGAGCAATTTGTTGAAATCTCTGTGTGATGAAACATTTTGCTTTTCCCCTTTGAAAATCCAAGTTACGCGGTTTCTGTAGGCAAAAAGATTGTCACTCACAGCTTTGTTCAATAGAGTTTCCTCGTATTCCTTCAATTTCTGTATCTCGCCGTATGCAACACGGTCTGCATTCTTGTCTATCAACACTTTAGTGAGTATATACTCGTATTTCTTGATGTTGTAGAGATGGTCAATAATCTCTTCCGTGTTGTTGAAATAAGCGTAAATCACAGCGTGTTCTGTGTTTGCACTTGTTTCCTTGATGGTGTCAAGCGCATTTGCGTTGGCAGAAAAAATCAGTTCTATGTATCCGTCAATATCTCCTGATGGTGTCATGTCAACCGCGTCTTCACGGATTTCATATTCAAAATAGCGTGGCGTGCCTTTGTGGTAATAGTGAGCCTTGACTGGTGAAATACGACTATTGATAAATTTTCGAAGGTCGTCGATGAAAGAGACCGGCCTTGCCACTTGAGTGCTTGCTCTTCGGATTTCAAATTCCAAATCAATGTCAGTTCCTTCGAAAAGCAAAAGCCGCTGCTTGTATTCCGCATATCGGATTATTTTGAACCGCTTCAATTTGTCAATGATGATGTCGGCATCTTGAACAGCCATCGCCAAGCGCGCATATTTGGCCATTTGCTCCGGCGACATGGCAAAACTTGCGATCCCGAACAAGTTTAACAATCCGATTGCTTTTACGATTTTTATCGCGCTTGTCAACTGATCTCCAGTTTCCCAATCCAATCCTTCAACTCTTTCGATGGAAACCTGCATTGAACTCCAACTCATGGAGTCCACATTGGCATCTTTCAAGTATGAATAGAAATTGAACACAATGTAGTCATAAACATTGGCCAAATTGTATGTCAGATTCGACTTTGTCTGAAATTCCGTAAGCGAATTGGAGCCACGAGCCGCAAGGAACGAGAAAAGCGACCGTTCATTTTGTCCGTAACGCTGAATGGCGGAAGTGACCGTGTAAGCGGAAAAGGAGTCTAAAGGATACAATTGTTGTGCGGTCTCGACGGAAAATGCGTTTGAAACGAATTTTGTTTCTACGGCAAGTTGATAAAGTTGTTTCGCATTTTCGCACACGTTTCGTGAAAAACTGCTGTATAGTTGTTTCGACGCTAAATACAAAAGTTGTTCAACCGGTTCCACGAATGTGATTTCTTTGAACCGGCCTTTTATCTTGATCCATTCGTTTTTCTGCGTTTCAGTCAGATTTTTGGCGTACGCACCGAAATTCTGATGTAACGTAGTCAAAAGCAAGATGTCACGAGAAGGAACGTTGACAAACTCCGCAAACTTCTGAAGGAAATACAACTCTTGCTCTGGATTGTTTTTTGCTGCGTGTTCCAGCACTTTGCCAAATTCGTCAATCACGATAAGTAAGAACTTATTCTCTGCTTTCATTTGGTTGTAGTAGGCTTTCAGTTCATCCAAAATGCTTTGGGAATGCCCGTCAACGTTCAGTTTTCTGCCCAACAAAGTTGAAAGTTCCGAATAATCGCCTACGATGTTCAGAATCTCAAAATCCGCCGTCTCTGAGAGTTTTTTCGGATTCAGAAGCCTTTTTTCCTTGTTGATGCGGCTCATATCGGTCTCTAAAGCCAACAGGAAAGAAGATTTCCCAGTCCCGTATGTTCCGATGATGGTAAATGAGTGAATGCCCGAATGAAAGTCATCAATAATGCTTTGAGCCGCCCTTTGTCCATTGGGCGTAACAACATATTGGACATTCGCTGGAAATCCTTCCTCTATATTTGCCGATAAACTAAATCCTTTGTTCATAGTATTTGTCCAACACTTGTTTTTTGTCTATTTGTTGCGAAAACTGCAATTGTCTGATTCCAGCCACGTCACTGTATGTCAATGCGTCCGAATATGCTTCGGAAAGATACTTCAACATATCGATTACTTCCAACTCGGTCATGCAAAATATCAGACCCAACTCATGCAAAGTATCGTATGGTATGCTGTTGTCGTTCTCCTCTTTTACCGTAAGCAAGGCAAACAGGAAAATGGCAGGTGTCACTTGTCGTTTGCCCTCGACGTTAAAGAAATAGCGGTTACGTTTATCCTCCGAACTTTCCGTTCTGTCAGTTTGCCTGAGCAAATCCAAGTCCATCAGCAGAGTGGAAAAATCCTCGTTCGACTGCGGATTCCGTGGCAAACAATAGTTCAACAGCAGAACGCCAACATCCTTTTTAACGGTATTCTCATTAAACAAATTCTCCTTGCCAGCCGCAGCCAACACACGCTTTACAAATCCCACAACTTGCTCTCGATCAAACTGTCTGCGTTCCTTTTGAAAATCAATAAAAAACAGTTTGTACAATGAAGCTTCGTACGTGTTGATTAACAAAAAATGTAACAACCACAATGTTCCCAAATCTTCAACATAAGGATCTTTCCCTGTTTCGGAATCAAAAATATAATCGGCAATCCAACTTGTCTCAGTCCCTTTGTTCAGTCCAAAAGACTTATACCAATAGCGTACAGCAGCAACCATGTTCTTCCCAACGCCCAAGGAGACAACAGCCTCTGGTGCATTAAAATCTTGATTCGAGGTTACAAAATCGTAACCTTTTTTCAGCCACAACGTCTTACAGGGAAACGATTCGTGCCCTGAAAAGGTATATTGTTTCTTGTCAACAATTTGCGCCATTATACAATATATAATAAACCTGCAAAGATACAATTTTTTTTCATTACGCTGTTCTCCGTTGAATGAGAAGTGTATTTTGTTCATTATAAATTGTTTACGGCTGTCTTTGGAATTGCAGGAAACTGATTCGAGAATTCCAATTCCTCAACAATTTTTGCTATATCGAACAGCTTGTTGTTTCGGAATCCATGAGAAGTCATGCGTCGTTGTAAAACCCTATTAATCGGCAATCTTCTATTCAGTTTTCTGAATTCCCTATTTGCCGCACCGTGTAGTTATAGCCGTTCCCCGCAGACCTCACTATCTGAACACCACACCGCCAAAGGCGCATCGGACAATAGGATTGACCGCCTGCGACACCAATGTAACAACGAATTACTGCATGACCCCCGCCTTCAGAAATGCCCTGAAAGCCGGTCTCAAGCCCGTACAACTACTAATTGCTAATTACTAATTACTAATTACTAATTACTAATTGTTTTTCACCTTTCCACTCTGGAAACCACCTCCCCGCAATAAAACCTCGTCACCAAGCTGTCGCCCTGCGCGAGCACGGCGGCGTCGGTCACCGCCTTGCCGTCCTTTAACGTGATGCTGTAGCCGCGCTTCAGCACGTTCTCCGGACTGAGCAGCTGCAGCTTCTCCTCCATGGCCGTGAGGTCGCGGGTCTTGCGCTTCAGCAGGGCACGGCACTCGCGGGGCAGCCGCTCTTCCACGGTCGCCAAATGCTGCCTTGACCGCTGCAACTGCAACTGCGTCTCGTTGCCCGCCTCGCGCATCAACTCTCTCAGCCGGAAATTCTGGCTTGTCATGAACTCTTTGCTCTTGAAAACCAGATTCTTGTAGGTGTCGGCAAGGTTGCTCCGATGCCAGTCCAGCGCCTTCGGCAACTTGTACTGCAGGGAGGCCTCCACCTTGAGCATCTCCTGACGGCAGTCCGTGATCTGCTGCTGCACCCGTTGCACGATGCGACTTACGGCGTCGTCAACCTGTTCGTCGAAGTGACGGAAGGCGGCCAGCAGCGAGAAGGCCACATCGGTGGGGGTGATGAAGTGTGCGTGCGCCACCATGTCGGTGACCGTCAGGTTGGTGGAATGTCCGATGCCGGTGAGCACGGGCAACGGGAAGGTGGCCACGCTGCGGGTCAGCTCGTAGTCGTCGTAGCAGCTCATCCCCACGTCGCCGCCGCCACCGCGCACGATGACCGTCACGTCGAAGTCGTCCTGCCGCATCGCGATCTCCCCAAGCCGCCCCATGATTCCCGTGATGGCCTTGTCGCCCTGCAAGATGCTGGGAAACAGCTCCGTACGGAAACGGTAGCCGTACTCGTTCTGCTGCAACGTCTGCATGAAGTCGCTGTAACCCTTACTGGTTTCCACGGAGATGACCGCCACGCGCTTCGGCAGCAGCGGCATCGGCAGGTTGCGGTTCCGCTCGAAAAGCCCCTCCTTCTTGAGACGCGCGATCACCTCCTGACGGTTCTTCACCATCTCCCCGAGGGTGTAGGTCGGCTCGATGTCTTCGATGTGCAGCGCCAAGCCGTGCTTCGGACTGAACTGGATGGTGGCGAGGCACAGGATGCGGATGTTCTCCTTCAACGGCTCGCCGGTGATCTGCTCGAACCGCCGGTTGATGTCCTTGAAATTGGCGGACCAGATGACGGCGCGCATCTCGGTCTTGATGGTATTCCCCTCGCGCTCAACGAGTTCTGGATAACAATGACCGCTGTAGGGATAGTAATTCAGCTTCAGGATCTCCGCCTTGATGTAATAGGGTCGGGTATAGGTGCGCTCAATCATCTTGTGGATGCTCATGGCCACATCCGACAAGGAATAAACGGTATGGTTGTTGAAGGTTTCGCGTTCCGGCATGTTTTTGTAATGGTTATTGGTTATGGGTTATTGGTTATAGAAGGTTTAATGTTCAATGTTCAATGTTCAAAGTTGAAAGTTTCAAGTTCAAAGTTTAAGTCAAAGTTTAAGTCTAAGTCTAAGTCTAAGTCTAACACCGTTCCATGGTCGTACTGTCTGTCAATTAAACGTGATGTTTTTCGGGATTTTCAGCCAGTGTTCGTAGGGTTTGCCGAGGCGTTTGACGGCGAGGGGCCAGATATCTTCGGGGGGCGTGTCGAACACTAGGGAGTGCGTGGCGGGGGCGACTACCCACATGTTGCGCAGAAGCTCGTCTTCGAGTTGTCCGGGTGACCAGCCGGCGTAGCCCAACAGGAATTTGTGCTTCAGGTTGGGGATGGCCGCGTGCTCGATAACGGCCAGCAGCACAGGATTGTAGCCCACATAGACGTTGGGGAGCAGTTTGGAGGCCTCAGGACAGGAGTCGAAGTTGTGGAGAAGGAAGACGGCTTCGGTCAGCACCGGCCCGCCGAAGAAAATGGGTGTATCTACCTTGATCTCGTTCACCACCTCGCGCACGCTGTGCGGCAGTGGCCTGTTGATGATCAGCCCCGCCGTGTGCTCCTCCTCGTAGTCCGTCAGCAGCACCACGGAATGGTTGAAGAAGGGGTCGTTGAAGTACGGGCTGGAGATCAGCAACCGCCCCGCATCCGGCACGATCCCGGTGGGCTCAAAATCCAGAAAATCATTGTACATGTCCATTTTCCAAAATTTGCGCAAAGATACGATTTTTATCCTTAGCATTCATGAATTCTCGTCGCCCCAAAGTCTCAGGTCTTACGTTTTGCGTCCTAAAATCTTCTTTTTAAAACGATAATATCGTGTCTTGTAAATTTTCAATTAACATTCTTTAGCACATTTTGTGCGGTTTTTCGGACGGAATCAAACTTTTTGTATTTAGTATATTGCTGGATTACAGGTATTTGTGTTAGCTCTTGTTAAAAATGCTTAAAAATGATGCCAACCTCTTGACAAGGGCGTTTTTCTGTTGTATCTTTGCATTGACAAATAACAAAATTTTTAAACTCAAAAAACAAACAATGAAAAGCAAAGTACAATGGAAAATCCTATTGGTTATTCTGACATTAATGTCAGGGAAAATGAGTGCTCAGCAAACAGAGGCGTTTGGGCAGTATCGCAAAACTCAAGACAGTCAGATTGAACAACTGCTACGGCAACAATATCAGGAGGTAAGTCCCTGGTTTGAGGAAGCTTACCGGGACTACCCGACGCTTCCGCGAGGGGTGTTGGAGGCGGTGGCGTTCCAATATACCCGCTTTGATCCGAATGTGCGGATGGACACGGCGGAGGTGGATCCCTCGGAAATCCCCCGTACCTATTCCATCATGGGGTTGACCCTCCATGGGAAGGGTTTTTTCAGGGAGAATGCGCGGCTGTTGGCGGCTCATAGTCCGTATCCGTTAGATGCGATACTGTGGGATCCGGGAACGGCGGTCAAGGCCTACGCCTGCGTCTTCGCCCGAAAACAGCGGGAGTACGGCTGCTTTGGCGACTCCTTGGAACAGTATCGGCGTATCTTCGCGGATCTCTGCGAGTTGCCGATTCCGGACGGGCAGGAGGACGGTTTCGCGATGAACAGCTTCCTTTATATGATATATTGGTTCCTGAGCGACCCGGATAACGCTGCCTATGGCGGGTCTGCGCGAAATGTGGATTTCGAACGGCTGTTCGGGGATGAATATGCACGGCTCCGAGGGGACAAAGCAGAGGTAAGGACGAATGGCGGTGTACGCTCCTGCACCGCCACAGACTATCCCGGCGCGATTTACAATCCCGCCGCGACGTGCAACTATACTTCCGGTAGGGGCGGGACGACCGTCACCGCGGTGACCATCCACTACACGCAGGGAACGTACTCGGGTGCCATCGCCTGGTTCCAGAACTGCAATGCGAAGGTCTCCGCCCATTACGTCATCCGCTCCATGGACGGGCAGGTCACCCAGATGGTGCGCGAAGCGGACAAGGCGTGGCATGTGGGGGTTGCCAATAGCTACACCATCGGCATCGAGCATGAGGCATACGGGGACATCGCCTCCTATTTCACCACGAACATGTATCAGTCGTCGGCGAACCTCGTGAAAGACATCTGCTCCCGCCGCAGCAACATCAACCCGCGTCGTGTTTTCTATCGCGACACGCTGGATGACGGGACCGTGCTGAACTACGGTGTCCACAGTCTCGGAGGGGCTACCGCCTGCACGCAAATCCGAGGACACCAGCATTTCCCGTCCCAGACGCACACGGATCCCGGCCCTTACTGGAACTGGAATCTGTACTACAAGCTGATCAACGACAACCCTACGGTCACCTTGTTGACCTCGCAGACGGGCATCTTGACGGATTCCGGTGGTCAGACGGGCAACTACGGTGACGATGAACGGAAGATGTACCACATCCATATTGCGGGGGCGGACAGCATAGCGCTGGAGTTCCAACAGTTCGACTTAGAGCCGGACTACGATTTCCTGTGGATTTACAACGGCGCTTCGGAGTTCTCCCCGTTGCTCGGGCGTTGGAACACCTACTCGCCGGGTCGTGTGGTGGCGGCAGGAGAAGACATGACGGTGGAGTTCCGCTCAGACTGCGCCACGACAGCCGCCGGCTGGAGGGCGCAATGGTCCGCCTGTCAGCAGTCTCCTGGTGGAGATAGTGACGACGGCGGCGAGGACATAGGAGGAAACGGTGGTGACGACGATGGTGGTACTGGCGATGGTGGAGATGGTGGTGATTCTGGCGGAGGTGATGACCAAGAAGAGGAAGAGGACGATTCGGAGGAGGAACCACCGGTGGTGGACCACGCCAACCCGCAGACACAGATCAACCTCGACCAAACCCAGTGGATCACGCGTGATTTTGACGCGACCTTCACCGATACGGACGACTCCGGCATCAAATGGGCCTTCTACCAGATTATGGAGTCCGACGGGGTGGGGTGGTACGCCCACAGCGACCAGGGCTTCCTCTGCGACAATTTCGACCATACTCTGAATCCGAACGTGTGGGTGAACAACACATCCAATCATTGGGCGGTATATGATGGTGCTTTGTGCCAAAACAATTCCTCTACGGACTACTCTGGTGTGGCGGCACATTATAACGGCTCCGCACACACGGCCTATCTGTTCGACTTTTTCCTGGAATTCAATGGCGGGGAGAAGTGCTCGTTCTTCTTCAATTGCAACAATGCCCCCTCCTTGACCTCACTGTTTTCGGGGTATGAGGTCTGTTTCGACAAATCCAACCATACCGTCAGCGTATATCGGCTCATATTGGGTGCCAGGCGGCTGCTGAAGAAAAACGAACTGGTCTATTTTATGGATGAGACCTCCTATTTTTGCCGGGTCATCTATGATCATTCCAGCGGGGAAATCATCGTGATGCGGCACGGGAACAAGCTGTTGCGGACGGTGGACAATGTGCTTGCCACCACAACGGACTCCTATATCGGTTTTGTGACACGGCGCGCCTCGGTTTGCGTGGATAATTTGCGTGTATATGGCTCACGGACCTCGTCAGTTCATATCACGGTTGGCAATGCGAGTACATGCAACATACAAACGCAAGCATCGTACGGGCTTGGGCGTGCCAAGCTGAAGTCTGTTGTGGTGGACAAAGCGTACAAATTTTCGACCTTGACCGAAAAACTGTTGCGTGTTGACTATACGGCCCCGCCCGCAGTCGAGGACATCGCACTGCAGCTGAATTACGAAACACTGTTTGATGGCTCCCAGCAGGTGCATGTCTCCGCTTCGTGGCCCCTTTCTTCCGATGAACAATCCGGCGTCTGTCATTACTATTACCATAATTCCCCTTGCAACCATTGCCAGTGGAATCCGAACTGGACTGATAACATTACGTTGTTGTCCTGCCACGATTGTTACACCTATACGGCCAACCAAATTGTCTCTTTCAGCGTTATTGTGGAAAACATTGCCGGATTGCGCTCAACAGCAACCACAAAAATGGTGAAAACCAAGCTGCCTGAAACCCTTCAGAATAAAAAGCCGAATCTTCAGTTGGTATTATCTTCAGGAAAAAGAGTGTTGATAACGTACCAACCAACAGATTCCGAATCCGATTCCGGTTCAATCTTAAAGAATTTCCCCATCCACTTTGACGTTTTTGACATGGCTGGCAGAAAGCTGAAGTTAGGGGAGTTTATAGATCATACCACTGTTGATCTGTCTCATTTGAGCGGAGGAATCTATCTGTTCCGCATCATGCGGGGCAACACGTTGCTGTCCACCGAAAAAATTGTGCTTCCATACTGATTTTTTCCTATTTTCGCCGTTTGAAATAAATTGGATTTATATCATTGAAATAATCTGATTATGAGATGTTTTGACACTAAAGTGGTAGAAAACCAACAGGTTGCGGATGACGTTTTTGTGCTACGCGTGGAACGTGATGGCGCGGAAGCAAAAGCGGGACAGTTCTATATGTTGAAGAGCTGGGACAAGGAGCTTACGTTGATGCGTCCGATCAGTGTTTTTAAGGCGGAAAAGGATGAACTGTGGTTCATGTACCGCCTGGTCGGTAAAGGCACCCAAATTCTGTCACTGTTGGAGAAAGGTGCGTCCATCAAGTTGCTGGGACCATGCGGGAACGGCTATCCATGCGAGAAACTCTCAGGAAAAGTGGCTGTCGTCGGTGGCGGATTGGGCGTCCCCCCGTTGTGCGAGACTTCCAAACAGCTGACCCAGGCTGGCGTCATGGTTGATGCTTACCTCGGCTTCCGGGATGTCCTTTTCGGCGTGGAGGATTTTGAGACGTGGTGCGACAGTATCTTCGTCTCCACTGAAAAAGGCGAAGAGGGTTACAAAGGTTTTGTCACGGATCTGCTGAAACCGGAAGGATACGATTGCGTGATCACCTGCGGACCCGAAATCATGATGCGCAAGGTCTCCGCAATGTGCGCGGAAGCCCATGTTCCCTGTTACTGCTCGCTGGAGCATCGGATGGCCTGCGGACTCGGCGCCTGCCTCGGCTGCAGCATCCACACCCAAAACGGCATGAAACGCGTCTGCAAAGACGGCCCGGTCTTCCTCAGCACCGAACTTTTGTGGTGAATAAAGTCCATAACATTATCCCCTTTTTAGTTTAAAATAAAGCAATGCAGCTGTTGTTTCCCATTCTTGTCAAATGAAAAAATCAAAACGATGAACAATCTTGCCATAGGCATTGACATAGGCGGCACCAACACGGATATCGCACTGGTGAATCCGGAGGGCAAAGTGCTGCAACACAAGATTTTGAAGACTGCCGAATACGAAGACCACCATCCTTACATCCTTGATATGGCCGGGGCTATCCGTACTATACTTTCGGAGAACGGCCTTTCGGAAGTCGATGGTATCGGCATTGGCGCTCCCAATGCCCATTTCGACACGGGCTGCATCGGGGCGGATACGGCAAACCTGCGGATGAAGAAGGAGATTCCGATATGTGAGATGCTGCAGCGGATGCTGAACATTCCGGTGACGCTCTCCAACGACGCGGACGCAGCCGCCCTCGGCGAGCACATCTACGGCGGCGCGAAGCTGATGCAGCATTTCGTGACCATCACCCTCGGCACAGGCGTGGGCAGCGGCATCTTCGTCGATGGCCGACTTATCCACGGGCGTGGCTGTATGGCCGGCGAACTCGGACACGCCATCGTCAACCCGCTCGGTGACCGGCTCTGCAGCTGCGGTCGCAAGGGCTGTCTGGAGATGTACGCCTCGGCGCGCGGTATCTGCCAGACCTACAAGGAATTGGCAGCCAAAGGAGACCTGCCGGACACCTTCTTTGGCGGCGAACTCACCTGCAAGGATGTGGGCGAGATGGCCGTCGTAGGCGACCCGCTGGCACTCAAGACTTACGATGTCACGGCCTACTGGCTCGCCATCG